>NZ_JBEXIL010000001.1:0-73868 GCF_040608555.1 Micromonospora sp. NPDC005172
GCACGATGACCCGACTGCGGGGGCACTTCGCGATGACCCTCATCTGCACGGGACCGGCTGCGGCCGAGCGTGGGGGCCGTCCGGCATGGACGGGCGGCCGGTGGCCGACACCCGACACCGCAGCGCATAGTAGCCGATTGTCACCGAGACATCACCTACCGCACACTCCTCTCCGACACGTCCCTGTCGAATGGAGGAACACATGCGTCTCCGCTCGTTCGTGACCGCCGCGCTGGCTGCCGTCCTGGCAGCCAGCGCACTCGCGCCACCGGCGCCGGCCGCCGCGGCCACCGCCGACCGCTGGGGATTCGCGTACGTCAAGGACCCCACCGTCACGGTCTGGACCGTGCTGGACACCAGCCGGCAGTGGGGTAGCTGGAAGACGGCATTCCCGGCCGCCTGGGCCGACGGCGTCAAGCTCGCGCCCGGCCGGTTCCAGGTCCGTTTCCCGCAGGTGGGCGCGGGTGCGCGCGGCGTGCCGCACGTGACCCCGGTGAACCGGACCGGGCACTACTGCGAGGTGGTCCGCTGGTTCCAGTCCGGCGTCGACGAGATCGTCGACGTGCAGTGCCACCGACCCGGCGGCACACGCGAGGACACCCCGTTCACCGTGCTCTGGACGACCAGTTCGGGCGCGCTGCCGGCCGGCAATTCGCACGCGTTCGTGCAGTGGGCCAGCGGGGCGGTGGCGCAGTGGTACAACTCGACGGGGGTGGTGAACACGGCCGGGCCGGTGGGCGTCGGGCAGTATCTGGTGCGGCTGCCCGGCGTCGGGCTGGCCGGCGTGCTCGCCGGCAACGTGCAGGTCACCGCCGTACAGCCGAACGCCGGACCCCGCCGCTGCAAGGTCTACTCGTGGAGCGCGGTCGGAACCGACGTGCAGGTCTACGTCTTCTGCTACGACCAGGCCGGGGCGTTCGTCAACACCGACTTCGCCCTCTCGTACCACCGTCGCCGGCCGGTGATCGGTTCCCTGGGCCCGCCGTCGTACTTCGGTTACCTGGGCACCGCAGTGGGCGGGCCCACCAACGACAACTCGGTGCTCGGCGTCGGCGCGAACAACGTGGCGGCGCTGGTGCCCGCCGGCCGCTATCTGGCGACCTTCCCGCAGGTCGGCCTCAAGGAGACGCACGCCCAGGTGGTGGCGCAGGGCGCCGGCAGCAACTACTGCCACCTCACCCAGGCGTGGACGTACACCACGAACGCCGACGTCGACGTGATCTGCTTCGACAACAGCGGCGCGGTCACCCCGCACCGCTTCCTGGCCACCTTCACCTCCCGGCTCTGACCGCACGCGGCGAATCCCGCCCACGGTCCGATCGGATCGGACCGTGGGCGGGACCGGGTGCCGCGGTGGTCAGCCGAAGCAGTTGGGTACGGGTGGGGCGCTGGGCGTGCAGTTGGTGGGGCGGTTGCCGCTGATGGCCGACTTGTCGTCCACGGACACCTGACCACCGTCGTTGAAGACCCCACCCGGCGCCACCACGGAGACGTTCTCCGTCACCGTGGATTCGGTGAGGGTGAGGGTGGCGTTGTTGTAGATTCCGCCGCCGCGTGAGTTCGTGCCGAAGGCCTTGTTGCGGCTGACGAGGGTGTGCCGCAGCACGACCACACCGCTGCCGTTGTAGACGCCGCCGCCGTTCTCGATGGTGCTTCTCGTGCTGGCGGCGTTCTCACTGATCTGGCTGTCCTCGGCCACGAACCGGCCGATCTGGTTGAAGACGCCGCCGCCGCGTTGGCCGGCGTCGTTCCGGAAGATCTTGCCGTGCTGGAGCTGGAAGATGCCGTCGGTGAAGATGCCGCCGCCCTCGCTGCCGGTCGTGTTCTCGCTGACCTCGATGTTCCTGGCCGTGGTGGTGGCGTTGATGCCGGTGCGGATGCCACCGCCCCGGAAACCGGCGCTGTTGTGGTGCACGCGGACGTCGTCGAGCACCGCGGTGCTGGAGTTCGACAGACCACCGCCCGCGCCACCGATCGGGAGGATGTTGACGACTCCGATCGTGCTGTTGTCGCTGAGGCTGGTGTTCTTCACGGTGAGGTTGCCGTTGTTGTAGACGCCCCCACCGTCGAACAGGGCGCCGTTGTCGCTGATCCGGCTCTCGTCGTCGCCGTAGCGCTCCCGGTCTTTGCCGTCCTTGTCCTTGCCGTCCCGGCCCTTGTCACCCTTGTCCTTGCCACCGTGATCGCTGCGGCCGAGGATCCGAGTGTCGCCGAAGTTGGCGATCCCGCCACCGGGGCCGTTGGTGTGGTTGAAGACCACGTCGATGTTCTCCAGGGTGGCCCGGCCGCCGACGTCGACGCGGATGCCGCCACCTCCGCCGCCGATCCCACTCGTGTCATCGCCGCCCTTGATGGTGGCGTCGCGGAGCTTCAGGTCACCGCCGGCCCCCACCTCAAGGATCCGGAACGGGGTGGCGGCGGCAGCGCGGACGATGGTGGCGCCGTTTCCGTCGATCGTGATCGGCTGGGTGACGATCGGCAGGCCGACGGGGCCGTGGGGCACGGGCGGCTGGGGGGCCGACGCGGTGAGCGTGTAGGTGCACCCCTTGGCGAGTCGGAGTGTCGCCCCGTGCTCGGCGTTCGCGCGGACGATCGCGGCGATCAGCTCGTTGGCACCGCACGATACGTCCCAGGCGTCCCGGCCGCCACCGCTCCAGTCGCCGTCCCCGCGCTCCTTGTCGCCCCCGTGCTCCTTGTCGCGACCGCCCGGATCGTGCTTGCCGCTGTCGTCGTCCGCCGGCCGGCTGCTGCCGGCAAGGACCTGCTTCCCGAACAGCGCTCCGCCCGCTCCGAGCGCTCCGGTCAGGCCTCCGGGCACGCCGACGGCAGCCAGACCGGCGACCCCGGTCAGGCCGGCCACCCCGGCGACGAGCCAGCGGGCCCTGCGCCTCCTCGGCGGACGTGGCTGCTCTGCCGCCGCATCGCTGACGTTCGGGTGTCGATGGTTGGACATATCTGGCCCTTCTCCGTACACCGTGTCTCTGTACGCCACAGTCGGCGCAGACAGCGACAAATCGGTTGTCGCGCCCACGGGGAAGGTAGCCGAGCCGAACTCACATCAACCGGGCTTACGCGAATAAGTCCCACAATCGGTGCAAAAGGTGCGGGCAGCCACCGCAGGCCGCCTGACACTCAGTCCGCGCAGTGCGCATCAGCGGATGCGCATACGTGATGGCATCGCTACTATGGGTCAGCAATCCAGAGGGGAAGGGGGTCGTGCCCGCGTGCGAAGTCCCGTCAACGGAACCGCGCCGACGTCCGCGCCGGGTCGACCCACGCCGGTCGTGGTCAACCGTCTGCGCAGGCTCGCCCGGCGTCTGGCGCTGATCGCGGTGGCCGTCGGGGGCGGCTTCCTCCTGGCCCTCCTGTTCCAGGGGCCGGCCAGCGCCGACGGCACGCGCGGCAGTTCGGGCGACGAGCTTCATCGGCAGCTCGGCGCTCTGGTGGAGCCGGTCCGACAGGTCACCACCATCGAGCGCTCCGACCACGATCCCCGACGCGGCCCACGCGCCGTGGACCGCCGCCATCACGGGCAGCGTGCCCCGCTGACCGGCGCGATCGCCGGTGTCGTCGGCGCACGCGATGTGACGTCTCCGGCCGAGTCCCGCCGCCCGACCGACGCGGCGCGGATGTCCGTGCCGTCGTCCCGGGCCGGCACACTCGTACGGTCCGACGCCGCGCGGCACGAACGGCTGCGCACCTCGACCGCGGCCCGAGCGACTCATCGTCCCGCCCACCGCGCCCGCCCGCCCCGAGCGACGGCAGATCCCGCACGGCAGCCGACCGCCGCCGCGCCCGTTCACCGACAGCTACGCGGAGCGCTCGGTTCGCCCGCCGTGGCGGGCCTGCTCACCCCTGTGCTGCGACCCGCCGTCGATGTCGTGCGCGCACTGCCGATCGCGCCGGTCGTCACGGCCCTCCTGGGTGTCGTCGACGCCGTCCTGCCGCCCGCCCTCGGCGCGGTGATCGTGCCCGCGCCGAGGGCGCGGCCCGCTCCCCCGGCGCTCGAACCGGCCGGCGCGGCCTTCGCGCCGGGCCCGGCCGCCCTGCCAGCGTCACTGCCGGGTCCGGCGCCGCCGCCCGTATGCGCCGCGGCGACGCCACCCCCGGCAGCATCGCCGCCGACACCCGTGGCGGCGCACCTACCTCCCATGGCCCCACCGGGCCACCTCGCCGCGCGCCCGGCCCCACCGGCCGTAGCGGCCTACCCTCCGGGTCAGCCCGTCACCCCGGCCGACCAGGACGCCGCCGGCACCGACGGGGGCGCCACGCCCACGCCGGGTCTGGTCCGACCCGCTCATCGGCAGTCAGACCCCGGCACCGCCGCGCCCTGTCACCTCGTTCCGCTCTTCGTCGACACCCGAACTCCGTCTGCGATCGCCCGCCCGGGCTGAGGTCTCCCGCCGACTCCGGGCTGCTGGCCCGCCTGGTCGGTCTCATCCCGCTGGCCTGGTCGATGGCACCCGCGCCCGCTCGCACAATGGTGCCGCGGGGGTCCCTGGCCGTCCGACTTTTCGCGCACGACAGTCCTGGCCGCCCCGTGGACACTCCGGGTTCGGTGACCGTCGTGACGTGCACCTGAGATCGGAGAAACACGGTGATCCACGTTGTTGTCGCCGAGGATATGGGTTTGCTGCGCGGGGCACTCTGCGCCGCGCTCTCCCGCGAGGAGGACATGAAGGTGGTCGCCGACGTCGAGGGCGTCGGCGAGCTGTTGACGGCGGTCCGCCGGTGCAGACCCCAGGTGGTGGTGCTGGCGCTTGATCCGGAGCTGCCCGATCCGGTGGAGATGGTCGCCCGGATAAACGTCGAGGCGCCGCACACCGCCGTGTTGGCGATGAGCCCTCGGTGGAACCCGGCGCTGGTCGAGGCGGCGCTGGCTGCCGGTGCGCGCGGTCTGGTCGGCAAGGACAACTCACTGGTGGAGTTGGTGCGGTCGATTCGCCTGCTCGCTGCCGGCGAGCGGGCCATCGACCCGACCGCCGCCGTGGCGGTGCTCAGTCCCCCGGAGATGCCGTTGACGCCTCGGGAGATGGACGTGCTGCGGATGGCGGCCGAGGGGCTGCCACTGAAGGAGATCGCCGGCCGCCTCTTCCTGGCCCACGGGACGGTGCGTAATCACCTGTCGGCGATCCTGCACAAGATCGGAGCCCGCAACCGGCTGGAGGCGGTGTGGCACGCCCGGCGCAACGGCTGGTTGTAGGCATCTCGGAGCGGGTCCGTCGGAGGTGTGTGGACCCGCCCCGTCGCCGTGCGGCCCCGGAGGATGCGTGTTTGAATATTGACGTTGAGTGATCGTTGTCCACGCGCGGGAAGGTTCGTCGTGATCCGTACCCTGCTCGCTCTGGACGGGGCCCTGATGCTGGGGGCGCTCTCCTTCGTCCTCGCCGCAGAGGAGGACATCCGCGTCGTGGCGGAGGTGGATCGCGGCGACGCGGTACCGGCGGCCGTCCACGCCCAACGCCCGGACGTGGTGGTGGCCGACCTCGACCTTGTCGAGGCGGCGGCTCCCGGCCGACTGGGCCTGTGCCCCGTCCTGATGCTTGTCCACCCGCAGCGGGCCCGGCGACTGCGGGGCATGCTCAGCCCCGGCCGCACGGTCGGCGTCCTGCGCAACGACGCCGCACCCCAGCGGGTCGTCGACGGCATCCGACGACTCGCGCGCCGAGAACCCGTCGTGGACGCGGACCTCGTCGTCGCGGCCCTGCACTCGGACGACCCGCTGAGCGAGCGCGAGCGGGAGGTGTTGACGTTGACGGCGGCGGGGGCGCCGGTCGTCGAGGTCGCGGCGGCGTTGGGGCTCAGCCGGGGCACCGTCCGCAACCACCTCGGTCGGATCGCCCGCAAGGTGGGTGCGCGCACCCGGGTGGAGGCCGTACGGATGGCGGGCGAGGCGGGGTGGATCTGAGCGACGGGTCTCAGCCCTGCCGCTCCACCGTCCGGGACGGGGTCATCGGCTCGTCCCAACAGCCGACGAGCGCCCGGTAGGTCGCGGAGCGGTCGAGCAACTGCTCGTGCGTCCCCTCGACGGGCACGTCGCCGTCGAGGACCAGCACCCGGCCGGCCCGCAGGGCCGAACTGATCCGGTGGGCGATCACGACGAGACTGCCGGGTCGCCGGGCGAAGGCGGCCTCGACCGTCGCCTCCCGTGCCGGGTCGAGGTGGCAGGTCGCCTCGTCGAGGAGCACCAGCGGGGCGGGCGCGAGCCAGGCCCGGACCGCCGCGACGAGCTGCCGCTCACCGGCGGAGAGCAGGGCCGGTACGACCGGCGCGTCCAGGCCGCCCAGCCTGGTCGCCAGGGGACGCGCACCGAGCGCGTCGAGGGCGACCTCAAGGGTGTCGTCGTCGGCGTCGGGCCGCAGGTAGCGCAGGTTGTCGGCGAGTGTGCCGGTGAAGACGTACGCCTCCTGGGGCAGCAGCACCCGCAGCCGGGCCAGGACGGCCGGCGCGGCGTCGGCGACCGGAGTACCGGCCAGCTGGACCGTGCCCTCCTGCGGTGGCACCAGACCGGCCAGCAGGGCGGCCAACGTGGACTTGCCGGCGCCACTGGGCCCCACGACCGCCAGGTGTTCGCCGTCGGCCAGGGTCAGCGAGAAGTTCCGCAGGACGGACCGGGCGTTCGGGCCGTACCGGAAGGTCAGTCCCCGGACCTCGGCGGCCGGTAGGCCGCCGACCGGCCCGGTCGACGGGCGCGGGCCAGGGGTCTCCCCGGCGGACGGCGGCAGGTGGGGATAGACGCGCAGGATGTTCTCCAGGGTGACGGCGTAGCGCAACCCGCCGCCGCCGAGGCCCTGCACGAGGGTGTGCAGGGCGGGTTGCAGTCCGGTGGACACGTAGATCAGCGCCCCCAGGATCGCGCCCGCCGTCATGCCACGGTCGACCAGCCACGGGGCGGCCACGAGCAGCACCACCAGCGGGGACCAGCCGCCGATTCCGAGGCTGAGGCTGCGGATCACGGCCATCCGCGCGAGGGTGCGCTCGGCGGCGGCCTGCGCCGACACCCGCTGCTCCACCTCGGATGCCACGCGTGCCTGAGCGCCACAGGCGAGCACGTCGCGGTGACCGGCCAGCGCCGTCGCTGCCGACTGGCCCAACCGCTCGCCCGCGCGGACGTACGCCCGCTGGTGGGTGACCATCGCCGGCAGTGCGGCGAGGAACACGACCAGGCCGGCGACCAGCGGCGCGGCGGCCAGCGCAGCCGCCACCGGCGCGAGGGCGAGGAGGCCGAGCAGAGCCGCGCCCGCGGAGAAGAGAAAGCCGCGCGTCACCATCAGCAGACCGGCGAAGGTGTCCCGGACGATCTCCATCTGGTGGGTCAGCCGGGTCATCGCCGCGCTGTCCGGGCGCCCACCGGCACGGGTGGCATCGCGCAGCGCGCCCCGCACCACCTGGGCGGCCACCTCGTCGCGGAACGGCTCGACCACCGCGCCGAGGCTCCGGTACGTCCGCCCGGTCGCCGCCGCGCCGACCAGCACGGCCACGGCGAGGACCCCCAACCACGCAAGGCCGTCGACCAGGCGCCCGGCCAGGAAGCCGTCGTCGACGGCACGGGCGACCAGCAGACCCGCGAGCAGCGCGGGAAACGCCTCGACGAGCGACCACCCGCCGAGCCGGGCGAGGTCACGCCGGCGGGCCCGCAGCGCCCGCCAGGTCACCTGGCGTACGGTCAGCGGCTTCACGACCCACCGCCGGCCGGCGCGAAGACAGCCCGGTAGTCCGGGTCGGCCCAGAGCCGCCGGTGCGGCGCCAGGCCGCGCAACCGACCGCCGTCCAGCCAGGCCACGAGGTCGGCGCGGGCGGCGGCCGCCGTCCGGTGGGTGACCACCAGTCGGGTCCGCTCGCCGGCGCGCCCGACGACCGCCTCGGTGATCCGGTGTTCGGTAGCGGTGTCCAGGCTGGACGTGGCGTCGTCCAGGATGAGCAGCCGCTCGGCGGCGAACGCCCGGGCCAGGCCGAGGCGTTGCGTCTCACCACCGGAGAGCGGTGTGTCGGTCAGCGGGGTCCGGTACCCCTCGGGCAGGCGGTCGATCACGTCGTCGATCGCCGCACCGCGCGCGGCCCGCAGGATCGCCGGCGTGGCCGGAGGCCCGTCGGCAGGTGGTGTCGCGGACGCGGCCGGCAACGCCAGGCCGATCGCGTCGTGGACGGTGGCGCCGATCAGCACCGGCTGGTCGAACGCGTAGCCGACAGCTCGGCGTAACGCCGACGCGTCGAGGTCCCGCAGCGGTACGCCATCGAGGCGCACCTCACCGCGGTCCGGGTCGTGCAGTCGGCCGGCCACGGCTGCCAGTGTCGACTTACCGGCGCCGGACGCCCCGACGACGGCGACTGTCGCGCCCGCCGGTACGTCCAGGTCGATGCCGTCCAGGACGACTCTGCCGTCGTCGCCGTACACGCACACCCCGCGCAGTCGCAGCGCACCGCCGCCGGGGGGAAGGGGCCGGTCGCCCGTCGCGGTGGCGGGCTCGCGCAGCGGCTCGGCCACCCGGTGTGCCCCCGCACGGCTGCGTACCAGGTGGTTGAGCGTGGCGAGGACCGCACCGAGGCCGGCGCCCATGGCCGCGTACCGGACGGCGGCGACCAGTTCGCCGGGCGTGAGCCAGCCCGCCGTCAGGGCGTACCCGCCGACCGCTACGACGCTCAGGTGCAGCAGTGGCGCGACGGCGGAGGTGCGCGCGCTCGCCCTCGCCAACAGGTCCCACGTGCGTCGACCGTGCCGACCCAGCTCCGGCAGGGCCGCCAGCACCCGGTTCTCCTCGCGGCGCAGCGTGGCGGCGGCGGCGATGGTCCGTGCCCCGGTCAGCGACTCCAGCAGCCGGCCGGCGATGACGCCGAGCACCCGTTGGTACCCGGCGGTCGCGGTCGAGGCGTCGGCCACGAAGGCACGCATGAGCACGGCGAGCAGGACGAGGCCGGCGAGCAGGGTGATGCCCAGGACCGGCTCCAGGATGGCGAGCGCGACGACGCTACCGAGGGGCGGCAGCACCGCCACGACGGTCAGGACCACGGCGTTGCCGGCCTGTCCCGCGTCGGCGGCCTGGCCGACCAGGCGGCCGACGAGATCACCCACCGGGTACCGACGGGTGGCACGGACGTCCAGCGCGAACAGGTGGCGCAGCAGATGGCGGCGTAGCCCGGCGGTGGCGCGTGCCGCACCGAATCCGCTGGTCAGATCCGTCAGGGCGTCGACGCAGACGAGGGCGACGACCAGGCCGCAGGCGGACACCGCCCACCAGATCGAGCCGCCGGTGAGGGCGGCGTCGACGGCGCGGCCCAGGGCCGCGGGAAGCAACAGTTCGGCGGCCGCGCCCAGTAGCGCGACCGCCGCGAGGCCGGCCGTCCAGCCTCCGCCGGCAAGGACCGTCCGCCGCAGCAGCCGGTCCCCCGCGTCGAACGTCGACATCGGTCCTCCCGGTGCTACGCGGTCGCCCTGGGTGGGCACGTCTACCCACCCAGGGCGATCACGTTGATGCGACGGATCAGTTGCAGGTCGTGACGGAGAGCGAGCTGTCGCCGCAGAGCAGCAGGCTCGCCCGGCTACCGCCACCCGTACGGTCGGCCGGAGCCATCTCCAGGCCCTGGAGGTCCAGAAGCGCCATGTCGTTCACCTCCCTTCCATGCCTTCGTCGATCCGGTCGCCCCCGCTGTCGCGGGGGAGTCTCTGCGCCCGGCAGGGGCGCGAGGAAGGGCAGCACCGGCGGATCGTCCTGCCGCGCGCAGGTCAGCGCGTACAGCACGCCGGCGGTGCCGGTGCCGAAGTCCATGGAGAGCCGGAGCAACTGCTCACCGGGGAACGCGGTCCCCTCCTGGTACGGCAGCGCGTGCCAGGCCAGCCGGTCCACCTGCGCGGCGAGTTCCCGGCGGTCGCCGTCGTGGACCGAGGCCGCGAGGTAGGCGATGATGCCGGCCCGGCCGGCGAAGAGCCCGGACTGCGCGTAGAACGGTGACCGTGCCGCGCGGCGAATGCCGGCGCTGGCCTCGGCGAACCGGTCGTCGTCGCGGTGGCGCAGGTACGCGTCGAGGACCAGTCCGATACCGACGCTGCCGTGTGCCAGGTACGGCATGGTCCGCCAGCCCTCGTTGACCTCCAGGGCACCGTCCGGGCGCAGCACGCACCGGCGCAGATCCTGGCGCAGCGCCGTGGCGGCGTGCTCCAACAGGTCCTCGTCACCGGTGAGTTCGTAGAGCCGCAGCAGCATCAACGCCGGCCCGGTCCGGCCGCGCAGCAGCCCGGCGTACGGATTCCGACCCCCGCTGACGTCCGGGCCGGGGTCGTCGGCCAGCTGCCCGATCACCCGTTCGGCGGCCCGCCACGCGGCGTCGCGCAACGACACCTCCCCGGTGCGGGCGGCCAGCTCGGCCAGGTTGAGCGCGATCCCGGACAACCCGCTCGCCAGGCTGTGGTCGAGCCCGTCGAGGGGCTCACGCAGGCAGATGTCGAGCACGTCCAGCGCGGCCTGGCGGCGTCCGAGGCGGTCGAGGACGTGGGCGACGCCGTGCAGCCCGTCGTAGAAGCCGCAGCGGGTGCCGGACGGGGGCGCGGTCGCCCGTCGTACCAGCCAGTCCTCGTGCTCGGGCCAGCGTCCGGCGCCGCTCGTGTGCAGCGCGTACAGCACTCCCGACGCGCCGTGCGCGAGGTTGAGGCCGCCGCTGCGGAACTGCTCGATGTCGCCGGGGAAGAGCCGGTCGTCGCGCGTCGGGGTGGCACTGGCCAGGATGGCCGTCGCCAGCTTCTCCCGCGTGACGGGCGCGTGGTGCAGGTCCGCGACCTGCGGGCCGCCGGTGATCTCCTCGACCGCGGCGTCGAGGAAGGACCTCGGCACCGGGAAGTTGGCGGCGATGACGTCGGCCAGGTGCGCCGCCTTCGCCGGGGCGAGCCGCACCAGCTGGGTCAGTGGCAGGAACAGCGCCAACCGCAGGCACGCCAGGGCGTACCTGTCGACAGCCGGCCCGGTGCGGTCCCGCGGCGCGGCGAAACCCTGGTTGCGCAGCCCCGGGCGGCGGTGCCCGTCGATCGGGGCGGTCACCTCGAAATCGACGAGGGCGACCCGGTCGTCCGGGCGGACCATGATGTTGAACAGGTGCAGGTCCCCGTAGACCAGACCGCGTTCGTGGATCGCCGCGATGAGGGTCTCGACCTGCTCGTGGACGTGCCGGGCCCAGCGGGCGTACGCCGCCCGGTCGTCGTCCGTCGCGTCGGCGTCGATCAGCGGGTACCTGTCGACGAGCACCTTGTTCAACGGTCGACCCTCGATGAACTCGAGCGCGAGGAACCGGTGCTCCCCCAGGTCGAACTCGTCGTGCACCCGTGGCACCTGCGGCAGGTCGGCGAGCTGTCGCAGGGCGTCGGCCTCCCGGGCCAGCCGGGCGACGGCGTCGGTGCCGTCGGCGTCCAGGCCGGCGTGCGGACGGGCCTCCTTGAGCACCACCTCGGTGTCGGTGCGCAGGTCCCGGCCCACGTACAGTCCACCGCCGTTGGAGAAGTGGATGACCCGTTCGATCCGGTAGGGCACCTGGTCGGTGCTGGTGCCGCCGCGGGCCGCCAGGTGCGGGCCGAGGAAGTCGGGCAGGGTGACCCACGCCGGTACGTGGAAGACGGGATCGCGGCGGTCCGGCACCAGCGTGCCGGAGTCGTCCTCGATCGCCGGCACGACCTGGCCGTCGGGCGAGTGGCAGTAGCGGGCCGCGAAGCCGCCGTAGCGCACGTGGACCGGGCCGGCGCCGTAGCGCAGGTCGCTCAGGATGTACGGCCCGGACTCGCCGGTCAGCAGCTCGTCGAGTTCCTTGCAGACCAGCTCCAGTTCCGCGTCGTCGTGCGGGTAGACGGTGATGAACTTGCCGCTGGCCGCCCGGGAGGCGTACTTGGAGTTGCGCAGCAGCAGCGTGCGGGGCCCACGGAGGAACTTGAAGGACAGGCCCCGGGGGACGCAGTAGTCCCAGACCGCGTCGAGCACCCGCTCGGCGTTCTCCAGCCCCGCCGACACGTGGATCTTCCAGCCCTGCTGCGGGAGCGAGCCGCCGTCCGGCGCGTAGATCAGCCAGTCGTCGAGCGGCTCGCGTCGCCAGCCGGTCGGGATCGGGCGCTCCGCGGCCGGAAAGACGGGCTGCGCGACGGCGCTGCCGAGCGAGTCGTAGAAGAGGCGATCCGCGGCGCAGTAGCTGTCGTAGCGTTCGTCCACCGTCCCGCCACCTCTCGAATCCGGCCGGCTGCTGTCTTCCGGCGTTGCATCGAGTCTCATCGACGAGCCTGGGTGGGCTCCAGTGCGCTTAGTCACCGGCTCCGGTGCGAGGTGCACGCGAACTCGTGACAATAGTCAGGCACTGCGGAGGTTTGAAAAAACCGCAGGTGGGGACCGGGCTGCCGCCTGGTCCCCACCTGTCGGTCGTGTTCGTCGTCAGCCCAGGTACTTCTCCCACGGGCCGGTGATGGCCAGGGTCAGACCCGGGTCCTGCATGTTCACGAACAGCACCTTCCCGTCGGCGCTGAAGGTCGGCCCGCAGAACTCCGAGTCGTTGAGCTGGTTGCGGGCGATCGCGTACGTCGGCCCGCCCGGGATGGTGCTGAGCACGTGGGAGGCGCCCTTGCCGTCCTCGGCGAGCACGAGGCTCCCCCACGGGGTGACCGTCACGTTGTCCGGGCCGTCGAAGGTGATGTCGGTGTACCTGACCGGCGTCCCCTCCTCGGAGGCGCCCTGGTGCGGGAAGTACGTGACGAGCTGGATGGTCTGGTCCTTGAAGTTGTAGAACCACACCATGCCGTCGTGCGGCGCCGCGTCCGCCGGCAGGTCACCCTCGTCCCACGCGTAGGAGTTGACGACGTACACGCCCTCGTCGGTGCTCCACACGCCCTCGAACTTGCGGCCACGGGTGACCTGACCGTCGGTGAACTGCTCGCGGACGGAGGTGTGCCGCGCGTCGCGGTCCGGCACCTCGATCCACCGGACGGCGAACGGGCGGCCGAGCTGGGCGGAGGTCAGGTAGGCGACGTCCGGCAGCACCGAACCGTCGTCCATGATGATCTGCATCGCGGCGAGGACACCGGCGTTCGGTGCGAGGCGGGTCAGCACGCCGGGGCCCAGCTTCACGCCGCGCGGCGCGGACCAGCGGTAGAAGAGGCCGTTGGGCTCGTCGGCGTCCTCGGAGAGGTAGACGTGGGTGCGGTCCTTGTCGATCGCCAGGGCCTCGTGCGAGTAGCGGCCGAGGCACTTGATCGGCCTCGGGTCCGCGCTGCCGTCGGCCCAGACCTCGAAGACGTACCCGTGGTCCTTGGCGAAGACGCCGGAGCGGTCGCCCTCCTCCCACCTGTCGCCGGCGCGGTCCTCGGTCTCCTCGCAGGTCAGCCAGGTGCCCCACGGGGTGGGCCCGCCGGCGCAGTTGGAGATGGTGCCGGAGAGCGCGACGAACTCGCCGAGGTTGCGCCCCGCACGGTCGGTCCTGATCACGGTGCAACCACCGGCGTCGACGGCGCTCGCGTCGTAGACGGTGCCCTTCACGTGCGGCACGCCGAACTCGGCGCCCGGGTCGATCTCGTGGTTCTGGATCAGGGTGTAGCGGTCGTGCCCGGCGTCGTAGACGGCCATGCCGTCGTGGTCCGACGGGGTCACACCCTGTCCACGGTCGAGTCTGGTGACGCCAGCCCGGGTGACCACGGTGTAGCGGAAGCCCTCGGGCAGGGCCAGGACCCCCTTGGGGTCGTCCACGAGCGGCGGGAAGGGGACGTGACCGCCCGAGCCCGGCGAGTGCGGCCGGCCGGGGCTGGCCTGCGCCAGGGACGGCAGGCCACCGGCGACGGCGAGGCCCACACCGGCGGCGGCGCCGCCGGCGAGGAAGGTACGACGGGAGGAAGGCACGCGGATCAGCTCCTGGTCAGGACAAGTGCGACGGCCGACAGCCAACCCCCGCCGACAGACGCCGACGCATCACCCGTGGGTTCGGGCGGTGACATCCGGGTGAAGACTCGGCGTCACCGGGATCGTCGCGGCGACGTCCAGCCCTGCTCGTGCAGCCGTTCGATGCCGTCCAGCAGCAGGTCCAACGCGAACGCGAACTCGAACTGGTCGTCGCAGCCCTGCCCCACGACCGACTGGTCGTCGTGCGAGGCCGCCGTGGCGATCTCCGCCAGGTGCGGGAACCGGTCGGCGAACTCCGGCGGCAGGGCGGCGGCAGGCTCGGGGCTGGCCGCTCCGGACCGACCGACGCGGCGGGCGTCGTCGAACAACTCCTGACTGAAGCCCAGGACCCGGCTGCCCATCGTGTGCATCACGTGGTGGGCGAGGTTGGCGGAGAATCCGCCGGCTCGGAAGGTAGCGACCACCGAGTCGAGGTAGGCGAGGACGGCCGGCGTGGCCATGTTCCGGGACTCGATCGCCAGGGGGGCCCAGGGGTGACGGCGCAGCACCTCCCGTGCCGAGAGGACGCGCCGGCGGGTGGCGTCCTTCCAGTGCGTGTCGGGCGCGACCGGGTCGATCTGGTCGACGATCACGTCGATCATGCCGTCGAGCAGTTCGTCCTTGTTGGCCACGTGCTTGTAGAGAGCCATCGGTACGACGCCGAGATCCTGGGCGAGGTTGCGCATGCTGAGGGATTCGATGCCGGCCTCGTCGGCGAGCGCGACGGCCGCGCGCAGGATGCGGTCCCTGCTCAGCGGCGTCCGGCGCAGCGTCTCAGCCTGCTCAGCCATCTCGTCCTCGTCCTGTCCGGCGGTCGTTGAACCATAACCGTCTTGACAGGTGTACGGCGTACACTTAGCGTTGGTGTACACCGTACACCCCGAGGAGGGGCCATGAAGGCGATCGTGCAGGACCGATACGGCGGCCCGGAGACCCTCGCGCTCACCGACGTCGCCACGCCGGTGCCCGCCCCGAACGACGTGCTCGTCCGGGTGCAGGCGGCCTCGCTCAACGCGTACGACTGGCATGCGATGCGCGGCGATCCCCGGATGGCGCGGTTGGCGATGGGCCCCTCGCGGCCTCGCGCGCGCATCCGCGGCCGGGACATCGCCGGTCGCGTCGAGGCCGTCGGGGCCGACGTGCGGGACGTCCGGGTGGGTGACGCCGTCTTCGGCGACCTCGGCGACGCCAACGGCGCGTTCGCCGAGTACGCGTGCGTGCCCGAGACGCAGGTCGCGGCCATGCCGGCGAACCTGACTCCGCACCAGGCGGCGGCCCTGCCGCTGGCCGGCATCACCGCGCTCCTGGGGCTGCGCGACGCGGGGCGGGTCGAGCCCGGTCAGCGCCTGCTCGTCAACGGCGCCTCGGGCGGCGTCGGCACCCTCGCCGTGCAACTGGGCAGGGCACTCGGCGCGACCGTGACCGGCGTGTGCAGCACCCGCAACGTCGACCTGGTCCGCTCCCTCGGCGCCGACGACGTCGTCGACTACCGCCGGGACGACTTCGCCGACGGCACACGCCGCCACGACGTCGTGCTCGACCTGGTCGGCAACCGCTCACTCACCGAACTGCGGCGGGCGCTGACACCGACCGGGACGCTGGTCCTCTCCGGCGGCGGCGTGTACGGCGGCGGCAGCCTCGTCGGGCCGGTGTGGCTGATCGCCCGCGGCCGACTGCTCGCGCCGCTGGTCCGACAGCGCATCGTCACGCTCACCACGACGCCGGACCGTCGACACCTCGACACCCTCCGCGCCCACGTCGAGGCCGGCCACCTCACCCCGGTCATCGACCGGACGTACCCGCTGCACGAGGTCCCCGACGCCATTCGGTACGTCGAGGGCGATCACGCCCGGGCGAAGGTCGTCATCACCATCTGACGTCCGCCGCGCGACCGGTCAGCGCCCCTTCCACTTGTCGGCCGGAGTGAGCGGCACCGCGTCGGGCCGCCGCGCCGTCGTCGTCAGCTCGATCCGCTGACCCTTCGCCGCCGACTCCAGCAGCGCGGTCATCGTCTCGAGGACGTGCAACGCGACGTCGCCGCCCGCGCGCGGTGGACGCTGACCGTCGGCCAGGACGAAGTCGAGCAGACCGATGCCCCGGCCGCTCTCGGCGTACCCGGCCTGCGGTTCCAGAGGCCGCCACTCCGTGCCGCCGAGCGCGAAGTGGCGGACCTCGCCGTCGAAGTAGTTCGGATCAGGTACGGCGAGCGTGCCGGTCTCGCCGTGCACCTCGATGGGCGCCGCCGTCGTGGTGGTGCCGTCGAAGCTCGTGGTGATGGTGGACAGAGCGCCGTCGACGTGTTCGAGGACGCCGGTGACGTGGGTGTCCACCTCCACGGGAATGCGCTCGCCGGCCCGCGGGCCCGAACCGATGACGCGCTCGGAGCGCAGGCGGCTGGCGGCGCCGACCACGGCGCGTACCGGCCCGAGCAGGTGGATCAGCGCCGAGATGTAGTACGGCCCCATGTCGAACAGGGGGCCGCCGCCCGAGGTGTAGTAGAAGTCGGGGTGCGGATGCCAACGCTCGTGACCCGCCGTGACCATGACGGCCGTCGCGGACATCGGGCGTCCGACGAGCCCACCGTCGATCGCCGCACGCGCCGTCTGCGTGCCCGTGCCGAGCACGGTGTCCGGCGCGCACCCGACGTGGACGCCCGCCGACGCGGCCCGTTCCAGGATCGAGCGGCCGTCCGCGAACGTCACGGCGAGCGGCTTCTCGCCGTACACGTTCTTGCCGGCGTCGATCGCGGCGTGCGAGATGTCGGCGTGCGCCGCCGGGATCGTCAGGTTGAGCACGGTCTGCACGTCCGGGTGGGCGAGCAGCCCCTCGACGCTCACCGCCTCGCTGCCGGGGATCGTGGCCGCCGCCGCGGCCGACCGGGACGCGTCGAGGTCGGCCAACGCGGCGATGCGGACCGCGGGGTGCTGCGCGAGGGTGTCCAGGTAGGCGCGGGAGATGACCCCGAGACCTACGATGCCGACGCCGTGCGGGTCGCCCACACCATTCCCCTTTCGATCACGGTACGCACGGCCGGGTGCTCCAGCACGTCGAGGTTGTGGCCCGGGGTCGTGACGACGATCCGGCCGGCGCCCCAGCGGCGGGTCCAGATCGCCGGCGAGGTGACCGGCCGGTGCCACGGATGCCACTCCCGGGTGGGGTGGGTGGTGACGGCCAGTACGTCGACCAGGTCGTCGTGCAGCACCCAGTACTGCTCGGTGACCAGGTCGAAGTCCTCGATCCCCGCGGTGATCGGGTGCTCCCTGCCCAGGTCGGTGATGCGCACCGTGTGCGGCAGGAAGTTGTCCTCCTCCCCACCGTGCCGCTCGCACGGCTCCTTGCCCGGGTGGGTGGCGAACTGGCCGCCCACCAGGTGCAGGTAGTCCGACGAGGCACGGAACGCGTCCACGATGCCGCCGTGCCAGCCGGTGAAGCCCGTACCCGCGACGACCGCCGCCCTGAGGCCCGCCACCTGGGTCGAGGTGATCTCCGACATCGTCATGCACTGCACGATCAGGTCGGTCCCGGCCAGCTCGTCGGCGTCGGCGTAGATCTCCGTCGACTCCTCGACCCGTACCGCGTAGCCGCTCCGTTCGAGGAAGGGGATGAACAGCTCGGTCGCCTCGACCGGCTGGTGTCCCTCCCATCCGCCGCGGACCACCAGTGCTCTCGGCTGCGCCACCGTCGCTCCTCCCACCGTCCGTTCGTCACCGGGCCGGCCACGACCGGCCGCAGTGATCACCACCATTCTGTCCAAGGCGGCGAAAGGTGACAACGCGAAGGCGCTGCGGGCCGTCCGACGGCACTTCCGGAACGTACGTCGGATGGCCGATTGTCCATGCTGAGCGCCGTCGATACGGTGATTCCCGTGTTCGGGGAGGCCGTGCAGGAACTTCGGCGCAGCAGCGCGCTGACCCAGGAGGATCTGGCTGCCAAGACGGGGCTTTCGGTCCGGCACCTGCGGGATCTGGAGGCCGGCCGGATCGCCCGGCCGCGCCCCGCGACGATGCTGTTGCTGGCCGACGCCTTCGGCCTTCAGGGGTCCCGGCGCGACCGCTTCCTCGCCGGAGCGCCCACCCCGCCCCCGCCGAACGGTGTTCCGGCGCAGTTGCCGGCGGACGGGTTCGGCTTCGTCGGTCGCGACGGCGCGCTGGCCCGCCTCGACGAGATCCTGGCCCGGGCGGTGGACCAGCCGACCGCGATGGGACTCGCGATCGTCTCCGGCACCGCCGGGGTGGGCAAGACATCGCTCGCGGTGCACTGGGCACACCGCGTCGCCGCGTACTTTCCCGACGGCCAGCTCTACGTCAACCTGCGCGGCTTCGACCCGGGAGGCATCCCGCTCGGCCCGAGCACGGCGCTCGCCGGGTTCGTCAACGCCCTCGCGGGACCGGTCGGCCGTCCGCCGACCGGGCTGGACGAGCAGGTCGCCCGGTACCGGAGCCTGCTGGCCGGCCGACGGGTGCTCGTCGTCCTGGACAATGCCGGCGACGCCGACCAGGTACGCCCACTGCTGCCGGGAGCGCCGGGCTGCTTCGTCCTCGTCACCAGTCGGCACCAGTTCCTGGGGCTGGTCAGCGTCAACGGCGCCCACCCGGTCACCCTGGACGTCATGTCGGGGGACGAGTCCCGCGAACTGCTGACCCGACGCCTCGGCGCGGAGCGGGTGACAGCCGAGCCCGACGCCGTCGACGCCATCGTCGGCGCGTCCGCCGGACTGCCCCTGGCGCTGTCCGTCGTGGCCGCCCGGGCGGCGATCCACGGCGAATTCCGCCTGATGGACCTGGCGGCGCACCTGCGCCCGGAGGCCGGACGCCTGGACGCCTTCGACGGCGGCGAACCCGTCACCGACCTGCGGCTGGTCATGTCCTGGTCGTACCGGACGCTGGAGGAGGACACCGCTCGGCTGTTCCGGTTGCTGAGTGTGCATCCCGGCCCGGACTTCGCCGTCGCCGCGGCGGCCAGCCTCGCCGGGATCACGCCCGCGCAGGCCCAGCGTCACCTGACCGAGCTGACCCGGGCACACCTGCTCAGCGAACACCGCCCCGGCCGGTTCACGTACCACGATCTGCTGCGCGCGTACGCCGCCGAGTTGACCGCGACCGAGGACAGCGCGGCGAACCGCCACGCGGCCCGCACCCGGCTGCTCGACCACTACCTCGCCGTCGCGTACGCGGCCGACGAACTGCTCTACTCGCAGCGGGACCGGCTGCCGGTCGACCCGCCGGGGCCCGGTGTCGCGCCGGTGCCACTGGCCGACCGGGACGCGGCGATGGCGTGGTTCACCGACGAGCACCCGGTGCTGCTCTCGGCGCTGCGGCTGGCCGCCGACCACGGCTTCGACCGCCACACGTGCCACCTCGCCTGGGCGATCACCACCTACCTCAACCAGGGCGGCTACTGGGAGGACTGGACCAGCAGTTTGCAGGCGGCGTTGTCGGCGGCGGTCCGGCTGGCCGACGACCGGGCCGAGGCGTACGCCCACGGGGTGCTCGGCTTCGCCGACATCGCGCTGCACCAGTACGCCGACGCGCAGCGCCACCTGGAGTCGGCGTACGACCGGTACCGGCGGTTGGGTGACCTCGCCGGCCAGGCCCGCGTCGAACTGAACCTCGGGTGGATCCGCGACCAGACGGGCGAGCCGGAGCTGGCCCTCGGCCACGCCCGGGAGGCGCTGCGCCTGCACCGGCAGGCCGGCCACGTCACCGGCCAGGCCTTCGCGCTCAACGCGGTGGGCTGGTCCCAGGGCCAACTCGGCGACCACCACGCCGCGATCGAGAGCTGTGAGCAGGCGTTGGCCCTGTTCACGTCGGTGGAGAACGTGCTCGGCCAGGCGATCACCTGGGCCAGCCTCGGGCAGGCGCACCTCCAGCTCGACGCGTGCACCGAGGCGGTCACCTGCTTCGGGCACGCGGTCCGCCTGCGCCGCGAGATCGGTCACCGCCGGTTGGAGGCGGACGCGTTGGTCAGCCTCGGCGACGCTCACCTGGCCGCCGGCGACGCCGCGTCGGCCCGAGTGGCCTGGGAGCAGGCGCGGGACATCCTCGTCTCGCTCGGGGAGGCCGACACCGAGGCGCTCGACGCCAAGCTCGCGTCAGCACGCTGAGACACCACGCACACCCGGCCGCAAGTGCCGGTCAATCTCCGGTCCGGCTCCTGTTCGGTCCCGGCGGCGGACGAAACGATGGTGAGGCAAGGCGCTCGTCGCATCGATGCGCATGCGACGACTTCCACCTCGACCTGGGGGGTTCCATGCTCCGACGTCTCCAACGCCTCGGCCTGACCGCACTTCTCGCGGTCACGACCGCAGGCGGCGCGGTGGCGATCTCCGCACCCGCACAGGCCGCCCTGCCGCACTGCAACGGCGCGGGCGTCTACACCTCGACCTGGTCCGGCGCCCGGGGCTCGACGGCCTGGATCCCGGCGTACGTCTCCAGCACCATCAACTTCAACTGCCTGCTGACCCGGGGTGACCACAGCTCCGGCGTCGGTGAGCTGCAGCGGACGTTGCAGGGCATCTACGGCAAGTACCTCGGCCCCAACGGAGTCGACAACGACTTCGGCGGCAACACCTACAACGCGCTGCGCAGCACCCAGGCCGACCTCGGCATCTCCGTCGACGGCGAGTACGGGCCACAGACCCGCGACCACCTGTGCTGGCGGTGGACGGGCAGCGACAACTCCTGTATCTGGCTGAACAACAACCACTGAGTACGCGCGGGGCGCACGTCACATCGGGGGTGTTCGGCCAACGACCGTCCCGGCTCCGGCCGGGGCGGTCGTCCCGCGTTCCGGTCAGAACGTGGCGATCGGGTTGACCGGGCTGCCGGACGTGCCGACGAAGCGGACCGGGGCGACGGCGAGCTGGAAGTCCCACTGACCCAGCTCGGCGGCGGTCGCCGCGCACGCCTCCAGGTCACAGTTGTCGAGCATCCACAGACCCATCGCGACGAGGCCGACGGCGTGCACGGGCATCAACACGTCGTCGTATCCCGACGGCTGGACGTCCTGCGGGGAGTCGGCGCCGATCAGCGCGACGCCGCGCTCGTGCAGCCACGGCAGGCAGGAGGCGTGCCAGCCGGTCTGCGCGAAGCCGCTGGCCTCGCGACCCTCGCGCCGGAAGCGGCCATGGCCGGTCCGCAGGAGCACCGCGTCGCCGGCACGCACCCGTACGCCCTGGCGGCGCTCGGCCTCCTCGAGGTCGGCGGGGAACACGCCCTGCCCGGGTTCCCACCAGGGCACGCCGCGGGCCCGGGCGACGTCCAGCAGGACACCGCGGGTGACGATGCCGTCCGGCGCCGCCGTGACGGCCGCCCACGCCGAGCCCGTCACCTCGTCGACCAGCGAGTGCGACCGCCCGTTGTACAGCGTGCCGTCCCAGAAGAGGTGGCACGGCGAATCGAGGTGGGTGATGGTGTTGCCGTGGTACGTGATGCCGAGTCGCTCGGTCGAGAAGCCCCAGCGCCGGTCGGCGTGGAAGGCGGCCGGCATGTTCTCGGCGCCCGGCATGTCGACGGCGTACGGGCAGACGGTCGTGGACCGCTCCATCTCCCCCGGCACGGCGACCTCCCACGCGCAGGACACGCTCCTGCCGTGGCGCACGGCCCGCGCTGCCGCCAGCCGGACGTCGTCGGTGACGTGGTTGAGCGTGCCGCGCTCGTCGTCGTCGCCCCAGCGGCCCCAGTTCGACAGCGTGTCGAAGTATCCGAGCACGTCCTCCTGCGTCGGCAACATCCGCTCTGCCGTCATCGCTTCGGCTCCTTCATCCAGGCCGTCGGGGCACCCCGGGCAGGGTATCCCGTAGGCCCCGGTGGGCCGACGCGTCAGCTCTGGATGGTGAACGTGGCGACGACGCCGTTGTGGTCGGACGCGGTGCCACCGACGATGTCGTAGCCGGTCATCCACAGGAGCTGGTACGCCGGCAGCCGCTTCCAGAAGTAGACGTAGTCGATGTGTCGGTGAGCGCCGTCGACGGCGACCGACGCACCTTGTCGAGCCCGATCGACGCGACGCGGAACACGAGGCAACGGTAGAGTTTTGCGGGGCACGCATCTTTGCGGGTCACGCAAGAAGTGCTAACGTGGTGGCATGACGGGGCTGCGGGAGCGCAAGAAGGCCGAGACACGGGCGGCGCTCGGCTGGGCCGCCATCCACCTCACCGCCGAGCGCGGCTACGACAACGTCCGCGTCGAGGACATCGCCGAGGCGGCCGGCGTCTCCCCGCGTACCTTCAACAACTACTTCTCCAGCAAGGCCGAGGCGATCGCCTCCCGCCACCTCGACCGCAGCCTGCGCACCGCCGCCGCGCTGCGCGAACGCCCCACCGACGAGCCCCTGTGGCAGGCGCTCACCCAGGCCGCGCTGGAGCAGTTCACGCGCGGCCCCGAGGTCGAGGCGATGCCCTCCCCCGCACACGCCCAGTGGGTGGCCGGCGTCCGCACCATGCTCGCCGAGCCCGCCCTCCAGGGCGAGCGACTGCGCGCCGTCGCGACCGCCGAGGCCGAGTTGGCCGCCGCGGTCGCCGAGCGCACCGGGACCGACCTCGCCACCGACATGTACCCGAGGCTCGTCGCGGCCGCCGCCAGCGCGGCCGTCGCCGTCGCCATGCAGCACTACCTCGACAGCGCCGACCCGCCCACCCCGATCGAAAACCTCATCACCGACGCCTTCGCCCAGGTCGCCGCCGGCCTTCCCGCGCCACCGCGCTGACAACCCGGCCCTGACCAGGGCACCACTCACCCACATCCTCCGCCGCGTCACACCCCGCGGCAGGCCGGTCATCCGCCGCGCCCGCCGTGGCGATGACGCACGCCCCGAAGGGATCACGACCGTGATCGACGTCCTCATCGTCGGCGCCGGCCCGAACGGCCTCATGCTCGCCTGCGAGCTGGCCCTCGCCGGCGTCCACCCCGTCGTCCTCGAACGCCACCCGACGCCCGGAGGCGAGCCCCGCGCCAACGGCCTCGTCGGCCAGGTCGTGCGGCTCCTCGACCGACGCGGCCTGTATGCGCGCCTCACCGGCGAGAACACCCCGCCGACCCCGCAACCCGCCTTCGCCTTCGGCGCGTTCCCGCTGGACCTCACGGTGCTCGCGGACAACCCGCACTACGTGCTCGGCGTACCGCAGGCCCAGCTCGAAGCCACCCTCGCCGCCCGCGCCGCCGAACTCGGCGTCGACGTGCGCCGCGGCCACGAGGTCGTCGACCTGCGCCAACGGCCCGACGCGGTCGAGGTCGACCTCGCCGACGGTACGCGGCTCACCGCCCGCTTCCTCGTCGGCGCGGACGGCGGCCGCAGCGTGGTACGCCGCATCGCCGGCATCGAGTTCCCCGGCGTCACCAACGACCGGTCGGTCTCCCGCACGGCCACCGTGACCGTCCCGGCGTCCTCCCTCGACCCCGGGACCGGTGGCCTGCTCGCCCCCGGCTACGGCGTCGTGCCGCCGTTCCAGCACACCCGTACCCCCCGCGGCGTGATCGCCTGGGCACCGTTCCCCGGCCGCCCGGCGCTGGTCAGCACCACGGAGTGGCCCGACGCGTCGACGAGCGACGAGACCGCGATGACCCTGGCGGAGCTGCGCGCCAGCGTCACCCGGGTGCTCGGTGTCGACCTTCCCCTCGGCCCCCCGGACGGGCCGGGCCTGCTCCGCCGGCTGAGCGGCGGCAACACCCGGATCGCTGCCCGCTACCGCGCCGGCCGGGTGCTGCTGGTCGGCGACGCCGCGCACGTGCACCCCGCGATCGGCGGCCCCGGCCTCAACCTGGGCCTCCAGGATGCGGTGAACCTGGGGTGGAAACTCGCCGCCACCGTGCGCGGCTGGGCACCGGAGGACCTGCTCGACACGTACGAGACAGAGCGCCGGCCGGTCGCCGAACGGGTCGTCATGTCCACCCGGGCACAGTCGGCGCTCATCAGCCCCGGTGACGAGATCACCGGCCTGCGGGAGCTCTTCGCCGAGCTGCTGCGGATACCGGAGGTGACCGGGCACATCGCGGCGCTGATGTCCGGAGCGGACGTCCGCTACCCCGCCGACCCGGCCGAGGAGATGGTTGGCCGGTCCGCCCCCGACGTGGTCGTACGCGGCGACCAGGGTGTCGTACGCCTCGCCGAGCTGACCCGTACCGCCCGGCCGTTGCTGCTGGACTCCACGGGCATTTGGGCCGGGGTCGCCGCGCCGTGGCGGGACCGGGTGGACGTGGTCACCGGTCACCTGGAGGGCACGACCGCGACCGCGCTGCTCGTACGCCCCGACTGCTTCGTCGCCTGGTCCGACGGGGACGCCGACACGCTGCGCGCCGCGCTCACGCGCCACTTCGGCCGGCCGCTGTGACCAAAGGTGGCCGGGAGCGCCTCGCGCTCCCGGCCACCGGCTGTCGACAGCGCAGGGTCAGTTGGTGATCACCGGCCAGGCGTAGGCGAGCAACGCGCAGGCGGCGCCCAGGAGCGCGAACGAGATGCCCCGGGTGGGCAGGGGCAGGGCGGCGAGCACGATCAGGATGACGGCGATGATGTAGAGAAATGCCTGGGCGGACATGGAGGTCTCCTCATTCAGGGGGGGGTTGCGGGGGTGCGGGGAAAACGATCAGCCGTCCGGGGTGAAGAGCCCCTGGATGCCGACGACGATCGCGATCAGGCCGAAGATCGCGAGCAACAGACGGACTCCGGTCGCGCCGTCCGACTGCTCGACGCCCGACGACCGACGACCGGTCAGACGGCCCCACAACAGGGCCAGGCCGACGCCGATCCCGACCACCTCGAAGTGGAACACCCGGGGGCCGGACACCAGGTGGACGATGAGGTAGTAGCCGCCGGTCACGAGCGCCACGAGGCCGACCACCCACGCGATCGGCGCGACCCGTCCGGCGAGGCGGCCCAGGTCGTCACCGACGCGCGGCAGCAGCCGCAGCACGGCGATGGCGAGCAGAAAGCCGCCGACGATGTTGGCGAGGTCGAGCAGCAGAGCCATGATCACGAGGGTCTCCGTCGATTGGACGATCAGCCGGCGGGCTGATACCCACGGACCTGTCCGGTCGAAACGACATCCGGCGATCAATCTCGGACGGCTTCGTGAGCGGAACGGCTCACTGTGGAGCGATGAGGGGGGCGTAGTCGGCACGACTGAGCGGCTGCGCGGACAGCAGCCCGTCGGCGCGGGGCACTCCCAGCGGCCGTCGGTCGCGCAGGAACGTCACCGTGGTGACGTCGTGGCGACTGGTGAGGGTGCAGACGATCTGCCCGAAGGCGAGGACCTCGTCGCTGCGCCCGGCGTCGTCACCAGGCTCGTCGACGACGACCCGGGCCTGGAAGGCGCTCACCGTCGCTCCGGCCGCGGTGACCGCCCCCGGCAGGGCGCTGGTGAGGTCGGTGTCCCGCTCGGGCGCGGTGGGGCCGGCGAACAGGTGCCGCAGGTGCTCCTCGATGGTGGGTGGACGGTCGACGCTCCGCAGCACCGGGACGATCCGGTTGTCGCGGACGAGGCAGAGGGTCTCCGTGGCGGGACCGGCCGGTGCGGAGTCGGCGGAGGCGGTGTCGGCGGTGGTCGGGAACGGTCCGCGCGGCGGTGGCACCGGGCGGGGCGCGTCGTCGGCGGGGATGCCGCAGCCGGCCAGCAGCGCGACGAGCGCCAACCCGGGCAGGTGCCGACGACTCATGCCAGGCTGTCCGGCAGGATGACGCGGAAGCGGGCGCCTCCGCCGGGGTGGTCGGTGACGGTGACGTTCCCGCCGTGCGCGGTGGCGTGCTGGGCGACCAGGGCGAGACCGAGGCCGGTGCCGTCGCCCGCCCCACGGGTGTGGGCGGCACGTCCCCGCACGAAGCGGTCGAAGATCGCCTCCCGGTCCTCGACGGGTACGCCGGGGCCGTCGTCCTCGACCTCGACGACGGCGGCGCTGCCGTCGCGGTCGAGCAGGACGGACGTCGGGCCGCCCCCGTACGTCACGGCGTTGTCCAGCAGGTTCGCCAGGACCTGGGCGACGCGCCGACGCTCGACCCGCCACATCGGGGGAACTCCCGGCGCGAGGCGCACGATCGACGCCGGCAGGTCCAGGGCGGCACAGGCGGCGCGGGCCAGGGCCACCACGTCCACCGGCGCGCGATGCGCGGGCTGATCGCTGCGGGCCAGGTCGATCAGGTCGTTGACGAGCCGCTGGAAGCGATCGATCTCGTCGGCGACCAACCCCGCCGCCATCGCCGTCCGCTCGTCCTGGTGCTCCCGACGACGAGCCAGCACGCTCGCCGCGGCGGCGAGCGTCTGCAGCGGCGAGCGCAGTTCGTGGCTGACGTCGGCGGCGAAGCGGCGGTCCCGCTCGATGCGGTGGGCGAGCCGGTCGACCATCTGGTTGAACGAGGAGGACAACCGGGTCAGATCGGGGTCGGTGGCAGGGTCCAGACGGGCCGTGAAGTCACCGGCGGCGATCTTCTCCGCCGCGTCGGCCACCGCCGTCAGCGGGCGCAGCCCGTGCCGGGTCGCGTGCCAACCGAGCGCGGCCCCGGACCCGGCGATCATGATCGCCACGGTGGTCAGCGCGAGCGCCAGGACCTGGAACGTCTGCTCCAACTCGCGCAGGGAGTTGACCTCGAAGTACGCCGCCGTCGCGGACAGCGGCACGCCGACCACGAGGACGGACTGACCGTCCACCCGTACCCGCTGCACCGCCGGCTGCCCGGACGCCACGACGCGCCGCAGGTCACGGGGAATGGCGGTGGTGGGGCCGGGGTCGGCCGTGCGGGCGTACCACTCGCCGTTGAGGTGCAGCACCGGCCGTCGTCCACCACCGGTGTCCAGTGACCGGAGCACCTCCACGACGTCGGGGGTGTCGGTGTCGATCCCGGCGCGTACGACGGTCGCGTCGAAGTAGGCGGCGCGCAGGGCGGTGCGTTCCCGCTCGCCGATCAGGGAGCGGCGGGTGAGCTCGTAGGAGACCAGGGCCATCGAGGCGGCGAGCAGCAGCGCGCCGACCGCGAAGGCGGCGGTGACCCGGGTACGCAGTCCGAGGCGTCTCATCGCTGCAACTTGTAGCCCATACCCCGCAGGGTGACCAGGTGGCGAGGGGTCGCCGGATCGGGCTCGATCTTCTGCCGCAACCGGCCCACGTGCACGTCGACAAGCCGCTCGTCGCCGATGTCGTAGCCCCAGACCCGTTGCAGCAACTGCTGACGTGACAGCACCCGACCGGCGTGCTCGGCAAGCTCGCACAGCAGCCGGAACTCCGTACGGGTCACCGCGACCGGCCGGCCGTCACGACGCACCTCGCCCGCGTCGGGACTGATCTCCAAATCGCCGAACGCCAGCACGGGCACCGGCTCCACCGCCGGTCCCCCGACGACGGCGCGAGCGCGGCGGCGCAGCGCCCGCAGCCGCGCGGTCAGTTCCTTGATCGCGACCGGTTTGACGAGGTAGTCGTCCGCACCGGCCTCCAAGGCGGCGACGATGTCGTGGGTGTCGTCCCGGGCACTGACCACCACGATCGGCACGTCGTCGTCGCGGCGGAGCTGGCGGATGCACTCGAAACCGTCGAGGCCGGGCAGCATCAGGTCGACGAGCACGTAGTCGGCGGGGTCACGGCGCTGCGCGCGCAACCCCTCCTCGGCGGTGGCCGCGCCCACCGCGTCGTACCCCTCGTCCTGTAGGGCGAGCAAGAGCGCCAGGCGGATGCGGTCGTCGTCCTCGATCACCAGTACGGCCGTCATAACCGCATCATCCCCAGGCCACGACGACACGGCCAATCGCGTCCGCCGGCCTGCGGATTTGTCACCCAACTGTCATAGATCCGCGCGACGCCCGCCACGCCGGACAGGCACGGTGGCAGGCGACCAGAGCCACCGGAGAGGGGTACGACAGTGACGGGACCGCTCAGATCTCCGTCGTACGCGCTGCCGCTGGTGGAGGTCAGCATCACCCAACTGGACTGAGCTGCCTGACCGAGAGCGGGACGGCGTTCGACCGACTGCTGGCGTTGCGTCCCGAGCGGGTGGTCGTCGGGCCGACGTCGCCGCGACCGTGAGCCCCGTTGGCCGCCCCGGCCGGCCCGACTCATCCGGACAGGAAGGACCAGCAGCATGACCGTCGTCCCGGACGACAACCTGATGACACTCATCTGCGACACCTGCGGCGACAGCCTCACCGCCACCGCCTGCGTACTCCCCGACGCCGAGGTCGTCTGGACGCTCGTCGCCGAGCACGGGTGGAGCGGCTCCCCGTTCGCCACCGGCCCGCACCGCTGCCCGCACTGCAGTCTGCTCCCGCCCTCGCGCCCCGGGCAGGCCCCGATCGAGGGCCACGGTCCCGGCGGGATCCTCGGCATCGACCACCTGGACGACGCCACGGTCGTCACGGCCAGCGGAGACATCGACCTCGCCACGGGCGACGCGCTGCGTGCCGCGCTGCGGGAGGCGGGCGACGCGGGAGCACCCGTGCTGGTCGACCTGAGCCGTGTACGCGCCATCGACTCCACCGGGCTCGGCCTGCTGGTGCGCGCCCACCTCGACGCCCGCGAGCGGGGGCTCACGCTCTGCCTCGCCGCGCCGTCACGGTTCGTCCGGACCGTCCTGCACACGATGCGCCTGGACGGGGTCTTCCCGATCTTCGACAGCCGCGAGGACGCCCTCGACCGGATGGCCCGACCGGCGCTGTCCGCGGCGGCCGCGCCCAGAGCTGGGGCGTAGGCGTTCTCCCGGAACGGCGCTGCGCGGGCCGCGGCGTTCGCCGGGTCCCGTCGGTGGACGGGACCCGGCGGACGGTCAGGCCGGTGGCGACTGCGCGGTGTCGGCCAAGAGCAGCGATAGCTCGCGGACCAGGTCGTCCATCGACTGGCCGCTCTGCGCTTTGACCAGGCCGAGCGCCAGGTCCGCCAGCAGATAGAAGCCGAGGGTACGGGCCTGCTCGGAGCCGAACGCCGACATCAACGCCTCCGCGCCAGCGAGGTCACCGCGATGCTTCGCGGCGATGACCCCGGCAGCGCGCTGCACGATCTCGGCCGCCTCGGGGGTGTACCCACTCACGCCGGGTCAGATCTTCGGAGTGGCGGCGCGGGCAGCGTCGAAACGCGAGATCACGTCGGTCCAGTTCACCAGGTTCCACAGCCGGTCCACGTAGTCCGGACGCACGTTGCGGTACTGCAGGTAGTACGCGTGCTCCCAAGCATCGAACACCAGGATCGGAGTGGAACCCTGCCCGACGTTGCCGTGGTGGTCGTAGACCTGCTCCACGATCAACCGCTGACTCAGCGGCTCCCACGCCAGCACACCCCACCCGGAGCCCTGCACGCCCTTCGTCGCCGCGGACAACTGGCCGGCGAACCCCTCGAAGGAACCGAAGTGCTCGTCGATCGCCGCCGCCAACTCACCGTCCGGGCGGTCACCGCCGTCCGGGGACAGGTTGTTCCAGAAGATCGAGTGCAACACGTGCCCGGACAGGTTGAACGCGAACGTCTTCTCCAACCCCACCAGCGTCGCGTAGTCACCCTTGTCGCGGGCCTCGGCGAGCCGGTCGAGCCCGTCGTTGGCGCCCTTGACGTACGCGGCGTGGTGCTTGTCGTGATGTAGCTCCAGGATCTCGCCGGACATCGCGGGCTCAAGTGCACCGTAGTCGTAGGGCAGGTCAGGCAGGTTGTACACGGGCATGAGAAAGGTCCTCTCGCTGCTGCCTAGTTATGGCTATTGCCATTATCTTGCAACAAGGAGGCGATCACCGCCCAGGGGACGTCACGACGTGGCGGTCACCAGCGGCAGCGACGCCGGCACGGATAGCCGCCGCCGGGGCCACCCGGCGGGCCGAAGCGGGTGGGTGCCGTCGTCACGGCCGGCGGCGGGGCCGCCGTGGTCGCGGGCGCCTGCGCCGTGGTGGCCGCTGGCTTGGCCGGGCTCGTGGCGGCTCGGGTGGCAGGCGGTGCGGCCTTCGTCGGAGCCGGCGTCCGGGCCGACGGCGACGCGGACGCCGGAGACGAGGACGGCGACGGGGACGGCAGAGGCGCGGACGGCTTCGCCAGCCGGGTGTCGAGCCGGTAGTAGTCGGTGTACGCGGCGACGGTCTGCAGGTGCGCCCGCGTCATCGCGTCCGGCACGCCGCCGGCCCGGCGTACCGTGTCGACACCCGCGTGCCACGCAGCGACAGCCAGCAAGTAGGGGTCGCCGGGAAGCCCGGACAGCTCGCGGACCAAGCGGCACAGCACGTCGCCCAGCACCGGCACGGCCACCTGCGGGTCCCACACCGAGGCGCCCTTGGGGGCGTTGTCCTGCCACACGTCCTCGGAGAAGCCCGCGATCCCCAACTCACCGGACGGCCCGCGCTGCTCCGCGTTTAAGCTGGACAGCGCCATCAACTGCCCGGCGATTGCCGGGGCACTCACCTCGGGGCAGCGGCTGCCCGCGGCGACCACGGCAGGGACCAACTCGTCCGGCAACGGCACCGCCGCGGGAGCCGACCCGGCGGCCAGGGACTGGGTCGACCCGGCGGACGCGAACTGCGGCAGGGTCTGGTAGTAGGCCGCGTACTTCCCCGACCGGTCCACGTAGTCGTTCGCCTTGCCGGGCACCCGGCCCGCCTTGCGGACCTCGGCGAGCCCGGACCGGAACGCCGCCAGCGCCAGCCGCCACGCGTCCCCGTCGACGCCGCTCGTGCGGAGCTCGCCGACGAGGTTGCACATCAGATGCGCCAACGCGAGCAGGGCCGCGTCGGTGTCCTCGCGCTGCGCACCGGGCCATGGCGCCCACCGACGCCACTGCTCGTCGGTGAGCCCGGCGATGCCGCGCCCGCCCGACTCCGTACGCGCGGCCGCCGGATCCAGTTCGGACTCCGCCATGAGCTGACCGGCGAGGCGGGCGGAGCTCACGGCCGGGCAGGCGTGACCCGCCCTGGACAGCGCGGTGAGCTGGTCCCCGGTGAGCGCACGGCCGGTGAGGGTGTCCTTGCCCGCGTACGCGAAGCTCCATCCGAGGCCGACCACCAGCACCAGCACGATCACCGCCGCGACGCCGACGATCAGGCCACGGCCTGTCCCGGTGATCCTCTGTAGCCCGAAGCCCCGCACCGTGTTCCACCCTCTCCCGGTAGCAGCCACGTACTAGCAACGTGGACGGGAACGCGCTCGTTCACTTCGACGGCGATCGACATCGAAGATTCTGCCCGGATGTTCCCGGCGTGAACCGGGCGGGGTGCCGAGCCCGTTGCAAGGACGTGACTGCGATCGGGTGGAGAAAGCGCCGACGGGACGTGCCCCTGCACGTCGAGTGGCACGGCGCGACCGCCGTCCTCTCGCACGTCGAGGACCAGCCGCTCGATCTGTGGCGGCTGCTGCGCGCCGGGGCGCCGCCCGACGTGCTGGTCGTGCCGTCGGAGCGCGCGCTACGCGAGCCGGACTGCGCCGCGTTGCTGCGTACCGTCGTGCAGGAGGCCGCGGACGTCGGCGGGGTGCGGCGTGTGTGGGTGGCGGCGGACCGCGTCGGCCGCCCCGACGAGGCGTACGCCCCGTGGTTGACCGACCTCGCGGCGCGCACCGGGGTGGAGTTGCTCGCGCCCGACGGGCCGGTCGTCGTCGTGCCGCGCGGCACCTGGTACGCCGCGGGCGGCACCGGGGCCTGGGGTTGGCGCTCGTTCGCCGGTGGCGGTGACTGCCCGGTCACCGCCAACCGATGCCCGACCCCGGCCTGGGAGCCGTGCCTGCCCGACCGACCGATGAACCTCGGGCGGCTGGTCGCCGACCCGGTCCCGGCCGGCCTGCTGCTGCGCTCGGCCACCTCCGCGCCGGCCGCCGCCGGGGACCCGGCGTACCGCATCCCGGTCGACCCGCGCGGGCCGACGCTCGTGCTGCGGCACGTCGGCCGGCCGGTGGCCGAGGCCGCGGACGTGGCGTCGCTCTTCGCCGGACTGCCGGCACACTTTCCGGTACGGGTGGAGGCGGCGCTGCTGGACACGTCGGACGTGGTGCCCGAGCCGGCTTGGCTGGACGCGTTGGCCGCCCTGCTCGGCGATGCCCGGCCGCCGGAGCCGACTCCTGCCGAACCGATGCGGGACGGGCCGCCGGCGATCATGGAGGGTTGGCGTCGCACCGGGGACCGGCTCTACCGGCACCGGACGGTGGAGCGGCTGCTCGCCGAAGTGGTGCCCATGGGGGTGCTGCTGCGCCGCGACGGCGGGTACGCCTCGACGGACCTGGCGTTCGTCGACCCGGTCCAGGGACGCCTCGTGCTGGGTGGCGAGACCTCCCCGGGCATGCGGGAGGCGGTACGCCGGGTGTGGGACGGACCAGACGCTCCCCCGCCGCTGCACGAGCCGCCGGTGCACGAGCCGCCGGCACCCGCGCTGCGCACACGCCCTGCCTGGGCGACCGCCGAGGTCGTCACGCTGCCCCTTCCCCTGCGCCCGGTGGGCCCGCAAGCGGAGCCGACGGAGACGAGGACACCCACCCACACCGAACGGGCTGTGCCGACACCGACCGCGCCGGCACCGGTCCCCTCACCACCGGCCGTGTCAGCACCGATCGTGGCGGCACCGATCGTGGCGGCACCGATCGTGGCGGCACCGACCGGCGTATCGGCCGCGCCGCTGCGGACGGCACCGCCGCCGGTAGCCGCGCCAGCGGTCGTCGTACCGCCACCGGTCGTCGTGCCAGCGGTCGTCGTGCCGCCACCGGTCACCCCGCCACCACCACCGGTCACCCCGCCACCACCACCGGTCAAACCGCCAGCGCCACCGGTCGACCCGCCACCACCGCTGGTCGCCGCGCCGACGGCCCCCGTCGCACCGCCAGAGCCACCGGTCGCCGCGCCGCCCGCTTCGCCCGCCGCGCGGTTCACGCACGGCACGTCCGCGCCGCCGCTGAGCGTCGCCGGTCTCGGGCCGATCCCGGCCATGCGCACGATCTCCGGCCCGGACGTCACCGAGGCGCCTCCGGTCGAGGAGGTCCCACGCTGGCTCGCGGCGTCCGGTGCGGCGGTGGTCGACCGGCCCAGCACCGGGGAGGAGCAGGCCGCGCTGACCGCCGCCCTCGGGGTCGCCTACCACGACTCGATCACCCTGGTGAACGCGGCGCTCGCCGCGTGGCCCGCGCTGCGTCAGGCGGTCGCGCCCGCGGAGAAGTCGGACCTGGTCGCGGTCCGGGCGTTCCTGCGCACCTCGGCCGCCACGGTCAACGCCGCGCTGCGGACGGGGCAGGACGTCGACACCCCGGGCCTCCTGCCCTGTCTGGTCTCCGGGCTGCGGCGTCTGCCGCCGTACCGCCGGGCCGTGGTCGGCCAGGGGCGGGTGGGCGTACCCGCCCGGCGTCTCTACCCGGAGGGCACGACGCTCGTCGAACCGGCGTTCCGCAGCGTCAGCGCGTCCATGGACGTGTGTGCCGACGGCGCGGACGTCGACTTCGTGGTGCTGTCCCGGACCGCCCGGCAGATCGGGGTGCTGGCCGAGCAGAGCGATCTGGACGAGGCGGTGTTCCTGGCCGGTACGCGGTTCAAGGTCCTGGCGGTCAACGACGAGCCGGGTGGCGACCGGGGCGCGCTGCCCGGCACCGCCGTGCTGCTGCGGGAGCTGCTTCCCGGCGACACCACCAGCGGACGCGGGCTCGACGACGACGACCGGGCGGCGCTGCGCCGGCTGCAACGGGCGCTGGACCGGCGGCGGTCCGCCACGCCCCGGATGGTCACCGACGTGGGCGCCGCGGACCGCCTCGCCGGGCCGCCGCTGGGCTTCGTCGAGCGGACCCTGACCGCGAACGTCTCCTGACCCGACAGAAGGTGACAACGGATGCGTCTCAGTCGGCTCGCCCTCGCCGTGACGGCGGGACTCGCGACCACTCTTCTCGGCGTCGGCCCGGTGTGGGCGGCGCCGGTCCTGCCGCCGCTGCGGACCGGGCAGTGCCTGCCGGCGCCGGCCTCGTCGATTCCGGACATCCCGTGGCCGCAGCGGCACCTGACACCCGAACGGGCGTGGACGCTGACCGAGGGCGCCGGAGTCGTCGTCGCGGTCCTCGACTCCGGGGTGGACGCCCGTAGCCCGCAGCTCGCCCGACGCGTACTGCCGGGTGTCGACCTGACCCGGACGGGCGGGCGACGGGCCGATTCCGACTGCCTCGGCCACGGCACGTTCGTGGCGGGCATCATCGCGGCTGCGCCAGCGTCCGGCACAGGTTTCGTCGGCCTCGCGCCGAAGGTGCGGATCCTGCCGATCCGGATCACCGACCAGCCCGCCGGTGCGCCGGACGCCATCGCGACAGGCATCCGCACGGCCGTGGACCGGGGTGCGGACGTGGTCAACGTCTCGGCCGGCACCACGGTGCGTGATCCGGCGATGGAGGCGGCCGTCCGCTACGCCGAGCAGCGCAACGTCGTGGTGGTGGCGGCGGTCGGCAACCGGGACGCCGGGGCGGGCGTACGCACCTACCCGGCGGCGCTGCCCGGAGTCCTCGCCGTCGGGGCGATGGACAGCAGCGGACGGCGGTCGGACGCGGCGTCGCCGAATGCGGGGGTGGCGCTGCTCGCGCCCGGTGCGGACGTCGTCAGCATCGGTCCACGAGGGGCCGGCCACTGGCAGGGCAGCGGGACCAGCTACGCGGCGCCGTTCGTCGCCGGGACCGCCGCGTTGGTACGTGCCTACCGTCCCGGGCTCAGCGCGGCGCAGATCCGCCACCGCCTCCAGGCGACCGCGGATCTGCCCGCCGCGGCGCTACCGGACGCGCAGTTCGGCTGGGGCGTGGTCAACCCGATGGCCGCGCTGGCGACGATGCTGCCCGAGGAGGGTACGGCGGGCTCGATCGCGGGCGAGGCGCGGCGGGCGACGGCACCGGACGTGACGGGCACCGCCGAGGTGGGACCGCTCCTGGCGACCGGCGTGGCGCTGGTGCTGCTGGTCGCCGCCGGGGGCGCGGTGCTGGCCGTCCTCGGCCCCGCCGGTCACCGCCGACGCTGGCGTCCGGCGCGTACGGCCGAGGTGTCCGAGCCGGACCCGGTCACCCCCGCGCCCGAGGTCGCCCCGCCGGTGCGGTGACCGCGCCCGGCGGGGCGACCCGGACGTCGGCGGCTCACTCGACGACCGGCGCCTGCACGAGACGGACGTTGCGGCGGCGGTCGATGTACTGGGCGCGGCCGACCGGCAGCACGCGCGGCCGCACCGTGCCGAGGAAGCTGCCCTCCTCGCGTGGACAGGAGAACAGCATGGCCGAGGTGCCCAGCTCCCAGGCCCGCCGGACCACCTGGTCCATCATGGCCCGGGACGCGCCGGCGGTCCGCCGGGCCACGATCAGGTGCAGGCCGATGTCCGCGCCGTGCGGCAGCAGGGGCAGCAGGTGTTGCAGGGGCTTCTCGGCCTCGGCCAGCTCGTAGTCGTCCACCAGGATGAAGATCCGTCCGCCCGTCCACCAGTCCCGGGACGGCAGACGGCTCGGGATGATGTCCGGGCCGGGTACCCGCTCCTTGAGCAACCCGACCGCCTCCTGCAGGGCCGAGGCGAGCGAGCCCGCGCTGACCGAGTAGCCGATCTGGTGCTCCTGCGGAACCGCGTCGTACAGCTCGCGGCCGAAGTCGCCGAAGATGATCCGAGCCTCGTCGGCGGGGTGGTGCGCGACGATCGAGCGGGCCAGATGGCGTAGCAGTGTGGTCTTGCCGGTCTCGGCGTCACCGAAGATCAGCAGGTGCGGGCTGGCGTCGAAGTCGTGCCAGAGCGGTTCCAGTTTGACGTCGTCGAGCCCCAGGGCGACCTGGACGTCCGCGCTCGGGCGGGCGGCGGTGGGTGCGGGCAGCGCGGTGTCCGGCAGTCTGCTGGGCAGGAGTCGGACCTCCGGCGCGCGCGGGAGTGATCCGGCGGCCACCGCGTCGACCAGGTCGGCGACCGCGTCGGTCAGGTCCTCGGTGCCGCTGTCTCCGTCCACGCGGGGCAGCGCGCCGAGGAAGTGCAGGCGCTCCGGCACGATGCCCCGCCCGGGAATGGACGGTACGGTGGCGGCGAACTTGCTGTTGATCTCCGAGTCGATCGGGTCGCCGAGCCGTAGCTCGAACCGGGTGCCGAGAGCGTCCCGCAGCCAGGGCCGCATCTCCGCCCAGCGGCGGGCGGCGACGACGAGGTGGACGCCGAACCCCAGACCGCGCGCGGCGATGTCGGTGAGGCGGGGTTCCAACTCCTCGAAGTCCTGTCGGACGGAGAACCAGCCGTCGATGACGAGGAACACGTCGCCGTACGGGTCCTGGTCACGCAGGGAACCGGTGGCGCGGATCCGGCGGTAGCTCGCCATCGAGTCGACGTTGTATCGGCTGAACAGGTTCTCCCGCAGGACCAGCAGGTTGGACAGCTCCAGCACGGTGCGGGTGACCCGGTCGCGGTCCAACCGGTTCGCCACCGAGCCGACGTGCGGCAGGCCGCCGAGTGAGGCGAGGCTGCCGCCGCCGAAGTCGAGGCAGTAGACCTGCACGTCCTGCGGAGCGTGGGTGAGCGCGAGCGCGCAGATCAGCGTCCGCAGCAGGGTGCTCTTGCCGCTCTGCGGCCCGCCCACCACACCGATGTTGCCGCGTCCGCCGGACAGGTCGGCGAGGAGGAGTTCGCGGCGTTGCTGCGCGGGCAGGTCGAGCAGCCCGATCGGGACGGTGAGAGGTTGGTAGCCGCCGATCGGGCACAGCCCCCGTTCCGGGTCGTCCGTGAGCGGTGGCAGCAGCCGGTCCAGGCTGGCGGGCTCCCGCAGCGGTGGCAGCCACACCTGGTGCGCGGCGGGCCCGCGCCCCTGCAGGCGTTGCAGCAGCACCTCGGCGAGCATGGGCGGCTTCTCGCCGTCGGAGTCGTCGAGGCTCTGTGGCGGCGCCGCGATTGGCTCGACGTGCTCCACGCCGAAGGTGACCACACCGGTCCGCGTCGCACCCCGCTGGGTACGCCCGTTCCGCCGGTACGGGCCGGACGAGTAGGCGGCCTTGAACCGGGTCAGGGTCTGGATGTCCGAACGCAGGAACCCGTTGCCCGGGACGTTGGGCAGCTCGTACGCGTCCGGGACGCCGAGCACGCTGCGACTCTCCATGGCGGAGAAGGTCCGCAGACCGATCCGGTACGACAGGTGTGACTCGATCTGGTGGATGCGCCCCTCGTCGAGCCGTTGGCTGGCCAGCAGCAGGTGCACGCCGAGTGAACGCCCGAGCCGGCCGATCATCGCGAAGACCTCGATGAACTGCGGCTTGCCGGTGAGCAGTTCGCTGAACTCGTCGACCACGATCAGCAGGGCCGGCATCGGTTCCAGCGGCGCGCCCTCGCCGCGCGCCCGTTCGTAGTCCCGCCGGGAGGCGTAGTTCCCGGTGGCCCGCAGGTGCTCCTGCCGCCGGACCAGCTCACCGGTGAGCGCGTCGCGCATCCGGTCGACCAGTTCGAGCTCGTCGGCCAGATTGGTGATCACCGCGGCGGTGTGGGGAAGTCGGTCGAAGCCGAGGAACGCGGCACCGCCCTTGAAGTCGACAAGGACGAGGTTGAGTTCGGCCGACGTGTGTCGGGTGGCGAGGGCGAGCACGAGCGTACGCAGCAGTTCGCTCTTGCCCGAGCCGGTGGCGCCGATGAGGACGCCGTGCGGGCCCATACCGTTCTCGGCGGACTCCTTGAGGTCCAACTCGATCGGGGCCCCCGTGGTGGAGATGCCGATCGGCACGCGCAGCCGTTGCGCGGCCGGGCGGTTGGCCCGGTACGCGTCCGGGTCGAAGGTGTGCAGGTCGGCGATGCCGAGCAGACCGGCCAGGTCGTAGTCGGTGGCCAGTGGTTCCTCGGCGTCGACGGCCTGGCCGATGCGCAGGCGGGAGATCCGGCGGGCGAGGGCGTCGACAGACGGCAGGCCGATGGTGTCGGGGCGGCACAGGCGGTTGCGCGACGGCTTGCCGAGGTGGTCGAACGTGACGAGATGCAGGTCGTCGGCTGTCACCTCGGCGAACAGGGTCTGCGGGCGGGACTGCCAGTCGAACGCCCCGGCGGTGTCCACGACGACCGCGTTGCGGTAGCCCTCCACAGCCAGCCGGTGCTCGCCGTGGATCACCGGGCCGTCGAGCACGACCACGACGAACGGTTCGGAGGCCGTGATCGGGGTGTCCGGCTCGAAGGCCGGACGGTCGGTGACCCCGAGCCCGGCGAGCACTGCGTCGAGCCCCGCCAGGTCGGCGACCACCAGGCGACCGGCACCGGCGCCGTCGGGGTCCTCGTCGTTCTGCGCGTGTGGCAGCCACTTCAGCCAGTCCCAGTCCCGCTCCCGGCCGGGCGCGGCGAGGCAGGCGACGACCAGGTCACCGGGCGCGTGCGCGACGGCGAGTTGGGCCAGCACGGCACGGGTGAGGCCGTGGACGGCCGCCGTGTCGCCGGTGAGCTGGAGGCGGGCGAATCCCCGGAGGTAGACGGCGACCGGCGCGTCGCGCAGGGTGGAGTAGGCGCGGATGAAGCGGCGCAGCGCGTGCGCGGCCATCGGTTCCAGCTCCTCGACGGGTTTGCTCTGCGGCGCGGTCAGGGTGGTCGTCGATCGGCGCGCTCCGATGCCGACCCGGACCTCGCCGAAGTCCTCGTGCGCGGTGCGGCGCTCCCACAGCCGGCGGCTCAACGCGTGTGACCAGAGCGCCCGTGGATCGGGGTGCTGCCAGCGTGCGGCGCTGTACTGGTCGACCAGGCTGGTGCGGGCGCTGCGCCGGATCTGGGTGAGGTAGCGCTGGTAGTCGCGGCGGTCACCGTGCATGCGTTCCTTGTGCTCGCTGGCCGCCCGGAAGAACGGCACCACGACGCCGGCCAGCACCGACACGGCCATCAGACCCATGCCGATGTACGCGAGCACGCCCGCGTCACGACGCACGAAGACGAGCATCATCGCCATCGAGGCGAGGCCCATCGGGATGTAGAGCCAGATCTGTCCCATGCCGCCCGCTGCCGGTTCCGGCACCGGCGGAGGGGGCTGAAGCTCGATCTCCCCGGGTGGCGCGACCGGGCCGGCGACGCGCGGACGGCGGACGAAGGGAACGGTGCCCACGTGCACTCCTGTCGTTCGTGGAGGTTTTCCCCCTACCTGCGACCGGCCGTGCGGCTGCGGGAGCGGAGTCCCGCTGTCGCCGCTAGCGTGACGGCCCTGATCTGGCGAGATCTGGTCGGCGTGGCAGCGGGCGGCAGGAGGGAACCGGGTCCGAACGATGGATGAGCTGATTCAGCATCGCACGGTAGCGCCGGTAAGGCTACGTTTTGTCCTGAAAGGACACGTTGTAGACCTGGCGATGCCGATCGACACACCACTGATCGACGTGCTGCCCGTCGTGCTTGCCGAACTCGACCCGCAGGCGGGGGACCACGGCACCAGCCACGACGGCTGGACCCTGCAACGGATCGGCGATCCGCCGCTGGACGAGGAGCGCACCCCGGCCGCCCTCGACCTGCTCGACGGCGACACGGTCCACCTGCTGCCACGTGCCGGAGCGCTACCCCCGATCGGCTACGACGACCTCATCGACGGGCTCGCCGACCAGGTCGGGCAGCACCGCGACACGTGGACGCCGGCCCGGCTGCGGGCACTGCTGTTGTCGTTCGGCGTCCTCGCCGTCCTGACCGGGCTGCCGGTGCTGGCACTGGGCGGGCCGTCGGCGTACCAGGCGCTCACCGCTGCGGTGGCGGCGATCGTGCTCATCGGCGCGGCGGGCCTGGTGAGCAGGGCCGCTGCCGATCCGGTGGCCGGCACCCTCCTGGCCGGCTGTGCCGCCGCGTACGCCGCCGAGGCCGGCTGGGCCGCGGCACGGTGGGCCGCGCCGGACGCCCCGTGGACGGTCACCGTCGCCGCCGTCTGCCTCTGCGCGCTGGCGGCGGTCTGCGCCGGTCTCGCCGCGGTCGCGGACGGCGCGGTGGTCTTCAGCGGCGCGATCACCGCGCTGCTGCTGACCGGTGTGCCGGCGGTGGTCGCCGCCGCTGGTGGGTTCGACACCCAACGGACCGCCGGGACAGCCCTGGTCACCACGCTGGCGGTGATGATGGTGCTGCCGCTGCTGGCGTTCCGCCTCGGCGGGCTGACGCTGCCGATGATGCCGCGCCGGCCGGAGCAGCTCTCCGACGACATCGACCCGGTGCCGTACAGGCTGGTGGTGGAGCGCGGCAACGCGGTCGTCGGCCACCAGTCCGCGCTGTTGCTCGGTGTCGGTGCGGCGCAGCTCGCGCTGGCCGTGTTCCTGGTGCTGCCCGGCGGTGCCTGGCCACGCACGCTGGCCCTGATCACGGCCGCCCTGCTCCTCCTGCGCGCCCGGCACCTGACCACCACCGTCCAACGCTGGACGGTGGTGGTCCCGGCGACGGTCCTCATCCTCCTGGTGCTCTTCGGCTTCAGCGGCGAGCAGCCGTTCTACCTGCGCGTCGCGGCGCTGCCGGTGCTCGCAGCGGCCGGACTGGCCTTCCTCGCCGCGAGCACTGCCCTGCCGGGGCGGAGGCTGCGCCCCTACTGGGCGCGGGCCGCCGACATCCTGGAGCTGGTCGTCGCGCTCGCCGTCCTGCCGGTGCTCGGCGCCGTGCTCGGCGTGTACTCCGCGATCCGGGCCTGGGCGGGCTGACGTGCGATCGCGCAGGGACCAGGTCCAGGCCTACCTCTTCGAGGCGGGCCGGTTGATCGGCGCGCTCATGAAGGGCCGCCCGGAGGGCGACGACCCGCCACACCGACGCTTCACCATCGGAGCCGCCGTGGGACTGCTGCTCAGCGTCCTGATCGCCGCGGGCTTCGGCATCTACGGGCTGCTGCGACCCGGTGGCAGCGACAAGTGGCGGCAGCCCGGCTCGATCATCCTGGTCAAGGAGACCGGAGCGCGGTACCTGCTGCTCGGCGGTGAACTGCGGCCGGTGCTCAACTACACGTCCGCGGTGCTGATCATGAACAGCACCGCACCGGTGCGGTCGGTCTCGCGCAACTCGCTGACCGGGGTACCCGTCGGCGCGCCGGTGGGCATCCCGGACGCGCCCGACGCGGTGCCCACCGGCAAGCAGCTCTACCGGGGCGCGTGGACCGTGTGCGCCCGACGCCCCCTGGACCGCACCAAGGCCGAACGCACCACCCTGGTGCTCGACGACGTCGAGGGCCGCGATCCGGGCGCGCTGTTGGTGTCCACACCGGACAACGCCCTGCACCTGGTGTGGCAGGGCCGCCGCTACCGCCTCGGCGGCGATCAGGTGCGGTTCGCACTGGGATACGGCGGCGCGCCCCCGGTCCGGGTTACCGCCGCGTGGCTCAACCCGCTCGACTCCGGGCGGGACCTGGTCGTGCCGGCGGTCGCCGGGCGGGGACGGCCGGGGCCGCCGATCGCCGGTGGCCCCTCGGTGGTCGGGCAGATCTTCGAGGTGGCGAACCCGGCGCTCGCCACGCGCGAGCTCTATCTCGCGCGCGCCGACGGGCTCGCGCCGATCAGCCGTACGATCGGCGCGCTGCTGCTCGGCGATCCCGCGACCCGCCGGTCGTACCCCGGCTCGACGCCACGGCCGATCCCGATCGACGCGGACGCGCTGCACGGGACGCCCGTGCTCGACGGCGGCGAGTACATCACCGGATTCCCCGCCGAACCGCCGTCCACGGTCAACGACCTGCGGGGGGCGGTCGCCTGCGTGCGACACACGATCACCAGTGGCAGCGTACGGTCCGAGGCGCTCGCCGTTCCCGACACCGCGCTGGAGCGGGCCGTCAGCGCGTCCACGGAAGCGGACGCGGCCGGTCTGGCCGACGAGGTGGTGATGAGCACCGGCAGCGGGATGCTGTTGCGCGATCGGCCCTCCCCCGCGGCGGTGCCCACGGGTGTCTACCTGGTGTCGGAGTTCGGGGTGAAGTTCCCGCTGCCCGACGACCAGACCGTCGACGCGCTCGGCTACTCCGGTGTGTCCCCCGTGGACGTGCCACGCGAGTTCCTGGCAATGCTGCCGACCGGGCCCGTGCTCGGCCGCGACGCCGCGCTCGTCGGGCGCACCTGGGGCCGGTGAGCGCGCTCGGGTACGCCGCCGCCCCCGAGCAGCTCGTCGACCTCGGCCGGCGCGAACGTCGTCCGCGCCCACTGCTGCGGAGTGAGCCCGGCAACGAGACCGGACAGCAGCGTCCGGACGCCGGGCGGCGGCGGTTGACCCGGGAGACCGACCAGGATGGTGAGCCGTGTGCCGTCGGTCGGGCGCTGCCGGACGTCGTCGCGGTCGTCCCCGCCGGAGGGCGAGCGCACCCACAGGCCCCACGCCGTGGGCTCCACGACCCACCCGTCGCCGAGTCGGAAGGCGTCGCCGTCGGGGGGCAACCCGGCGACCACCGGCCCACTCGCGATCGGGACCGGCGGCCGGCCCGGAGCACACCGCAGCCGCGACGCCGGCGGGACCCACCAGCTGAGGCCGTCCGGGTCCACCGCCGCCGACACCAGACCCCGCTCGTGCACGGTGGGCAGGCCGGTCGCCACCTCCACCGGGCGTCCCCACCGCCCGGCGAGCTCGGTCGCGAGATCCACGACCAGCGACAGGGGTACGCCGTACGGCGTCAACAGCAGCGAGGGGTCGAGCGCGTCGAGGACGGTGCGGACGGCGCGCGGGTCCGGCGGTGCGAGCCCGGGTCGGCCGACCACCACCACGGGCCGGTCGCCGTCCGCCGGGATGGCGTACACCGGGTCGTCGTACGAGGCCGGCGCCGCTTGCCGGGTCTGCCGGTGCAGCCAGAGACCGGCCGGGATCGAGCGTGCGCGGAGGGGACCCGAGGTGTGCCGGGCGACCGTGTCGACCTCTCGTTCCCAGTTCGGGCGCGGATGGCGCAGGACGGTGCGGGTTGGTGGGCCTGGCTCGCCGAACCGCCGCCAGCCGTGCGGCGCGTACAGGGTGCCGCCGGGCACCAGCAGCACCGGCCCGTCCGGCGCGTACACATCGGTCTGTAGCAGCCGGGAGAGAGCGGCGGCGGGTGAGGCGTCGGACTCCGGTGTGGTGCCCGGCCCGAGGGTGGTGCCGGCGCCGGAGAGCCCCAGACGCACGGCCGTGCCCGGCCGGATCAGCGTCGGAAGCGTCTCGGTGACGGCCTGCCAGTCCTGGTGCCCGGCCACCTCGCCCACCACGGTCAGCACGCCGGGCTCCGCGGGCAGTTGGGCGGCCGCCACGGCGATGGCCCCGTCCGGGTCCGGTCCGACGACGGCGAGTCCGTCGGTCAGCCAGCGCAGGGAGCCGGAGAGATGTCGACGCGGGCCGGCGGAGGGGACTGCGGGCGGTGACATCAGGGGCGGGCCGCCGACAGGCTCGGCCATCGGGACTGGTCGGGCGTCATGCCGGCGGCGACGGTGGACGGGCGTGGCGCACGCCGCCGGGGGTGGGCATTAGCCGATGGTAGGCGTTGGTTGTTTCCGGTGGGCAACTATCGACTGAGAGTTTGTTGAACCTTTAACCGGGTGCGGTCGGCGCGTCGGTGTCCCGACGTACCGTGGCCGCCACGACGAGCGCGCCGTCGGGGGCCGTCACGCTGAACCTGTCCACCCGGTCCATCGGCACCGGACACGCGGTGGTGAAATCCTGTGCCTGCTCCGTACCGGTCACCGCGGCCATGTCATAGCTGTTGCCGTCCACGTCGGTTACGTAGAAGCGGTAGCTGCGATTCGGCTCCAGACCGGACACGGTGGCCCGTACGGCGGCGTCACCGCCGCCCGCCGACACCGTCACCGACAGGACGGCACCGGTGGCACTGCCTCCGGAGTCGGCCACCAGTGCCGTCGGCGCGGACGCCGGCGGCCCGAACAGGGCGGCCTGGCCGAGCACCCCGCCGACCGCCAGGAGGACCACCAGGACCAGCCCACCCGCGACCATGACGGGCCTGCGACGCAGGGGGCGCCGCGAGCGCGATCCGGGCCCGGTCGTGCCGGGCGCCCGGGGTGTCGGCCGCCGGTCCGCCTCGATCCGTGCCGGCGGACCGGACGCCGTCGCCGTGCGCGCGGCCACGTGGGAGGTCGTCACGCCGCCCGGCACGCCGAACTCGGCGATCAACTCCTGCCGATCCGCGTCGCCGAGGAGCGTCAGGGCCAGCACGGCGTCGCCGAGGACCCGGCTCTCGTCCAGGCAATCGGCGCAGCGGGCCAGGTGTTCCTCCACCGCCCACCGCTCGCTGTCCGAGATCTGGCCGACGACGTAGAGCGCGACCTTGTCGCGCACCTCCGGTTCGTCACATCCGTTGTCGCCCACTGGGCATCAAGTCCTCATGATCCTGGTCGCCCGCTCCGCACGTTCCGCTGCACCTGGAGAACGAGTGTGGCCAGATGGAGGTTCAGTCGTGGATCGACTCATCGGCCACCACCCGGGGTCGACGGCACCTGATCCGTGTCACGGACCGGCTCGGCGCTGCCCGAGGGATCGTCGCTCTCGCCGGCGGTACGACGTGCCGAGCGACGCAGCCGGACGACCAGCAGGGCGCCGGCCACCAGCGCGGCCAGCATGACCAGCAGGATGGCGACCTGCGTGACCGTGCTGGCACCCCCGGCCCCGCCGGCCGTGCCGGTCGACTCCGGCGGCAACGACTCGGTCTCGTCCGGCAGGTCCTCGACGACCGCGGCCTCGGGGTCGATCATGCCGTGGCCGTACGGACTTCCAGCCGGAGATCCGCCCATCTCCTCCGCGGTCACCACGACGCGGCGGGCGACCTGGACCGCCGACAGGCGCGGATGGGCGGCCCGGACCAGCGCCGCCTCACCGGCGACCAGTGCCACCGCGTACCGCGTGCCGCTACCGACGAACCCGTTGGTGCCGGTGATGCCGATGCTGGAGATGTTGACGCCCGGGGCGACGACGTCGACGGTGTCGGTGGCGTACTCCTCGGCCGCCTTGCCGTCGGCGCTCACCCCACCAACCGAGAGCAGGTACTCCGGCAGCAGGGCCGCAGCGCCGGCGTTCTCGGCGCCGGCCGGAGCGCTCGCGACGACCACGATGTCCCGCGAGAGCGCCTGGTCGATCGCCTGTCGTACCTTCTCGTCGGTGACCAGGACATGGTCGCCGAGGGCGATCACGGTGGCGCCGGCGGAGGCGGCGACCTCGATGGCAGCGGCCTGGTCGGCCGGACCCACCGGCTTGCCGTCGGTGGCGATCCGGACCGGTAGCACGACCGCCTCCGGCGCGACGCCGGCGAAACCGCCACCGGCCGGGGCCGCCGCCGCGATCAGACCTGCCATCGCGGTGCCGGTGCCCAGGCAGTCGGCATCACCGCGCCCGCCGCCGGTGACCAGGTCCGCTCCCTGGGCGACCCGGCCGGCCAACTGGGGCAGGCGACCGTCCACACCGGAGTCCACGACCGCCACCAACTGGCCGGCGCCCTTCGTGCGGGGCCAGACACGGCTCGCCGCCAACCTGGTGGAGGCCCAGTTGGACGGGTCGCTGGCGACAGCGGCGGCCACACACCTGCCTCCCGGACGCGACGTCGGCGCCGGCCCGGCCGCGCCCGGGCCCACCGGTGGGCTTCCCGGACCGCCGGGGGCGGACGACGACGCCGGAGCGGGAGACGCCGCCGGTGGACGGGTCGGCAGGACGCCGTACTGGACACCGGGCCCGACGGCGTCCCAGGGCAGCACGATGTACCACCCGGCGGTCAGCCGGTTCGGGTCGGTCAGCGCGGCGCCGTCCGGCTGCTGGCGGCCGCTGTTGAGGTTGAACAACTCCTGCGCGCGCTCGGCGTCGCCCAGGTAGCGCTGGGCGATGTCGGTCAGGGTCGTCGCCTTGTTCGCGCCGCCCGCCGTGACCGTGGCATAGAGGACGTACTCGTCGGCCGCCGCCGCGGAGCCCGGTGCCAGCACGGCGAGCAGCGCGGCCACCAGCGCGGCCGTCGCCCACCGGCGGATCGATCGGACCGTCACCGGAACCCCCTAGAGCGCGAAGTCACGTTTCACCAGTTCCTCGTGCAGCGCCCGCAGCGCGTAGAAGGTCCGGGACTTGACCGTCCCCTCGGGAACGGACAGGTTACGGGCCGCCTCGGCGACCGAACTCTCCCGGAAGTAGATCTCGATCAGGGTCCCGCGCAGCCGCTCCGGCAGCGATGCCACCGCCTCCCGCACGGTCCGCGCGTTGAGCAACCGCTCGAAGTCGTCGTCGGCCACCTGACGTTCCGCCACGCGTTCGTCGAGGACCTCGGTCGACCTGCCCTGCACCGACCGCATGTGGTCGATGGCGATACGCCGGGCCACGGTCAGCAGCCAGCCCCGGCTCCACTGGCCGTCGGCCGTCCGCGCCTGCGGATGGTTCCAGGCGCGGACCAGTGTCTCCTGGAGGATGTCCTCCGCCAGGGCACGGTTGCCCATCGTCATGCGCGACAGGTAGTTGAGCAGGATCGGACCATGGGTCCGATACGCGACCCGTAACGCCTCGTCATCCGCCGGAGGCTGTGACAACTCACCGGACGCCGCCTGCGCGGTGGCCTGATCCACGGAAACCATAACGATGCCGCCGAATGCCGGGTTCACGGACGAGGGGACCCTACCGACTCCTTTGGTGTCCACTGGGGATCGGGACCTGTGCAAACACCGTTCAAACCCGCGATGTGGCGTACGTCACACCGCCCGTCGCAGGTCCTCGACGACGTTCGCCGCAGCCACGACCTGACCGCCCACCTCCCACACGCTGAGGTAGGCGAGATCGTCGACCGGTACCTTCGCCACGCCCGACCAGTCGGCGGGTCCGGCGTCACCGGGCAGCTCGCCGAGCAGTTCCAGGTCACCGTGCACCGTGCCGGCGTACACCTGGTAGGTGGTGCCCGGGGCGAGCCCGGCGACGGTCAGCTCGACGCGAACACTGTCCCCACCACCGCGCAGCACGGCGCGCAGGTCGACCTGCGCCGTGTCGCCGGAGGCGGCGGTCGCCACGATCGGGGCCCGCCCGTCGGCCGGGGGCCAGGGAGCCAGGACCGCACCGGCGGTCAGGGTCACGGTGAGCAGGACCAGCGAGACGGGGAAACGGGCCGACCTGCGGCGCGGCCGCCGGTGCGAGTGCGGGCCCCGGGAGAGGGGGCCGGTGGCGGGGCGGGGCGGCAGGTAACCATCCGGGCGGGACGGGAGCGCGGCGACGGGCGCGTACGGCAGGGCCGACCAATACGACACGGGCACGGGGTACTGCGACACGGGCACGGGGTCCTGCGGCGCGGGCACGCGGTGCGTCGGGCGGGAGGACTCGATCGGCCGTGGCACCAGGCGCTCGGACGCGCCGGGGCGGGACCTCGGAGGCTGGTGCGGATCGAACCACGGTGTTGTCACCGCGACGCGCGCGGGATGACCGGCCGGTCCGAGAGCCGGCCTCGACGGACTCCCGGGCGGAAGCGCCGGACGCTCCGCCACAGGGGTCCACGGAGGTGGCGTGCCGGGGGCACCGAAGATTTGGGCCGGAGGGCGGGGTCGCGGCCGCGCCACGGCGGGAGGCGCGAGCAGGTCGTACGGAGAGTCGTCCGCAGCGTCGTCCGGAGCGGAACGCAGCACTTCGAGCATGCCGACGACCCGGGCGATGTCGTCCCGCTCGGACCGGCACGACGGACACTCCGTCAGGTGGCGCGCCACCTCCGAGCGTTCGGCGTCGTCGACCCGACCGATGGTGAGAAGACCGACCTGCGCACGCATGATGGCGTCCTCGCAGTACATCTCACGCACCCCGTCCCGCCACGTCGCCGGCGTCCCAACCGGCGTCGCCGCCGACGGACCAGCCCGCCTCCAGGGCGCCGCCGATGAGGCTGAGGATGCCGGTACGCCCCAGCAGACCGTCCACCGCTATCGCGCACTCGTGCGCCGGGGGCAACGCGACCAGGCCGGACGCCGGGGCTGCCGCCGTGGCGGGCTCCACGAGCTGCCGCAGCATGGCCAACCGGTTGACGAGATCCGCCGCCAGCTCACCGATGGCGGAGCCGGGGTCCACCTCGTACGGTGTGTCGGTCATTGGTTCTCCCCCGCGACCATCTCGAGGTCGCGACGCCCGGGCGCGGCGGGCGGGCGCAACTCGGCGGGCGGACGCAGCTCGGCGGGCGGACGCAGCTCGGCGACGAGGTCGTTCAGCGCGTCGTCGAGCATCCGAGCGTAGATGTCGAACCCGACGAGCAGTGCCTGGAACCGTAGGGGGGACATGCGCAGCCGCTCGGGGTCGAGCCGACCAAGATGGACACGCAGCCGATCGACCTGTTCACCGATTTCCAGGACGGCGGCACGGCATCGGTCAGCGACGTTGCCCTCGCCCAACGAATACGGTGTAATTCCGCTCATAATGCCTCCACACTCAGGAGTTCACCATGGGAACGAAGTGCGTGGCTCCGCTGTTCACGATCCGCGCCACGGATCGCGGCAAAGTGTTCGCGGTCCTGGCCGCGGTGGTGATCGGGCTGCTCCTGACCTGGGGGCCGACCCGGGAGGCACACGCGGCGCCGGCACCCACGGCCACGGCCGACAAGTTCTACGTGGTCGGCGATCCGGTCGACGGCCGGCGTGAGTTCCTCTTCGCGATCGCCGCACAGACCCTCGGGGACGGCAAGCGCTACCGCGAGATCTTCGAGCTCAACCGGGGGCGGGCGCAGCCGGACGGTCGCGTGATGGACGACCCGACGGTCCTCGAACCTGGCTGGATCCTGCTGCTGCCGGCCGACGCGCGCGGCCCCGGTGTCCGGACCGGACCGCTGCCGTCCGTCGCGCCGGCGTCCACCCCGCCGTCCCCCGCGGCCCCGGACTCGTCCGCCGACGCCGGGCCGCGTACCGACGAGGGCGGGATGTCCCCCATCCTGCTGGTCACCCTGACCGCCCTGCTGCTGGCGGCCCTGGCCGTACCGCTGCTGGTCCTGCGCACCCGCGGCGCACCGACGTCGGCCGGCCCGTCCCGCCGGGCCATCGGTGGACGCCGCGACCGCACCGCGCGCACGAGCACCGACACCCCCGCCGCCGTCGGCGTCGTCTCCGTGCCCCGCGCGTCCACCATGGAGTCGGCCGCCGCGCCGCCGGTCACCACCCGCCCCTCGGCCGCGCCCGTGGCCTCCACCGCACCGCCGCCCGACCAGGACGCACGGCCACCCGCCGCGACCCGGCCCGCGCCCGCGCCCGTCGACGGTCCCGGTGCACCGCTCGTCCCGAGGATGTCCGACCCGACCTCCTGTGCTGTTCCGACATCCGCCACACCGCCGGCCTCCACGACCGAACCCCGTCGGCCACCACTGTCCGCCGCACCGGCCGCCGAGCCATCGACCGCAGAGCCATCGACCGCAAAGCCATCGGCCGCCCCGCCGCAGACCATCGAGCCGTCTCCTGCGGAGTCGCGCGCGGCCGAGCCGCGTGCCACCGTGCCAGGCGACGCCGAGCCACCGGCGGAGAAGCCGGAAGCCCCCGAGCCACGGACGGCCGAGCCGGTGCCCACCGAGCCACTGCCCGCCCAGCCACAGCTCACCGAGCCGATGCCCGCAGAGCCACTGCCCGCAGAGCCACTGCCTGTCGCGGCGGAGCGGCCCGGGCCGCAGCGGATCGGGCCGCCGGAGCCGACGTCGGCGCCGTCACCGACCGCCACGGCGCGGCTCGTCGCGCCGCGACCGCTCAGCCCGGCCCCGACCGTCGCACCGCAACCGGTCACACCACTCACGCCCACCACGTCGCCGACGCGCGTGTCCCCCCCGATCGCCGCGGCCCGCCCGACGCCAGTGCCCGAGCCCCGGCAGCCGGCGGACGACGCCCCGCTCGTCCCGGTCGGACCGTCCGCCCCGCCCGACGAACCCCCGCCGATCGGCGTCGGTCAGGCCGCGGACCCGCAGACGCCCGCGCCGGTGGTCGAGGGACTGCGACGTGCCATCGTGCTGCCCGCCGGTGACCTGCAACGGGTGGCCGGCATCGGATCGCTCGCGGCGACCATGCCCGGCTGGTTCCCACCCCTGGTCGCCGACCTGGACACCGGCACGGCCACCACGACCGTCCGGCTGGTCGGCGCACGGCCGGCACGCTGGGGCTCGGCCTACGGATGGCTCGAGGACGGCTGGAACCCACCGCCGTCGAGCATCCCCGTCGTGCTCGGCGAACGCGACGGACGCCGCCTCTGGGTCGACCTGGCGGCCGCCCCGGACGTCCTCACCCTCGGCGGCGATCCGGACGCGAGCCGGCGGCTGGGCGCACGGCTGCTCACCCAGCTCGCGCCGGCCGTCGACGTCGTGGTGATCGGTGACGCGCTCGGCGCGGAGCCACTGCCGGAGCGGGCCCGCCGCCTCACGTCCCTGGACGAGCTGGCGCGACTGGACCCGGCACCGCTGCGTGTGGTGTTCTGCCCGGCGACGTCCGTGGAAGCTCTGTGGCGGGAGCGCCGCTCGCTGACGCCCGTCGGGCACCGTACCGTCCCGGTGGTGATCGGTGCGGCCCCGGCGGCCCGATGGTCCGTGCGCGCGATGGCTGAAGGGCTGGCGACATGATGCGACAGGCCCCGCAACCGGTGGCGGACGCGGTGACGCGGGACCCGGACGATCGCCCGTCGCCCGTTCCCGGCCTCGCCGATCTGGCGCTGGTCCGCTGCGACGAGGGCGGGCTGGCCACGCCGCAGGATCCGGTGACCGCGCTGGGCGTCGACGCCCTGGCCGATCTCGCCCGCGAGGCCGGCGCCGGGGAACGGGACCTGCGGGTGCTGATGGACGACGGCGCTCGGCAGGCGGCGTTGTTCGGCCGGCTCGCGGACGCCCTGGGCAGTGATGTGCTGGTGACCCCGACCGGGGCGACGGTCCAGCCGGTGGCCGCGGCCGGGGGCCGGACAGAGGCGGTACCGGTGAACCGTGCCAGCGGCGAGGTGGTCGACTGGGTGCTGGTGCAGCCGGCGTCGATGCGTACGTCGTTGCCGGGCTGGTACGACCTGGCGGGTGGCCTCGTCCTGCAACGCGGCGGGCTCGTCACCCTGCCCCTGCCGAACGGTCTGGAGTTCGCCGACCGGGAGAGCTACGTCGTACGACGGGCGGCGGCGGCCCGGCTGGGGGCGGCGCACCCCGATCTGGCGACGGTTGCCCTCGCCACCCGTGGCGGCGGATTCGTGCTGTCCACCTATCGGGGACGCAGCGGGGTGCACGGGGCCGACGAGGTGGCCGCCGCACTGTCGTCGATCCCCCTGCACGGTGGTGACCTGCGGCTGTGGCTGCGCTGGCCGGCGGACGAGGCGGAGCAGCGCCTGCTCGACGCCCAGGTGCAGGCCTTGGCCGAGGCGACCGGCGCGACAGTGTGGACCCCTCCGGTCGGCGCCGAGGCGGTGTTGCTCAAGGGCTGCCGCGACCTGGCCGCGCGGGACCGGTCCGGACAGGCGGTGCCCTGGCGGCCGGCCCGTCCCCCGTACGCCACGGGTGGGCCGGTGTTCGACACCGACCTGGACGGGCGGCTCACGCCGGCGCGCGGCGTCACGACGGCCTCGGCCGGCGCGGTGGCGTTGATGAGCACGTCGCGACAGCGCGAGGCGGCGACACGCGACCGGTACCGGGGGTTGAACGCCGAGCCGGGCATGACGCTCGTCGACCTGACGATCCTGGAGGACGGCCGGCTGGGGCTGCGCCACGGGGACGGCGGCGTCCTGGCCACCGGCACCGCCCAACTGCGCCGGCTGTTGGAGATGGCCGGCTGGGACGGCGGCGATCTGACGGTGCTCACCCCGGTCCCCCCGGAGCGGGCGGACGGTCTGCACGAGCACCTGCGGGTGCTGGAGGAGGAACTGGGCGTCCAGGTGTGGTCGCTCGCGCCCGGCGCTGTGGTGTCCGTACAGGAGGGACTGCCGCGGGCCGTCGACGACCAGCGGCTGCCCGCGCGCTGGCAGCGCGCGGCCTCCACCGGCCCGGACCCGGACGACAGCCGGTGGCGCAACGACGACGGCTGGCTGGTCTCCCTGCGTCGGCAGGTCCCGAAGCTGTCGCCCGCCCGCGGCGGCGTGGCGGAGCCGGCCGCGACGGCTCCGGCGACCGCCGGTCCGCTGCCGTCGCCGAGCCCACGGCCGTCGCTGACAGTGTCCGCCCGGGGCCGGCGGCCGCACGGCGTCCGCTGGCTGCCGGAACGACCGGAGGTCAACGCGACGCCGGTACGTCTGTGGCTGTCGTCGCCGTGGCCGGCACAGCGCGTCGCGGTCGAGGGGGTGCCGTCGGCGAACCTCCATCTCGTCGGCCATCTTGCCGGCGACGGGCTGGCCCGGTCGGGTCCGCACCAGCATCTGCTGGCGCTGCGGGTCGAGGCGGGTGGAGCGGTGCACCTGGGCGGGGCCGGAGTCGACCTGCCCGCCGACCTGCGCCACCAGGCGAGCGACGGGACGTTCCTGCTGCCGGCGGGCTGGTTGGACCTGGCTCGCCTCGAACAGGGCTTCCGGGTGGACGAGGCCGGGCAGCCGCGCGATCCGGTCGAGCTGCCGGCCAATCCGCTGACGCTGCGCTGCACCGGTGCCCGGCACGGTGCCGACGGCCTGCCGAACGAGGTGGTCTTCGCGCCGCGCGGTGGGCGGATGTGGGCGGTGGTGCCGGACCGGCCCGACCCCAGCGGTACGAACGACGACCTCCTGGTGCTGCTGGCGCGGCGTCCCGGAGTCCGGGCCGGGCACCGGCTGGTCCGGTTACGGGTCGCGCCGAACCGGGCGGTGGACGTGCTGGCCAGCGCCGCCGTGTTGGCGGGTCTGACCTCGGTGCGGTCACGACTGCCGGAGCTGGTGGCGGACGGGGTGACGATGCTGCTGCCCAGCCGGTACTACGAGCGGACGACTGTGGACCAGGTGCTGCACGCGGAGAACGACCGCTGGCGTCCCCGGGCCAAGGGCATCGAGCTGCCGCTGTCCAGCCTCATCGCCCCGGAACGGCGCTGACCGCGTCGGGCTGCCCGGGGAACGTCCCGGCCAGCACGGCGGTGGCCAGCTCGACGCGGGAGCGGTAGCCCGTCCGCGCGAACAGGCGGCTCAGCCGGCCCTCGACGCTCTTCTCGCTGCTCTGCGTCGCCGCGGCCAACTCCCGGTTGGACAGTCCCTCGGCCACGAGGACGGCGAGCAGCAGGTCGCCCTCGGCGACGGTCTCGGCGCGACCGGCGACCGGGGCGCCCCGGTGCCGGGCGAACTGCCGCAGGCGGGACCGGTGGAGCAGCGCCCCGAGTGCGCCGAGGACGTCGTACGCCTCGGCGAGCAGGCCCGGGTCGGCGCCCGCCCAACGCACCGCGCGTTCCAGGGTGCGGGCCAGCTCGTACGGTCGTTCCTGTCGCCGCGTCCACTCCACCGCCTCGGCCGCCGCGTCGGCGTCCCCGTCGACGATCAGGCGGACGACGGCCGCCGGGTACGCGGGCAGCGGCACCGCTCGCGCCGCGCGTGCGGTGGCGTGGTCGCCGTGATCGGTCGCCAGTTCGGCGGCGAGCACCCACAGCTCGCCGCCGGACGACAGCTCCAGGGCGTCCCGTACCGCCCCTGCGGCCGCCGCCGGGTCACCGAGAGCCCGGTGCAGGTCGGCGCGTACCGGTGCCAGCAGGTGCGGTGGCTGGTCGGCGGCGGCGTCCAGCAGGGCTCGGGCCCGCGCCGGCCGGCCCTGGGCGAGCAGCACCTCGGCGGCCACCCGGGCGACCGGTACGCCTGTTCCGGGCTGCCCGGCCGCCTCGGCGAGCACCGCCCCGTCGAGGGCTGCGGCCCAGCGACCAGCGCGGAAGTCCAGGAGGCAGCGGTCGGCCAGGGACGGTCGGACGGTTCGGCCACCGGCGTGCACGCGGACGAGAGCCCGCTCGGGGTCGACCGACGTGCCGGCTTCGACGAGAAGATCGGGCAGGTCGTACGCGTTCGTGTCGCGCCCGAGCGCCGCGGATGCGACCTGGGCGGTGCGGTGTCGCTCGTACGGACCGAGGTCGGCCGCGAGGGCCAGCGCCAGGGCCGGCGGGGTGACCGTCCAACCGCCCGGCCGAGCCCGGGTGACCCCCTCGGTACGCGCCACGGCGAGCTGCCGGTCCACCTCGACCGGGGTCAGTCCGAGGGCCTGTCCGATGAGGGCGGGCGCCGCCGGGCCGAACGGTTGCAGCACGGCGAGGGCACGCGCCACCGCTCGCGTCGAACGGTCGAGCCGACGTACCGGCCGCAGCAGTTGGTGACCGCGCGGGATGACCGGGACCGCTGCCGGGTCGCGGAGGCCGACGCGGCCGTCGGCCACGACGAGCTGCCCGCCGTCGCGGTACCCGGTGACGACCGCGTCGATCGCGGCGGGCACGCCGGCGCCGTAGCGGCGCAGCGCGGCGGCCAGGTCCTCGTGCGGGGTGGCGCGGAGCAGCCGGGCGGCGAGCGCGTCGGCCTCGGCCGCGCGTCGTGGGCGCAGCGGCACGATGCGGGCGCGCAGGCCGGGGCGCGGGCGCGGAACGGCCAGGCCGCCACCGGTACAGAGGGCCGCCACGCACCGCACGGGCGGGCCTGCGGGGTCGTCCAGCACGTCACCGATCGCCTCCGCCGACTCCGTGTCGGCCCACTGGGCGTCGTCGAGGACGAGGAGCAGGCCGGGCCGTCGGCGCAGGACGCCGGCGAGGGCGGTCGCCGGTGGCTCGGCCGCGCGGCCGGACGGACGGGCCGGGCTGAGCGCGGCGAGGATGCGTCCGGCCAGGTACCACGGCTCGTCGCGGTCCTGCGGTGCCAGGCGCAGCGCCAGCACCGGCGCGCCGTTCCGCGCGGCGGCGTCGGCGGCCGCCCGCACCGCATGGGTACGACCGACGCCGGGCGGCCCGGTGACCACGGTGAGCGCCGGCCCGCCGAGCAGGTCAACGCCCGTCACGCGTCACCGGCGAAGTCGGCGGCGGTGAGCAGGCGCATGTCGGCGTCGGTGAGCCGGTCGGACGCGGCGAGACGGGACGCCTGCCGGTCGGCCATCCGTTCGAAGACCTTGCGGGCGGTGCGGCCGTTGCCGAACGTTCCGGTCCTGGGGATCGTCTCGAAGTGTGTCAGGAGCAGCTCGGCCGCCTCGGTGTCCAGGTGGTAGTCGTGCCGGCGGCACTGCTCCTCGACGATCGTCACCAGCTCGGCGGCGCTGTAGCTGAGGAACTCGATGGTCCGGCTGAACCGCGATTCGAGGCCCGGGTTGGTGTCGAGGAAGCGCTGCATCTCGGCGGAGTAGCCGGCGGCGATCACCACGATGTCCTCGCGGTGGTCCTCCATCAGCTTGACCAGCGTGTCGATCGCCTCCCGACCGAAGTCGGGGCCGGTGCCGCCCCGCCCGGTGCTGAGCGTGTACGCCTCGTCGATGAACAGGACGCCGCCCAGCGCACGGTTGAACGCCTCGGTGGTCTTGATCGCGGTGCCGCCGATGATCTGGGCGACGAGGTCGGCGCGGGCCACCTCGACGAGGTGACCGGAGCGCAGGACACGGAGGTCGGCCAGGATCGCGCCGTAGAGCCGCGCGACGGTGGTCTTGCCGGTGCCGGGTGGCCCCGCGAAGACGAGATGCCGGGCCATCGGCGGGGCGCTGAGTCCGGCCTCCCTGCGACGTTGCGACATCTTGTTGAGGTTGACCAGCGAGGACACCTCGTGCTTGACGCTCTGCAGGCCGACCAGGTCGTGCAGTTCGGCCAGCGGGTCGCCGGCGCGGCGGATCTCGGCGCGGTCCGCCGGGGCCGTCTCGGCGTACGCGTTGGCGGTGGCGGCAGCGGTCGTGCCGTACGCGTCCGGCGCGCCGTTGCGGGCGCTGCTGAACCCGTCCACCGTCACGTCGCCCGGCACCAGTTGGCGCAGCCCGGAGCCGCGGTTGTCGTGCGCGGCGCAGCCGGTCAGGCGCAGCGGCTCGGTGGTGGCGACGGTGACCCCGTTGCCCGCGTTGCCGTGGAACTCCGACTCCGCCAGGACGCCGGACGCGTCGGCGGCCACCGCACACCCGTCGGCCCGGCCGTCGTGCACGCGGCACCGGGTCAGGGACAGCTCGGCACCGGCGGCGGCCTCCACCCCGGGGCCGCCGGACCCCGCGATGTCGGCGTCGGTGCAGGTGAGCGTGGCCCCGGCCACCCGCAGACCGGCAGCCGTGGCGCCACGGAGGCTGAGTCCGCTGACGGTGGTACGTGCCCCACCCTCGACGGCCAGACCGTGGCCGCCCGGTCGGTCCACGCTGACGTTCTCCAGGGTGCCGCGCGCGGCGCCGGTGACCACGATGGCCGTACCGGGGCAGCCGGACACCTGGAGGCGGCGGAAGAAAGGGTCCGCGCCGCCGTCGATGCGTACCGCCGAGTCGCCGCCGCCGTCGATCTCCAGATCCCCGAACTCGGGTGTGGAGCGTTCGTCCACGCTGACCGCCGTGGCGCCCGCCCCGACGACCGCGCACCGCTCGACGACACCCGCGGCCTGTCCGACGAAGCGGAGGCCGTGCCGACCGGGGGAACGCACCGCCAGTCGCGTCAGCCGTGGGGCGCACCGGCCGCTGACGAACACGCCGTCGTGACCGTTGCCGGTGATGACACTGTCCTCGATGGACACCGCGCCGGTGGTGGCCAGGTACGCGCCGATGCCGTCGCCGCCGGTGACGGTCAGCCGCCGGATCACCGCTGCGGCCTGCTGCTCCACGGCGAGGGCCGGTTTACCGGCGGCGATGATCTCGCAGTCCTCCAGGTCGAGGGACGCGCGCCCGTTGAGGCACACCCCGTTGCCGCCCGCGCCCTGCACGGTGCTGGCCCGCATGCGCAGCACACCGCTCTCACCGACGACCACGCCGGAGGTGCCCAGTTGGACGAGCCGGCAGTCGTCGAGGACCGTGCCGGTCGCGGCGGTGACCACCACCCCGGCGCCGGTCTGGTTGGTGACGCGGCTGCCGCGCATGGTGAGCGAGGCTCGGCCGAGGACGAAGACGGTCGCCCAGGACCCCGCGGACAGCTCGCACTCGGTGACCCCGAGCTGGCCGGCCTCGAAGGCGACGGCGGGGCTGTCCGCGTCGAGCGCCTCGATCGTCAGCGCGTTGAGTGCCGCCGACTCGGCGGTCAACACGACGGCGGGGCCGCTGGCAGCGGTGATCTTGACGGTGCCCGGCCCTTCCTCGGCGGTCACCGTGACCACCTTGTCCAGCACCAGGTTCTCCGGGTAGTGGCCCGGCGCCACCATGATGAGCGCACCCGGCTCGGCCTTCTGCAACGCCTCGCGGATGCTGCGGCTGGCCCCGCCGGCGGTCCGGGAGACGAGGATCCTCTTGCTTCTCACGCCGGGTGGTACCTCCGCGTCGGCCGGTCAGGACACCGCACCGAGAACGTCCCTGTCCAGGCTCGCCGCGGCCAACTCCACGCGCGAACGCAGGCCGGTGCGGGCGAACAGTCGGGTCAGGTGGTTCTCGACGGTCTTCTCGCTGAGGCGCAGGCGAGCGGCGATCTGCCGGTTCGTGCGCCCGCTGCGCAGCAGCTCGATGATCTGTAGCTCGGTCGCGCTGAACACGGGTCGGGCGCCCCGGGTCTGCGGCGGCGCCACGCCCCGTCGGCGCATCGCGGTGGCGACCACCGTCCGTGCCGGCGCCGCGTCCAGCGTCCGGGCCACCTCGTACGCCTGGCGTAGCCACGGTCCGGCGTCCTCGGCGGTGTGGCCGAGCGCCAGGGTGGCGTGCCACAGGTCGAGGCGGTGGCCGCGCGTGCGGGTCTGCTCGACGCTCCGCTCGGCTGCCGGGGCGTCCCGCTCGACGAGGGCGTGGATCAACGATTGAGCCTCGGTGGTGAGCCGTGGGCCATCCGTCGTGTGTGGTGCCGGCAGCCGGAGGCCCGCCGTGGCGGGGGCGTACCGGGCACCGAGCTCCGCGATCCGGACGAGCAGCTGCTCGACGCCGAGCACGCTGCCGTACGACAGGTGCGCCTCGTGGGTCCGCCAGCCGGCGGCGAGCCGCTCCCGTACGTCCGCCGCGTCGCGTGGCGCCCACCCGGGACCGTTGGAGACCCACCAGCGCAGGGCGGCGTACGGCGGCTCGGCCGGCACCGACCGCAGCCACTCGGCGGCTGCCTCGCTCTGCCCGCGCAGCGCCAACGCCTCGGCGGCCCACAGCCGGGCCAGTCGGGGCACGAGCCGGTCCGGCAGGTCGGTGACGTTCGCCTCCCGGGCGGCGGAGAGCACGCCGGTGAGGTCGCCGCGAGCGCGGTGCTCGTGCAGCCGGTGGTAGGCCGCGAGCGGACCGTCGACCGGTACGCCGTACCGGCTGTCGCCGACCACCAGGCGCAGCACCAGGGCAAGGTCGCCGAGGCTGCCGGCGCGTACCAGCGGGTCGTCCCCCGCGCCGACGGTGAGCGCACGCCGGACCGTGGCGAACTCGTCCGCCGTCAGCAGGGACGCGTCCCCGCCCGGTGCGCCGGTGACCGGGATCGGCGTACCGGCCGGCCACGCGTCGCCGAACGCCACCAGCGCGTCCGTCCCGGCCAGGGCCGTCCGTACCTGCCGTGACAGCGGCCGACCGGTGTGCAGGGTGGCGAGCAGTGCGGCGGCGGCCAGGTCGGCGTGGCCCACGGTGGGGACGCCGAGGGCGGCGATCCGCTCGACCTCGGCGGTGAGCCGCGTGAACTGACCGGTCCGCACCAGCAGTCGGAGCAGTCGCGCCTGGATGTCGCCGGCCGAGTCGTCGCCGTCGCAGTGCCGCAGCGCGGCGCTCAACCAGTGCGCCGCGCGGTCCGGTTCCCGCTCGGTCGCCCGAGCCGCGGTGGACAGCAGCGTGACCGCGGTACGCCGGTCGGGCGGAACGGCCGCACCGGCCGAGGTGACGTGGTCGGCGAGCGTGGCCCGGTCCGCCCGGTCACCCGCGCCCGTGCGGCGGAACAGTGCGGCGGCACACGCCCGGTGCAGACGGGCGACCGCCCGTGGTCCGGCGTCGTGGACGAGGCGGGCGGCCAGCGCGGGGCTCTGCGGCCGGATGCCGCCGGACCGGTCGGCGACCAGCACACCGGCCTCCACCAGGTCGTCGAGGATCGCGCCGTGACCGTCGGGGTCGCCGAGCGTGGCCGTGGCGAACAGTGGCAGGTCGGCGATGCCGAACCGGGCCACCGACGCCATCGTGGCCAGACGTACGGCGTCGGCGCCGTACGCGTGCAGGCGGACGGTCAGCGGGTGGCCGGGCGGAAGGGGGATCGGCGCGTACGGGTCGCGCAGGCAGAGGTGTCCGCCGGCCTCGGTGAGCCGACCGTCGTGGCGTAACGCGTCGACGGTCGCCACGACGGTCGCCGGATGCCCGGCCAGCGGACCGAGCGCATCGGCCAGGGCCGAGGCGAACGCGTCGTCGACAGGTGTCCGGTACCGGCGACCGAGCAGCTCGCGTACCGCCGGGGCGGGCAGCGGTGGGAGGTCGACGACCACGTCGGCCACCGCGTCGAGTCGGCCGGCGGCCGGGGCGTCCGGCTCGGTGGTGGCGACGACGAGGACTCCCGGACGGGTGGCGGCGCCGAGCGGGAGGACCCGGGCCGGATGGTTGCCGGCATCGTCGGCGAGCAGGACGGTCGGGCCGCGACGGCCGATCAGGGAGAAGAGCGCGCCGGTCTCCCGGGCCAGCACGGCGGACCGGCCCGGCGACGGGTCCACCGACGACGCGCACAGCGCGCCGAGGGCGGCCACCGGTGCCGCCAGGGCCGGCTCGGCCAGCGACTCGTAGTGTTCCCGCACGGCGTCGAGCAGCGACTCGAACCCGCTCACGCGGGTGTCCGCCGGATCGGCCGGAGGCAACCGCAGCACCGCGACGCCCGCGGACCGCCAGGCGTCGGCGGCGGCGCTCAGCACTGCCGTCCGCCCGCTACCCGCGACGCCACGGACCAGCGCGAACCGTCCGCCGTCGCCGGCCTCGCGTGCGGCCGTGGCGAGGGCGTCCCACTCCGCCGGCCGTCCCACCGCCGTACGCCGTCTCCCCATGCCCGGTTCCTATCAGCGCACGGGGGCGGTCGGGTCGTCGTCACCGCTCGCCCCCGTGAAGTCGGGGGACATCCCTCGCGGATGCCCCTCCCCCACCGTCAGGAAGATCTCCCCGACGGCGGCCAGCGACCGTAGGTAGCGTTCCTCGTCGTCGGTGTCCAACCAGATCACCGTGGCGTCGTCGCGCGACGAGGCGTGGTGCTGCCCGTCGACGAGGACCGCCGGCGGCACGGCTTCCGCGCCGAACCCGGCGACCAGCCTCTGCCGGATGCGGGTGAGGGAACGCTGTGCGTGGGCGACCCGCGCGGCGCGGCGGTGCCGCGCCGGCAGGCGGGCGTATCCGTCGATCAACGCGGCGAGCAGATCCGCGGGATGCTCCGCCACCACGTGCCGGCCACCGTCGGCCGAGATCATGCGGATCGTCATGACTGACCAACGGGATCGGCCGGTCCGTGGTTCACGTCGTCGGCGAGCAGGGCGAGGGCGACCAGATCCGCGGGATCGTCGGGCAGGACGGCGGCCACGGCGTCGAGCAGGCGGCGTACCTCGTGCGACACGGCCGCCGGCTCGTCGTCGTGCCACCAGTAGTGGTGGTTGCCCAGCCAGGCCGGCGCGTCCGCCGCACCGGCTCCCCGTAACGCGTGCACCAGCCGGATCTGGGCCTGCAGGATGCCGAGGTTGAGGTCCGTCCGGGTGATCGCGGCGCGCAGCGCGCCGGCGGTCGTCTCGGTGACACCGACGATCCGGGCGAGGGCCGCGTGGTGGGCGGACACGAGCGCGGCGAGCGCGCTGTGCTGGCCCGGACCGAGCAGGGCGTCGACCGTGCCCGAGAGGATCCGCGCACCGGAGGACCGGACGTGGCGGGCCACGGCCCGCAGGTCCGCCCAGGTGTCACGGGTGTCGGACAGGCGCAGGGTCACGCCGTGGCCGTCCGGCCCGATGGTCACCGTGCTCGGGTCGGCAAGCCGCCCGGAGAGTGCGGCCAGGTCCACCGGGCCGTCCGTGCGCAGGGTCAGCGTGAGACCGGCGGCGTCCGCGCCGGTCAGGACATGACCCGTCCGGTACGGGATGGGATCGTCACCGGCAACCGCCCGGTTTCGCAGGGTCGCCCGTACGGCCGCGACGTCGACGACCGTGCGCGCGGGTGGCTCGGGTTCGCTGACCGGTTGTGGCCGCGCCACGGGTGCGTCACCGCTCGGCCCCGGTGACCCGTCGCCCACCGAGGAGGGCGCCGGAGCGACCGAAGAGGGCGCAGGCGCGGCCGGGGGACGCGCGGTCCCCCGGGTGGGGACGGCGCCCCGCACGTCGTGGCCGAGCGGCGCGTCCACCAGGGCACGCGCGGTCGAGGCCGATTCCGGGATGGTCCGACCGGGCGCGACGGTGGCATCCGCGCCGATGACGAGGGCCCGGGCGGCCACGGCCGACTCGAACCGGGCGTCCGCGAACGTCCCGGGATGCGTGAAGACCCGCTCACCCGGTGGGCGGCCCGGATCGGCCCAGAGCACCTGGCCGCTCGCCAGGGTGTGTGCGAGGAACATGTGGTGCACGGTCTGGTTCGGTCGTTGCAGCAGCACGACGGCCGTCGTGCCGGGCCGGTCCCGCAGATCCGCCTCGACCGTCTGCCAACTCGTCACGGGCGTCCAGTCGGTCTGGCCGGTCAGCCAGGACGTCGCGGCGTCGGCCTCCCGTGTGCGACTCGGACGCAGGGCGTGCAGCTCCGGCGTGGCCGACGGGTAGAGCCGGGTGACCATCCGCTCGGCCAGCGCGAGGCACTCGGCGAGCGACAGCAGACCGGTGCGGACGAACGCCGCGTTACCGGCTTCGGCGACCTCGTCGACCGTTCGCCGGAACGCCGGCTCGTCCATCCTGGCCGGCGACGGCGCCGCCAACGGGGCCCTAAGCGTGGTGTCGATGCGGCTGCCCAGCTCCATGCCCTGCACGGGGTCGACGACTGTCGGCGCGAACCGGGCCGGCGGCTGGTACGTGGTGTCCGGCCGCACGGTCGTCACCGCGAACAGCCCCCCGTCCCGGTCGATCAGCAGCCGATGGTTCCGATCGCCCGGGGGATAGATCACCAGGGTCGCGTCGTAGCGCATGAGGTGGTACTGGGCTCGTCGTTCGCTGTTGCGTTCGCCGACGTTGCTGGTCTCGCCCTCGTATCCGCGGCCACCGCCGAAGCCGCCGTACCCGGAGCCGCCCGGGCCGGTGCGGATGTTGCCGGTGGTCCCCCGCAGCGTCGCTCCGCCGCCCACCGACGAGCTGGTGCTCTGGGAGACCTCGTAGCTGGGTCTGGTGTCCCGCTGCCGGTAGTTGCGGCCCTTGTGGGCGAACCCGCGGGGCCGCACGGTGCCGTCCGGGGCGAGGTCCACGTTGAACGACGAGCCTCGGAGGTCCAGACCGAGTCGGATGCCGGTGTCGCCTACCTGGTAGCGGTGTTCGAGCAGTTCATCGAAGCGACGGTTGAGCTGGCGGTCCGAGGTGTGGTGGGCCACGGTGCGTTCCAGGGAGCTGAGGTGGCCCTTGCGGGCGATCCGGGGCGGATTGTCCTCGTCGAGGACATCCGGCCAGGTCCGCAGCGGTTCGGTGACCAGCTTGGCCCAGGCGTGGGCGGCGCGGGCGATCGGGCGCAACGACTGCGGGGTGAAGGTGGGATCGGCGAGCACCGTCGCGTTGAGGGCTGGCGGCGCCGGATGCGGTCCCCGCTCGACCCGGACCGCCGGCAGCGCCGCCGCCCGCGACGGGCCGGCCGGCGCCCAACTGCCGTCCACCAAGCCGGTGGCGGCCGGGGGAACGTCCGCGATCGTCAGGTACGCGGGAACGACGAGCCGCCCGCTGCCGGTGATGTCGGTGATCGGGGTGGTCCATTCCCACCAGCCGGCCCGGCCCAGCACCGGCGCGTCGGCCGACCAGCGGCTCCACGAACCGGCGTCGCGCAGGACCAGCCCTTCCAGGGCGCGGTAGAGGTTGACGCTGTTGGTGGCGAGGAACTGGATCAGCACCGGCAGTTCCTTGGTGAGGCCGATGTCGACCCGGAAGGTGATGGGCTGGGTGAACTCGTGCGACTGCTTGATGCCGAGCCGCATGATGTCCTTGGTCTCGTCGGCCAGGCCGCTTCCCACGCCGGTGGTGCGCTGCCACTCGGCCCGGAACTCGCCGGCCAGGTCCGCCTTCGAGGAGATCTCGCCACGGGCGCGGGTCCGACCGCCCACGTGCAGGGTGCCCGAGTGGGCGGTATCGGTCGAGTGCGCCGTCACCGCCTCGCTGCGTTCGGTCAGGGCGACGTCGTCGCGAGGCAGGTCCTGGGTCGGCGCCTGGAGGTCGCCGGTCACCTGGACGAGCAGGAAGCGCATCTTTCCGTCGGTGACGATCGGCTGCCAGACCCGCAGTCCCGCGCCGGTCAGGGTGGCGAACTGTCCTTCGAGGGCGGAGGGCCGCAGCCGGGCGGTGAGCGCGCGGACGAGGAGCGTGGGCGGCAGGTCGACCGGGTCGGCGCGGCGCGGCAGCAACTTCCAGACCGACAGCGCGCGGGTGACGGCGGGCAGCACGGCGTGGGCGCTGAGCCGTTCCGGGTGGGACCACGCGCGGACCGGCTCCGGATCGAACGGGCGGCGGGCCGGCGGCTCGGACGGCGTGACGGTGGTGGCGCCGGGCAGCCCGAGGGCCGCCGCGAGCCGGTCCGGTGTGATGAAGTCCTTGCCGAGCTTGACGCGCAGGTAGCGGACGGCCCGCGTGACCTCGCCCTGCTCACCGTCCCACCGCTCGGCAGTGATCTTGAAGACGAGGTCGCTGCGGTGGTGCTGGGTGAGCCCACCGTAGGTGGCCCGGGTGATGTCGATGTAACCGGACTCGTCGGACACGCCGTCCTCACGGGACCACCGGTAGCCACCGGACGGACCGAAGGCGAGGCGACCGAGACCGCCCTCGCCCGCGGTGTCACCACCGGGCAACGGTCCGCCACCACCGCCGACGCCGCCAACCTGCCGGCGGGTCGGGTCGGACGGGGCGACCCGGTCGGTCGGATCGTCGACCGTGCCGGAACCGCCGAGAGGGAAGACCGGACCGGTGGAGATGCTGATCCCGGCGCTCCTGCCGGCGTCGTGCGACCACTTGTGCCCGGCGCTGAACTGCTGGTAGTGCTCGATCTCGACGTCCGAGGGCGGCCGGGTCTGCTCGGGGTTGAACGCCCGCATCTGCACCCGTACCGCCTGGTGGTGCCCGCCCTCGTCGGGCAGCGCGACGAGCCAGCCGTAGCGGTCGGTCATCTCGGCGAGGTGCCCGGCGGCCTGGCTGGCGATGCCCACGCCCCACAGCGGCCGCGGCCAGTTCAGCGGTTCATTGAACCATCGTCGATCCAGGTTGTTGATCTGCGCGTACGCGTGCGCGGCCCGAGCGGCGACCTCGGGCAGCCCGGGCAGGAAGGGGAACACCCCGGCCGCGGACTCGTCCTCGTACGGGATGGGGTTGGCCCGGTCCCACTCCCGGAAGGTCACGTCGGTCACCCGGCCCGCCAGGTCCTGCTCGCGTGGTGTGACCGTCCGGTCCAACCGGTGCTCGTCGGGCAGCACGGTCCGCAGCGCGGTGACGTCCGGCTCGTCGGGGTTGTTCGGATCGTTCGGGTCTCTCGGGTCGTCGCCGATGAGGTACGTGACCCGTGGCTGCGTCCCCTGACGCAACACGACCTCGTAGATCACCCGATAGCGGAATTCGGTCACGCCCCCCGTCGTCTCGGTGCGCCGGTAGTGCTTGACCGCCCCGTCGTACGCGTCGGAGCGGGACCACTCCCACTCGCCCTGCAGCTCGGCCCGCCCGAGCTGAAGTTTCCACTCCTCGAGCGGCAGCGGGACGAGCAGACCACCGCCGACGCCACCGCCCATGCCGTGGGAGGTGCCGACCGAGCCCTCCACCGAGCTGCCCTGCAGGGCGCGCAGGTTGACGTCCATCGGATAGGCGCTCGTGTCGCGCAACTCCTCCAGGTAGGCGATGACGAGCACGTCGTACGGGACGCCGCCGATGGTCACCTGGAACGGGTCGCCCGTCTGGAACCGGCTCGGGTCCGCCTCCATGGCGTCGCGACCGATGTGGATCTCCAGGTCCTCGATGACGTCGACGGGCAGCTCGTCGCGCTGCGACAGGGCGAGCAGCCCTTGGGTGGCGGTGTCGAGCACCACCTCGGCACCGGGCAGCGACAGGGGCGCGCTCGGGCCCAGGCCGCGCCGGGTGGCCAGGGCCAGGGGTTCGCCGGGCACGGCTGTCGCCGGGTAGCGGCCCCGCAGCTGCGGCGTCTCGACCCTCGGCATCAACCGGCGGGTCTTCGGGTCCACGACCCGGCCGCCGGTGAGAACCTCGACGGCGCGCGGCCCGAGGCGGTCGCGGATCTCCTCCTCGCTGACCAGCCGGCCGATACGCCGAGGCGCCGGTGGCACCGCCACGATCGGACCATGTGCGGGTGCGCCGAGCAGGGCCTGCTCGTACGCGCCGCGCTGGTCCTGCCAGACGGCCACCTCGCCGGGCAGGCCGAGCAGCACCACCGGTCGGACCTCGCCGGAGCTGAGCCGGGTCACCAGGACCGCCTCGAACTGCTGGCGGTACCGGGTCTGCGCGTCGGTGCGCTTGAACACCGTGTGGTTGAGCACGCTCTCGCCGAGTTCGACGCCCGCGTCGCGGCCGACGCTGCCGCCCAGCTCACCGCTGACAGTGCCCTGCAACCTGTTGTCCTTGGGCAACTTCCCACCCGGCGTGGGCAACGCACGGGCGATGTGACTGATGCCGTACGACGCGACCTCGCCGGCGACCGCGACGTGCCGGCTGCCGTCGGCGCTGGTGCCGGACTCCGCGATGACGCCGAGGTCGTCGCGGACCGCCACGTCCGGCGTGTCACCGAGGTGCTGCAGGCTCATCGGCTGGAGCATCAGGTGCAGCGACATGGTCGTGCTGCCGTGGTGCAGGCCGGTGGCGCGGTCCGAGCCGTGCAGCAGGCGTCGGTTGCGGTTGAGCGCGGTCCGCTCGTTGAGCAGTTGCGCCACGCCCTGTCGGGCGAAGTCGGCGGCCGCGTCCGCGTCGAGGCTCTCCCGCAGGGCCCGGTGCCAGCTGGTGATCAACTGTTCGGTGGCAAGGGCGTTGAACACCCGGTCGGCGTACGAGGTGCGGGGTCGTGAGCCGTCGACGGAAGCGGCGGCGCGGGCCGGGCGGTACTGCCCGTTCGCGGGGTCGGTGTACGGCGTGGGGAACTGGATGAGCAGCAGGTTCTCGTGCGCGGGCAGGGTTCGCGTGGTGGTCCAGAGCCGGCCGTCGACGTACACCTTGAAGGCCAGTCCGGCCTGGAACGGGGTGGTGTCGGCGACGAACATCTGGCGGCCGGCGAGCACCTTTCGCCCGTCGGAGCTGCCGTGCTCGCGGTTGCTTCCGAACGTGATGTCCGGCAGTTGGAAGATCACCCGGGTCAGGTACTGGCTGATGCCGCCGAGCGCGGTGTCCGGGCTGAAGATGCCGCCGCTCGGTCGCTCACTGTCTCTGGTCCAACCCCGGGACGTCGAGCCGAAGCTGACCTTGTAGACCTTGGCGTCCTGCTCGGGTGCGGGCGGCGCGGGACGGGCCACCCTGGGCACCGGCAGGATCCACACCAGGCGGTCGCCGACACTGAGGTGGATGCCGCTGGTCAGCCGCTCGTCCCAGTGTTCGAGGTACTGCTCGTAGGCGGCGTCGGCCGGACCGGTGCCGCGCTCCGGCGCGGTCAGCGCCCGGGCGATCTCCCGCCGTATCTCGACCCGGATCGCCTCCGCGTGGCGGGTCGGCACGCCGGGGAGGACGGGCAGGCCGGCCGCGAGGCCCCTCGCGAGCTGCGCGGCGGAGCCGACGCGGGCGCTCGCCGGTCGCCCGGCGGCCAACACGGTGAACTGGCCGAGCGCGCCGTCCTCGAGATACCAGGGCACGGTCGGCCCCTGCGTCGCAGCCGTGGGCGGCGGCAACGTGTCGGCCGGGCCCTGGCCGCCGGGCTGTCCGTCCGCGTTGAGCCCCAGGACGGTGACGCCGGGCGTGCGCAGCATCTGCTCGAGGACCCGGGGCGTGGGCCGGTCCAACAGCCCGGGGTGGGTGGGATCGACGACCCGCACGATCGGGGCGTCGCCGGTGTCGTCCGACCAGAGCCAGAAGACGCGGTCACGGTCGGGCACGTGCACCAGGGCCATCGCGCCGGGCGCGCCGCGCAACGCGGCGAGCATGCCCGGTACGTCGTTGAGGGGACCCGCCCTGCCGCCGAGCAGCTGCTGGAGTTCGGGCAGGGTGAGCCGGACGACGTCCGGGGACCTGCGGCTGTCCACCACGTTCGCCGCCCGGCCGTGCATCGCGACGAACGCCCCGTACGCGCGAGCCACGTCGTGCTGCAACACCGTCTGGGGGCGTTGCGCCTCGACGGTGCGCACCCACTCACGCAACCGGTCCGGGTCACGGCCGGTGGCCCGACCGGGCAGGGTCAGGGCGGCGGCGACGGCGTCCGAACCGGTGCCGTGCCGTTGACCGGAGAGGCCCAGCACGCCCGGCTCGGCGGGCGAGCGCGACGCCAGGGTCACCGCGTCCAGGTCGGACCGGTCCGGCACCGGCTGGGTCGACGGCCGCCCGGTCGCCTCGGGCGTCGACTGTGTCGGCGGCCGGCCGGCAGCGTCCGGCGTCGGCAGCGGCCGGGGACGGCCATCCGCGTCGAGCATCAGGGCGCGGACGCCGTACCCGGTCAGCGCCCGCTCCCACCGACTGCTCGGCGTCCCGGCGAACGCCTCGTCGGCGAGCAGGCCTGCGCGTTGTGTGTCGATCACCCGCAGCGTCGGCGTCCCGGTCCGGTCGTCGGACCACAGCCAGAAGACGTGACCGCGGGCCGGACCGGCGTCCGGCGCGAGCACCAGATCGTTCGCGGGAAGGTGGATGAGCGCCAGCGCGCCGGGAGCGCCACGCAGCCCGTCGACAAGCGCGGGCCAGTCCGTCAACCGGGTCAACGACCCGTCCAGCAGATCCTGGAGGTCCCGGACGGTCATCGACTGCGGCGCGGCGGCGGCCCGGTTGTCGACCACGTTCGCGCTTCGACCGTGCAGGGCGACGAACGCCGCGTACGCCCGCACCACGCAGTCGGTCTCGCTCAGCGTCACCTCGTCGCCGGACCGGTCCGGCTCGACCGCGGCCACCCACTGACGCAGCCGCTCCGGGTTCCGGCCACCGACACGACCCAGAGCGGGCAGCGCCCGCCCGACGAGATCGCCGGCCGGCAGCCGGGGGCGGCCCGGGGTCTCGGGGTCGCCGATCGCTCCCGGCTCGGTGGGAGATCGGCGCGCGGGCGTCAGCGCGTCCACGGTGCTGTCCGTGTCGGTTTCGGTGTCGGTCTCGGATGAGTCGTCGGCCCGGTCCGCGGCCGCCTGCCACTGCGCCGCCACGTCCGCCTGCCACTGCGCCGCCGCCGCGTCCGCCTGCGCGGTGTCGGCGAAGTCGGTGACCTCGACGCCCGGGATGGCCCGCAGCAGGTCCAGCAGACCGGGCGGGTCCTCGATCTCGGTGGGCCGGACGCCGGGGCCGGCGTCCGCGGAGTTGATGACCTCGTCGAGGTCGAGCGAGTTCGCCGGTGTGGTGATCGCCGGGCGTCCCTGCCGGGCGGCGCGCTCCGCCCGCCATTGTGTCAGCAGGTCCGCGACCTGGGCGGCCGACCCGTCGTCGAGGACCGTGAGGGTGTGCCCCTCACCCCGGAGGAAGTGGAACAGCGAGGCGATGTCGTCCTCGGCCACCGACCAGCGCCGCTGGAGCCGGTCCACCCACTGGACCGCCACGTCGCGTACCCGGGCGGCTCGGTCGACACGCGGCGCGCGAGGCGCGGTGGATGCCGTTTCCTGCTGCGGGGGGTCCGGCAGGGACTGCACCAGCGCCGACACCGTGCGCGGATCAATCCCCAGGTCGGCGGCGATGTCGGCGAGCACCGCCGGGTGCAGGTACGCGCTGGCCGCCACCCGCAGGAGATCGGTGGGTACACGGTCGGTGGTCCGGTAGATCTGCCACAGCGACTCGATCAACGGCCGGGGTGGTCGGCCACCGCCCGGTGTCGGGTTCACCCGCGCCCCTGGCCGGGTCCACGCCGTGGCGAGTCGCGGGCCGGTCACCGGGTCCGCCAGCAGGGCGTGCACCGGCGCGTACCGGTCCTGCGGGGGCGCCGGATCGTTGAGCGCGCGCAGCCCGTCGGCCGAGGTGAACACGGCGGGGTCGACGCCGAGTTCGGCGACCAGCGCGAAGAGCAGCAACGGGTCCACCACCCCGAGCCGCGCCGCGTGCGCCGCGACGTCCAGTGGCACCCGGCCGACCCGTGTGCCGACCAGGGCCACCCACATCGCCGGCACGCCGAGTTCGGCACCCAACCTGATGGACGACTCCTGGACGTCCATCAGGCCGATCAGCGACACCTGGAGCTCGCCGAACTCGATAAGCGTCTCGGGTGAGACCGGGTCCCCCGTGCCCCAGGCGCGGGGCAGACCCATGCTCAGCACCACGGCCGTCGGATCGTCGAACAGCAGGGTGTCCGCCGGCGGACCGGCAAACCGGCCCTGCGTCGCGCGGGCCAGCACGAACTGCCGTACGGCGCTGCCCCGGGCGTCCAGGTGCTCCTCGAGCTGCGTGGCGTACTCCGCGTGCCGGTCGTCGTCGGCAAGCGCCGCCCGGTCGAGCAGCCCGAAGACGGCCGGATCGAGGAACCAGCGAGCGGTGTAGTCCAGCAGGCGATCGAGGGGGATACCGTGCCGGCTGGCCGGGTCCAGCAGCTCGACCGGCGTCCGCTCCAGGTCGTCGGCGACCAGCTGGTGGATGGTCCAGGGTGGTTGACCGGCGGCCCGGGCGAGCGCCAGGACCGCCCGGTGGTCGAGCCACGGCCGCGCCTCGTGGTCGAGCGCGAAGGTGTACGGATCGAACCGGGGGTCGGCGAAGCGCCGAGACCAGTACGTCCCCAGCCACGCCTCACCGGAGCGCTGACCGGTTACGGCGCTGCCGTGCGTGTCCGGCAGCGCGTTGGCGAGACGTTCGTCCAGTTCCAGGGCGCTGAGGTCGTCCGGCCGCTGGAAGAACGGCTGGTCGTGCAGGGTCTCCTCGAACGCCCTCCCCACCGCCTCGACCGCGCCGGCGAGGTCGGTGGCGGCCGGGTGCGGCGTGCCGTCCGGTTCCCGAAGCTCGGGACGCTGCCGCAGGTTCGCGGCGACGGCCGCGGAGAGCAGCCGGGCGTACCGGGCGTCGGCGGTGAGCACCGCGAGGTAGAGCCCGGGCAGGGTACGGGCGAGGCGGTCCTGCGGTTCCAGGGTGAGGTTCCGCAACGCCTGGTCCCTGTCCTCCCACGCCGCTCGCAGTTCCGGCGCCGGCCCCGCCGAGGCATCCAGAAGCTGGATGATCTCGCGTTCCAACCGGTCGCGCGCCACCACGGCGTTGCGCAGCGGATCCCGATTGGCGGTGGCCGCCGCGGCGACGGCCGCATGCATGCCGGTGAGCTGCCGCAATCCTCCCGCCCAGCGCCGCAGACGGCCGCCGAGATTACCGAGACGGCCGATCCGGTCGGCGGGCAGGTCCGCAACGAACCGCTGCGTCGCCTCGCGGAGCCGGTCACCCCGGTCGCGCAGCACGTCGGTGTGGGACTCGGGCACCTCCGCGCGCCCCAACTGGCCCAGAGCCGTGGTCAGGACCGCCGGGGTCACCGCCGCGCCCCACGCCCCGATGACGCCCCGCGCCGCCTGCCGGAACATCCACGGTACGCGCAACGCCTCGTCGTACAGCGGCGAGCGACGGGCCGCGTACGTCCGCAGCAGCGCGGCGACCTCCACCACGTTCTGGTAGTCCGGGTCGGACACGGGCAGCTCACTGCGCAGCAGCGGCGCGGTGAACGGGTGCAGGTAGCGCGGGTCGGTGCCGATGACACCGGCCGCGACCAGCAGGGTGTCCGCCGACAGGGTCATCCGGTGCGCGATGCGGAGCAGATCCACCGGCAGTCGGCCGCTGGCCACCGCGACCCGGGCGACGTCGACGAAGCGGTTCAGCGCCGACGACCCGACCCGGTAACCCAGCGCGGTCGCCCCGCGCAGATCGCCCCACGGCCGGTCGAGCAGCGGTCGGGCGGCGTCCCGGAGATCCTGGGCGACGACATCCAGGCTGGTCAGCGAACCCGTCCACGCGGTCAGCTCGGCGTCGCTGACCTCGGTGGTGCGCGGCAGACCGGTCAGCAGGGCCTCGGACGGGCCGGTCAGGTCCTCGGCGAGCAGCCGCAGGGTGAGCTCGACCCGTTGCAACGGCACGTCGGCGAGGAACTCGTGGGCCAGCAGCACGATGTGCGGCGACGGCAACAGGAAGGAGAGCTGGCCGGGGTGGAAGCCGAGCCGGCCGGCCAGGGTCAGTTGACGGGTGAGGCCGGCGGCGTTGTCGTGCGGCAGGTAGCCGCTGCGGCGCAGATTCGCGCGAACGGCCTCGGCCCGTCCGGCCACCGGCGCCCTGCTCGAACCGGGCACGTCCAGGTCCGGCAGCACGGCGTCGCGGACCTCCGGCGCGATCACCGCCAGGTGGCCGGGCAGCACGCCCAGCTCCATCGCCAGGTCCTCGACCTGGTCACGGTCGTCGAGGCCGAGCGCGTCGGCGGCCCGGTCGGGCCGGGTGTCGATGTCGTGCCGCAGCCGAGCCACCGCCACCGCCTCGGCGAGCAGGGTGTCCGGCAGCGCGGTGAGCAGGTCGAACGGCACCGCATAGCGAACGAAGTCGAGGAGCGTCGGGAGGGCGTCGGCGGCGAGGTCGAGTCGGCCGGCGACGTCCGCGATCGCCACCACGTCGTCATCGGTGATCCGACCGAACGGGTCGAGACTGCTGCGCAACTCCGGCACGGTGACCCCGTCGAGCCGCACGAGGCGGCTGGCGAACACGGTCAACGCCCGCGGGTCGACGCCGAGGTCGACGGCGAGCGTCAGCAACGCTCGTGGGGCGACGCCGATCCGGTCGGCCAGGGCGGTGAGATCGCCGGGCGCGCGGCCGACCGCCCCGATCCAACTGAGCAGCCGCGCGGCGGGCACGTCCGGGGCGAGCGCGGTGAGCGCGTCCCACCGGGGACGGTCCAGGTCCACGGACGGGTCGTCGTTCAGCGCGGCCCACCGGTCGCTGTCGACCCCTTCCGGTGCCGGGCCGAGGCTGCGCGTCGGCTCGGCGTACCCCGGTGGGCGTTCGTACGACGCGAGGCCGGCCAGACCCGGCCCGGCGAAGTGGTCCCGCAACTCGGCGACGGCGGTGACGTCGAGCAGCAGCTCCACCGGCCCTTCGCCGCCGACGGCCCGGACCACCAGGCGGTAGCCGTCGGCGAACTGCACGAACCCGAGGGGTACGGCGTCCGTGAACGCGCCGGCCCGGATCCGACCCGACGGGGTACGCGCCGCGCCGACAGTCACCGCGCCGACGCTCAGCTGGGCGGGCGTGACCGGGAACGGAACTCCGGTCGGCTCCGGCATCCCGGACGGTGGCATCGGCAGCAGCAGCGGAACCGTGCGCGTGAACTCCTCGGTGAGCGCCACCGTCCGCGGCCACTCGCGGGTGGTGCTGCCGCGTACCTGGCCGATGCGGCGCAGGGTCACGGTGACGTCGACCCGGCTGGTGAGGTGGTCGACGCCGAGGTCGTAGGTGTCCGCGCGACGACCGGTCAGCCGCAGCTCGAAGCGATGCGCCCGGGGACCGGTCCGGTCCGACCGCAGAACCAGCGCGTCGTCGGCGAGCAGCCGGGGCAGCTGACGGTGCACCGAGGGCAGCGTCAGCAGCGCGCTCAGGTTCACCTGGTGACCGTCGAGCGTCCAGCGGTACCGGCCGAGGCCGCCGTCGTGGGCGTCGAGCAGCTCCGACGCCACCGCGCGTACCGGCTCCGCACCGTCTCGGCCGGTCAGTCCCCGTGGCTGTCCGATCGCCTCGACGTCCCCGTCGCCCGGCAACTCCGGCTCGCGGCCGGCGGTCGGAGTCAACGCCAGATAGCCCCCACCACTGCGCGCGACGAACGCCTCGGGTCGGCCGGCATCGCCGTACGCCCGCAGTGCGCCGTCCTCGCCGACCACGACGAGCCGGAGCCCGAGGCCGTTGGCGATACGGCCGGGATCGGTCGTACCCCAACGCTGCGCCACCGGCGCCGGCTCCTCGGCGCGGCCCACAGCCGCGAGCACCGCGGCGACGAGGTCGCGCGGCCGGCCGCCGAGCGGTTGCAGGCCGAACAGCGCGGCGTGGTCCGATCCGGCGAGGTCCGGCTCCGTCGCTTGCGCCGGATCCGCCGGTACGGCAGGTGTCGGCACGTCCGCCGTGGTGGCGACGAAGCGGACCCGCGACGGCGCGGGCGGTACGGTCGCCGGCGCGTTCGTCTGACCGTCGAGGAGGAACACCCCGTGCTCGTCACGCACCACGTTCACCGAGTGCGCCACCGAGCCCGGGGCGTCGTTGACGACCAGGACGCCGCGCGAGCCCACCGGTGCGGCGCGCATCGCGTCGACGACGGCCTGGTAGCCGTCGGCCTCCTGCAGGGGCCGTCCCGCGTAGAAGCTCAGCACCCCCACCTCGGTGACCACGGACGCGGGCGCCTCGAACCGGTCCCGCCCACCGACGCGCACCAGCAGATCGGTGACGATCGCCGCGAACACGCAGTTCAGCAGCGACCGGAGCGGATTGACCCGGTCCAGGTACGGATAGCGTTCCCGCATCTGGTCCACGGTGATCGGATCGCCGACCGGGATCCAGCCGCTGCGGTCGACGGACACCGCGCCCGCGACGTCGGCGGCAGCCGGTGCGGCGCTGCTCGACTCGTCGGGCGCGGGCGACGACGTCGGGTTCGGTTCCCCGTCGGTACGGGGACGCTCGGTCGGACGCGGCACCGCGTACCCGAAGACGACACCGCCCACGTCACCACCGCCACTGTTCGACGCGGGTGCCGTCGGCACGGACCCGATGACGTGCGGCGTCACGCTCAGGCCGGTGGTGGGCGGGTGCTGCCGGGAACCCGTCGCGGGATCAGGGGTGGAGACGACCGGCACTGGCTTGCCCGCCGGGGCGTCCCCGACGGCGGTCGGCGGCGTGACCGTCGGGGACGGCGACGCGGTCGGAGCCGGCGTCGCGGCTGACGTCGCCGTCGACGTGGGGTTCGGCGTCGCGGTCGGGCCTGGCGTCGCGGTGGGGTTCGGCGTCGCGGTCGAACTCGGCGTCGGGGTGGGGTTCGGCGTCGCGGTGGGACCCGGCGACACGGTCGGGGACGGCCCCACGGTCGGACCTGGCGT
>NZ_JBEXIL010000001.1:73963-348893 GCF_040608555.1 Micromonospora sp. NPDC005172
TGCGTCACGGTCGGACCTGGCGTCACGGTCGGACCTGGCGTCACGGTCGGACCTGGCGTCACGGTCGGACCTGGCGTCACGGTCGGACCTGGCGTCACGGTCGGACCTGGCGTCGCCGTCGGGGACGGCCCCACCCTCGGGGACGGCATACCGGTCGACGTGGGGTTCGGCGTCGGGGCTGACGTCGTGGCCGACGCTGGAGTGGTCGCCGACGCCGAGCCGGTCGACGTTGCGGTGGTCGACGGCGCGGTGGTCGACGGCGCGGTGGTCGACGGCGCGGTGGCGGCCTGGGCTGCTGGCGTGCTCGACGTGGTTGTCGGCGCAGGTGCCGTGTTGGACTGCGACGCGGCCGGCATGGACGTGGACTGTGGATTCGCCGACGTCGGCGTCGAGGCGACGTTCGTCGTCGGTGTCGTGGCGGCGACCGGCGGCCCGGATGCGGTTGTCGACGGCGTCGGTCCCGTCGACGGCGAGCTGGCCGACGAGACCGGCGTGGAGGTCGCAGTGGCGGCGGACGCGGCCGGGGACGAGGCGGCAGTCGAGCCGGGTGTCGTCGCGGTAGGCGTCGGGCTGCCGCCGGCCGCCGCCGCGGTGGATATCCCGGTGGTGGGGGTGGCGGCACCGGCCGCTCCACCCGCCACGGTGGACGTGCCGGCGGGTGACGACGAGGTGGTCGTCGGGGCCGAACCGGTGGGTGTGGCAGCGCCGCCGGTCTGCCCGCCCGACGGCCCGCCGACCGTGGCTACCGGCGTGCTGCCGGCGGTCGAGCCGGACGTGGGAGCGCCCGCCCCGTTGCCGCCTGCGGTGGCGGCCCCCGAGGCGGTACCCACCTGGCCGCCCGACCCAGGGCTCGTGCCCGACGGGACACCCGGCCCCGAGGCCGACGTCGAGGCACCGGCACCGGCACCGGCAGCGACGCCGCCGGACGGCGATCCGGCCGATGCAGACGAGGACGGCGCCGGAGCCGAGGACGCCGACGCGGACGACGCCGACGCCGACGCGGACGACGCCGAAGCGGAGGACGCCGGAGCGGAGGACGCCGACGCGGACGACGCAGAGGACGCCGGAGACGACGCGGGCCCCGCCGACGACAGGGCGGCCGACGTCGGAGCTGCCTGCGTGGAGGACGCCGACGACGGGGCAGCCGGAGCCGAGGCGGATCCGCCGGATGCCGCCGGGCTGGCTGAGGATGACCCGCTCGCACGAGCGGTGGTCGTCGGCGCGGTGGCCGGACCGCCGGTGGACGTGCCCACCGGTGCCGCTCCGGAGGTGGCACTCGGTGCCGCCGACCCATCTGCCGATGGCGTGGCGTCCGAGGTGGACCGGTCGGCGGCAGTGTCCCCCGCCTTCTCCCCGCCGGTTTCGGTCGGCTTCTCCGGGGTGTTCGCGTCGGGCTTCTCCTCGAGGGCGGGCTTCTCGTCGAGGTCGCCGACCGCTTCGGCGTAGGTGGGCAGGCCGTCCATGTCCGGCACGGCCACCTCGCCCACGCCGCCGCCGTGACTGCCGTTGGAGGGTCCGCCCTCGGACGCGCCGCCGATCGTCGCGGCGGTCACCGAACCCCAGTTGAACGCCTGCCCGAAGATCGCGCCGGTGCTGGCGTCCGCGATGGCCCCGCCGGCACCCTGCGCGGTCGCGGAGATGGCGGCGTACGCGCCCTTGAACTGGATGTCCCTGATCTCGCGCATCCCGTTCCCGGTGATGCTCTGGGTGGTGCTCGTCCACGCGTTGGCCAGGTGTCGGGCGGCCTCGCCGGCGACGAGGCGACCTGCTCCGGCGGCGACGCCACCGATCACGCTGCCGACGCCGGACACCAGCAACGACTGGGTGTCCAGGCCACCGATGCGCAGGCCGCGGGCGATCTGGGCGAGCTGGGTGGCGAGGTCCACGCCGAAGCCGAGGGCGACCTCGGCGGCCAGTTCCGTGACCAGGGTCCGCAGGATCGCATACAGGATGCCGCGAGCGGTGGCCACGACCACCGGGATGAAGAGCGCGCCGAAGAGGGTGGCCAGCAACCAGGCGATGGACGCCGCCAGCACGACCAGCTGCACGATGATCGTGACCTTGGTCTTCTGGATGTCCGCGGCGGCGTTCATCGAGGTCTTGGCGAGTTCGTCGGTCACGCTGGCGAGGGCGTCGAGGACGCCGGGGAGGTCGGAGCGGACCAGATCGGTGTACGTGGTGGCGGCCGACCCGGTCATCGAGTCGCCGAGGGATCGGGCCAACCCGGGCATGTCCTCGCGCAGTGCCCGCAGGACGTCACCGTGGTCGCTCCACAGCCCGTGCATGCGCCGCAGCATCGCCTCGTTGCCCTCGGGCCATTCCATGCCGACCACGACCTTCAGCAGCCGCTGAAGGTCGGGAGGCAGGTCGACGACCCCGGGCCCGGAATCCTCCGCCATCGAATCCTCCGTGCCCTCTGCTACTCGCTGGTCAGCTCCAGCGAGCCGCCGCCCTGCGCGTCGAGCTGCTGGAACGCGTCGGCGATCACGTCCAGGTTGTCGGCGACCCCACCGAGGGTCTCGACCGTCGTGGCGAGGTCGGCGAGCTGCTGTTCGGCGGTCCCGACGTAGTTGTTGGCGAACGACTTGCCCGCGTCGTCGTCGCCCCAGCACCCGTAGACGGCATCGAGGTCCCGCTGCAACGCCCTGAGCGCATCGCCGAGTCGGTCGCCGGCGGTCCCGAGCCGGTCGGCCACGCCGTGCACACCGGGAATGTCCGCGGAGGTGATCTCGGACATCAGCTGTCCCCCCGCAGCCGTGCCTGGTCGGCCGCGGACACCGCGCCCGGCGGCAGAACGTCCAGCGAGGCACCGAGGAAGCTGCTCACCATCCGTTCCAGGTCGACCCGGCCGCCGGCCAGGTCCTGGAACGAGATGCCGGGCAGCACCTCGCCGGCGACGTCGGTGAGCTGGGTCAGGGACTCGACCCGGGCCGCCGCGATCGTCTCGGTGACGAGCGCGGCCAGTTCGGCCGGGGCCATCTGGCGATACCTGGTGTTGTGGAACGTCAGCTTGAGGATCTCGCCGCGGGCATTCACGGCGACCGACAGCATCCGGTCCTTGGAGGTGGTCGTCGTGCCCTCGGCCATCCGCTCGTGCATGCGTCCCAGGCGTTCCCGTTCCTCGGCGAGGGTCTGTAGGGCGGCCTCGAAACCGGCGGTCGCGTCGCCGGGTGCTCGTTGGTCGGTCATGACGGGCTCCTCTCGGGGCGTACGGGTGTCGAAGGGCGAGCACGTCCGGGCGTTCCCCAGCCGTCGGACGATTCGGCCCAGGGGCCGGGATCGACAGGCGCGGGGATGACCACGCGCCGCTCGCGCTGTTGCGCGCCGACCGCGCCCATGCCCATGCCCATTCCGCCCATCGGCATCATCGGCATCATGGGTGCGCCCGCGCCGGGCGATGCGGCACCGGGCGGGCTGGGCGGGACGTCCCGGTCGGGGTCGAGGTCGCCCGCGAACAACTCGACTCCGGGGGGCGCCGATCCGGCCAGCTCCCGCCCGGTCGCGGTGACCGGCGGTGGCGGCGGCAGGTCCAGCCCGGCCCGCAGGAGCGCCGCTCCGGTGGACGAGAGGACGACCTGGCCCTGCACGTCGTACCCGTCGGGTCGCGTCTGTGGATCCGCGGCCTGGCGGGCGACCAGCTCGCCCAGCCGGTCGCGGGCCTCGGCGAGCGAGTCGCCCGCCCGGCGCAGCGCGCTCGCGAAGTCGGTCGCGGCGAGTTGGTCGAGCACGGCCGCGACGTGGGCGGATGACGACGGCAGCGAGGACGACGAGCCGGTGGTCCGACAGGCGTCCTCGGCGTCGCGGAGCACACGACGGTACCGGTCGGCGAGTTCGGCGAAGGTCTGCCGGCGCTCCTCGAAGCGGTCCGCGGCGGCGTAGAGGACGGCAGGCGGCGTACGGCTCAGCCGGGCCGCCGCCTCCTGGAGCAACGCGACGGTCACGACGGCCGCCCGATCGCCTCGGCGGAAGCCCCGTCGCCGTTCTCCTGCCAGGCCTCGTCGTCGCCCTCCAACCAGATGCTGCGTTCCCGGTCGCGTGACGGTTGCTGCCCGTGGCCCTGACCCATCGGCGGCATCATGGGCATGCCCTGCCCGGCGGACGGGTCGACGGCCGCCGGGCCGGTCGGGCCGGCCTGCGCCACCGGAACGGCCGGACGCAGATCGGTGAGCGGGCTGCCGGCGGTACCGACACCGCCCGCACTGCCCGCCGAGCCTCCACCGCCGCCCGCGCCGAGCCCGCCCGACGAGCCCGAGCCACCGCCCGACCCTCCACCGGCGCCGGTCCCCCGCAGGAAGTCGGCGAGGCTGGAGGGCCGGCCGTCCCCGGTGTGGACGCCGTTCTCCTCGATCAGGTCGTCGAGAGCCTCGGTCGCGCTCTCGCGGGCGTCCTGGAGCGCCTCGATCCGGGTCTTCTCCTCGGCGCTCTCGCCCGGCTGCGCCTCGGCGTCCGCGACCAGGTCGTCGAGCGCGGCGTCGACCGCTTCCCGGGCCTCACGGACGGCGTCGTCGTGCAGGGCGTCGCGGGGGTCCACGACGTCCGCCGACTCAGCCATGTCGTCAAGGGAGTGGTCGAGCGCGTCCCGGGCGTCCTCGAGCGCCTCACGACGCTGCTCCTTGGACGCGGGATCGGCGTCACTCTTCTCGTTCTCCTCCAACAGATCGTCGATGGCGTCGGTCGCCGCGTCCCGGGCATCCTGGACAGCCGCACCGGGAGTGCTGGCGTCGCCCTTGCCCAGCAGGTCCTCGATGGCCTTGTCCGCGGCCTGCCGGGCGTCGTCGAGCGCCTGCTGACGCTCGGCGCCACCCGCGCCGGACTTGCCCGACAGGTCCGCGATGGCGTCGTCGGCGGCCTTCTTGGCGTCGTTCAGGGCCTGCTGCCGGGCGGCCTCGGACGGCTGACCGCCGCCCGCACCGGGTCCGGTACCACCGCCGGAGCCGCTGGACGGGCCGGAGGACTCGGTCGGCAGACCGTTTCCCGAGGAGCCGCCGCCCGGCATGCCACCACCGGCGGACTGCAAACCCTCGATCGCGTCGTTCGCCGCCTTCTGTGCGTCGTCCAGCGCCTTCTGACGTGCCTGCTCGGCGCCGCCGGTGCTGCCCTTGCCGCCACCCGAACTGCCCGACCCGCCGCCGGGCATGCCGCCACCGGGACTACCACCGCCGCTGCCGGGGCTGCTGCCGCTGCTCGGCCCCCCGCCGCTGCCGCTGCCCTTGCCGCCACCCGAACTACCGGACCCGGGGCTGCCGCCGCTGCCCATCCCCGGCATGCCACCGCCCGCACCCGCACCGGAGGTCTCCCCGCTCGGCGCCCCACCACTGCCGGACGTGCCGCCAGCCGGATTCGAGAGGCTGTCGATGGCGTCGTTCGCGGCGTCCTGCGCGTCCTGCAGGGCGGCCTGCCGCTCGGCGGCACCATCGCCGCCACCGGACCCGGAGCCGCTGCTGCCCGGCGTGGTGCCGCCGAGTCCCCCGCCGGACGAGCCGCCGGTCGATCCGCCCAGGCTGTCATCCGGCGCGGCGTCCTGGAGGTTGTCGATCGCTTCGTTAGCCCGGTCCTCGGCCTCGTCCCGCTCGTCCCGGTCCGACGAGGAGTCCGAGTCGGAGTCGTCCGACACCGAGGAGTCGTCGTCATCCTGGTTGGACGAAGAATCGTCGTCCTGGTTCGACGAGGAGTCGTCGTCGTCCTGGTTCGACGAGGAGTCGTCGTCATCCTGGTTCGACGAGGAGTCGTCGTCATCCTGGTTCGACGAGGAGTCGTCGTCGTTGGACGAGGACGAGTCGTCGGCCGCGCTGGTGAAGACGTTCGGCGGGGTGATCTCCAGCGGGTCCAGCGCCTCGCCCTTGATGACGTACTTGTCGCTCAGCGTCATCAGCAGTTGCCGCATGTGCGGCATCATGATGTTCTGCTCGACCATCTGGTACGCCGCGTCGCGGGCCTTCTGCAGCATGTCCGCCGGCGGTGACTGCTCGACAGCGCTGTACGCGTCGTACACCGCCCCCTCGAACAGCTTCTCCTGCTGGTCGGTGAGCTGATGGAACGTCTCCACCGCCTCCCAGAAGGCGGTGGCGAACACCTTGATGTCGTGCCCGACGTCGCCGACCAGTTGCCCGTACCCCTCCAGCCGGTCGTGCACGGCGCGGCTGTGGTTGAGCAGTTCCGTCGTCCGTTCCTGGAACGCGTCACCGGCCTGACCGACGAAGCCCGGGTCCAGTGCCGTCTTGATCCGGTCGAACTCGTCGTTGATGCGGGCGAGTTCGGCGGCGGCCTTGTCGAAGGCGGCCCCCGCGTCGTGCCAGGCGTTGCCGGTCTCCGCCGTGTTGTCCACCAGTTCGCTGACGTACGGCTGCAGGTCCGTCCACACGTGCAGCGAGGCGAACGTCTGCCCACGGGGAGCTGGCGTCTGGAGTGAGCCGACCGAATCCTCGGGCATGGCCTACTTCTCGTCGTCCTCGGGCGCGACGGTCGCGGTGACGCTCGTGCTCGTCGGCACCGACTGGTTGTTCTCGCCGTCGGTGAAGAACCCGCCCTCGTAGTCGTAGTCGAGGACGTCGGTGTCGGTGAAGAGCACCTGTGGGGTGATGGAGGTGTCCGGGAAGACGGTGACGTTCAGGTCCTCCGGCGCCGGCAGGGTGACCTCGATGCTGCCGTCGTCGGCCTTCCTCGCCTCGCCCGTCATCGGGTCGACCTCGAAGCCGAGGCGCGCGCCGTCGCGGTTGACGTTGTCGCCGGTGTCGTACGTCTCCTCGCCGTCGGCGGGTGGGATGGTGAGGCCGCCGACCGATGCGGTCCAGGTCTCGATCTCGTCGACGGCCTTGCCCTGGAGCGAGTCGCCGTTGGCCTGGTCCTGCTGCTCGAAGATGTCGGCGATGGTGCGCAGCCTGGTGCCGAGTGCCTCGAAGGACGCCTGTAGGTCGAGGGCGTGCTGGCGCAGACCGGCCCCGCGGTCGGCGACCATGGCCTCGAGCCACTGGGCGGCGTCGAGTTTGCCGGCCTCCAGCGCGCTGGTGTCCGCCGCCGTCTCGAAGATCGTCATGCTGCCGTCGCTCATGAGGTCCTCGATCTGTCGCGCCGCGTCGCGCAACGCCGAGAGGTCGATCTCGGTGCTGTCCGAGCTGGCCATTGCTCACTGCTCCTTTCCGGGCCGAGGTGTGCGTCGCGCGGTGCGGGCGGCGGCGGAGAAACTCCCCGCCGCCCCTGCGGTCTACCGGGAGCCGAGCTTCTTGTCGGTCGCCGCGTAGTCGGCGAACTTCTCGGCCAGCTCCTTGCTCCGCAGGAGGGTGGCGTTGTTCAAGTCGGTGATCCCGTCCCGGACCTTCTGGGCCTTCTGCTCGTAGTTGAGGACGTAGTCACCATTGAAGGCGAGAACCCTCTTCGCCTCCTGCTCCAGGACGTCCAACTGGGCGATCACGTTGTCGCTGATGCGCTTCATCTCGTCGTAGGCGACGTCCATGGAGTCGTAGTCGTACTTGATGTAGCCCGGATCCGTCACGGAAGGTGCTCCTTCTCGAGGTTGGTGGGGGACGGCGATCAGGAGAGGGATTCGCCCTGTTCCTGGTTGAGCCGCTCCAGTTCCGTCTTGCAATCACGCAGATACTGCTCGCAGTCGTCGAGGAGCTTGAGAATGCCGATCATGTCGGTACTCCATTCGTCCTGGACTTTGTTGAGCGTTTCCATGAGGACGCCGGAGTTGGCCGCGTAGAGGTCGTTCACGGTCTGGTCGAGGCCCGTACGTTGCTTGTCGAGGTCCTGCTCCGCGGCGTCGTGGTTGTCGGCCGCTGCCTCGACGTCGTCGGGGGTGATGTCGGTGATCGCCATGCTGGCTGCCTCCTGTGCACCGGTGATCGCTGGCACCGATAGACAACCAGCCGGCGGGCCGGCACAGGTCCGACCGGGAGAGTCGCGGGTCGATCTCCGGGGATTTCCCTCACCGGAGACGGACGTCCGATCAGGTGACCGGCCGCCAGGTCTGGTCCTCGTCGTAGTTGCAGGTCCAGATGGCCGTGGTCGCCAGGTCCCAGCCGATGTCCACGCACATGCCGCCGTTCACCGGGCTGATCAGGGCGTCGTCGCGGAGAGTCCAGCGCTGGGTGTCTTCACCGTTGCAGGTGGCGGTCTGCACGAGGGTGCCGTCGGTGACGCCGCTGTCGTTGACGTCGAGGCAGAGCCCGCTGCGGGCGGACCGGATCGTGCCATCCGACCGCACGTTCCACCGCTGCGAGACCTTGTACGGGTCACACGGCTCGATCCGGGAGGCGAGCAGGTTGGTGGCGGCGCCCGCGTCCAGGCACTGACCGGACCGCTCATGCGCGAACATGGTTCCAGACGGCTTGCGGCTCGGCGTGGGCTTGGGTGCCGTCGGCTTGGGCGACGCGGGAGGCGGCGCGCTCGCCCGCCGTGACGGCGTGGCCGCCGAGGACGTCGACGGGGCGACGGACACGGAGGGCGTCGGCGAGGGCGCGGCCACCGGCCCGGCACCGAGACGGGTGTCGAGCCGGTAGTAGTCGGTGTACCGGCGGACCTGTTCCAGGAAGGACAGTGTCATCGCGTCCGGTACGCCCCCGGCGCGTCGGACGGTGTCCTCGCCGGCACGCCACGAGGCGAGCGCGAGCAGGTACGGGTCACCCGGCAGTCCGGCCAGCTCCGTTGCCAGCCGGCACATCGCGAGAGCGAGCACGCCGACCGCGTCCTCGGCCTTCGACGGCGAGGCGTTCGCGGGCGCGTACCGCTGCCACAGCTCCGGCGGCACGCCGGCGACGCCGCCCGGTCCGTCCGCCCGGAACCCGGACACGGCCATCATCTGACCGGCGAGCGCGGCGGCGGGGACCTGCGAGCACCGCCGGCCGGCGGCGGCGAGCACGGGCGCGAGCGCTTCGGGCAGGGGTACGGCGTCCGGGGCCGTGCCGGCCGTGAGGGTCAGTGTGCCGGCGTCCGCGAAGTGCGGCAGGCCCTGGTAGTAGGTGGCGTAGCCGGCGGCCCGGTCGACGTACTCGGCCGCCGGGTCGGGTACCCGGCCGGCCCTGGTCACCGCCGGGACGCCGGCCCGGAAACCGGCAAGCGACAGCCGCCACGGGTCGCCCTCTATCCCGGCCTGCCGGATCTCAGCGCCGAGCTGGCACATCAGGTGTGACAGGGCTGCCACGGCGGCGGCCGGGTCGGTGCGCCGCGCGCCCGTCCAGGGTGCCCACCGCCGCCACTGCTGGTCGTCGAGGCCGGCGAGGCCGCTGCCGCCGGACACCGTGCGTGTCGCGTCCGTGTCCACGCCGGACTCGGCCATCAGCTGCCCGGCGATGCGGGCCGAGGAGAGCATCGGGCAGGCGTGACCCGCGGACAGTACGGCGGACATCTGGTCGTCCGACAGCGACCGGCCGACCATCTCGTCGTGACGCGCGTACGCGGTCACCCCGATGCCGACGACGGCGGCGACACCGGCGGCGACCAGGCCGACGACCCAGCCACGACCACGCGGATACATCCCCCGAACTCGCACGTTGAGTGTTTCCGACGACGACGCCACGCACCTGCAACGAGATCCGCAGGCGTCAGGTTCACGCCGACGACCACCGCCTTCGCAGGGTGTCCAGGCCGGCCGGGGTGATCTCACCGAGGACGCGGAGGCGGGCCATTCCGCCGTCCGGGTACGCGTCGAGTCGTACCCAGGTGACGGCGTCCGCGTCCGCGACCAGGAAGCGGTGCCGGGTGTCGGGTTGCAGGCGGGTCACCGGCAGCAGGTCGAACCAGCCATCCGGGTCGTCCGGGTCGGTGGCGCAGCCGCGGACTGCCGCCGCCCCGGGCGCGTTGCCCTTGAAGTGGCTGGTGTCCAGCTCGACGAGGCGGACGACGCCGGGCGCGGCCAGACGCAGCAGGACCCAGTCGTTGCCGTCGTCGCGGCGGCGGGCCGTCTCCCAGCCCTCCCCCATGGTGCGGGCCCGGCCCGGGGCGATCAGGTTGTGGGGCGTGCCGTAGAACATGTCGCTGCAGTCCACGACGAGTCCCCCGTGTTCCAGGGCCGCGAGGTCGACGAGGCCGCCGGTGAGGAACCGGGGGTCGGGGGTCACCTCGCCGTGCACCCGCAGCCGCGCGACACCGCCGTCCGGGAAGATCGACAGGCGTACGTGGGTGATCCGCTGGCCCGGTTCGACTCCGAAGACGTTGCGGGTGTCGCCGGCGAGCGCCGCCCGGGGCACCAGGGGCGTCCAGGTCGCCTCGGCCAGGTCGTCCGGTGTGGGATGACCGTCCAGGCGGCAGCCGTCGACGGCCGCGTGCGGTGGGTAGTTGCCGGTGAAGTGGCTGGTGTCCACGACGACCGTGTGCACGATCCCGGGAACGCCGAGGCGCACGATCGCGTGGTCGTGCCCGGGGGTACGCCGCCGCCGGGTCTCCCACCCCTCGTAGACCTGGCCCTTGGCCCCGAACGTGCCCGGGGTGAACGTCGGCGGGTTCGGGTCGACGAGATAGTCGGCGGGGGCGAAGAACTCGTCGTTGGCGTGGACGACGCCTCCGGACAGCACCCGGGAGGCCAGGTCGGGCAGGGTGGTCATCGGCTGCTCCGGGAGATGAGGCGTCCCCGTGGCGGACCGTCCGGCGAGACCGGTCGACCACGTAGCCACACGCCGCGTACGACGCCGTGCAGCGTCCGCCCGGCGTACGGGGTGACGGGGTGGCGGTGCCACAGCGCGGTCGGGTCGACCACGAACGGCTCGTCCGGCGCGAAGGCGACGAGGTCGGCGTCGAAGCCGGCGGCGATGCGCCCCTTGGTGCCCAGTCCGGCGATCTCGGCGGGCCGCTGCGCCATCCACCGGACGACGTCCACCAACCGGTGACCGCGCCGCCGGGCACTGCTCCAGATGGCCGGCAGGCCGATCTGCAACGACGAGATGCCTCCCCACGCGGCGGCGAAGTCACCGCTCGGCGGTCTCTTCAGCATCGGCGTGCTGGGCGAGTGGTCCGACACGACGCAGTCGATGACGCCGGCGACGAGTCCCGCCCAGAGCCGGTCCTGGTTGGCGCGGTCGCGAATCGGCGGGCAGCACTTGTACTCGGTGGCGCCGTCGGGCACCTCCTCGGCGGTCAGGCAGAGGTAGTGCGGGCAGGTTTCGACGGTGACCCTGACACCAGCGCCACGCGCGGCGGCGATCAGCGGCAGGGCGTCCGCGGAGGACAGGTGCAGGATGTGGACCCGCGCGCCGGCGCGTCGGGCGGCGTCCAGCACCCGGGCGATGGCCTCCGTCTCGGCGCTCGGCGGCCGGGACGCCACGAAGTCCGCGTAGCGGCGGGATGGCGGTGCGGCGCTGATGTCGTCGGGGTGCTCGGCGTGCACGATGAACAGGGCGTCGACCGCGCGCAGAGCCTCGTCGAGCGCCGGTGGGTCCAGCGGTGGGAACTCCGGCACACCGGAGTCGACCAGGAAGCACTTGAAGCCGAGGACACCGGCGCGGTGCAGCGCCGCGAGGTCTCCGGCGTTGCCGGGCACGGCACCACCCCAGAACCCGACGTCCGTGTGGACCGCGCCGTCGGCGGCGCGGCGCTTCACGTCGAGGGCCGGCACCGACACGGTCGGCGGGACGGAGTTGAGCGGCATGTCCACGATCGTGGTCACGCCGCCGGCTATCGCGGCGCGGGTGGCCGAGGCGAAACCCTCCCATTCCGTACGCCCCGGTTCGTTGACGTGCACGTGTGTGTCGACGATGCCGGGCAGCAGGGCCAGGTCGCCGAGGTCGGTGACCGGCCCGTGGGGCGTGGCGTCGTGGTCGGTCACCGCCATGATGCGTCCGTCGGTGACGCAGACCGTCGCCGGCCGCTCGCCCTGCGGGGTGACGACCCGCGTCGAGCGCAGGACGAGGTCGTAGCTCACAGCGCCTCCAGGGTGGCTCGGTCCACGCCGACCTCGTCCGGGTCGAGCGCGCCGCAGTCGACGCCACGGCGCAGGAACCCCGCGAGCGCGTGGGCGGTCGCCGGTTCGTCCAGCACGCCCCCGGCCCGACGGGCCAGGTACGCGGTGAGGCGTTCCACAGTGGTCGCGCGGCTCTCGCGGAAGAAGGCATAGGTGGCGGCGTACCGGGTGGGCAACTGCGCGGGGTGCAGGTCCCAGCCCTGGTAGAAGCCGCGTGCGAGGGACCGCCGGATGAGGCTCGTGTGCAGCCGCCAGGCCCGGTGCACGGCGGTCGCGTCGCCGACCGGAAGCACGTTGGACGAGCCGTCGCTGAGGCGTACGCCGGTGCCGGCCGCCGCCGCCTGCATGACGGCCTTGGCGTGGTCGGCGACGGGGTGGTCGAGCGACTGGTGGGCGGCGGCGATACCGCAGGCGGCGCTGTAGTCGTACGTGCCGTAGTGCAGCCCGACGCAGCGGCCCCCGGCAGCGGTGATCATGCGGGCGACGGTCGCGGTGCCGTCGGCGCCCAGTACCGCCTCCGGGGTCTCGATCTGCAGCTCGAACCGCAGGCTCGCGGCCGGCAACGCGTACGCGGCCTCCAGCGCCGCGCACAGCAGGGCCATCGCCGTGACCTGCTCCACGGCCCGGACCTTCGGTAGGGTGATGACGAAGCCGGGTGGGGGTGGGCCGAGCGCGTCGAGGAACACGTCGAGGGTGCGGATCGCCCGGTCCCTGCTGTCCGGGTCGAGGCTCTTGCAGCGCAGTCCGACGAACGCGGGGCGCGGACCGTGCCGCAGTGCCGTCGCGGCGACGCGGGCGGTCTCGTCCTCCTCGTCGTCGTCGCGTACGCCGTAGCCGTCCTCGAAGTCGAGACGCAGATCCTCGACGGGCTCGGTGGACAGCTTCGCCAGCACACGGTCGCGCAGCTCCACCGGGAATGGCAGGGGCGGGCACGCGTCGAGCGCGTCCAGCGCCTGCTCGCCCCACCGCCGGCACAGGTCCGGGGTGTACCGGTCCGCCGGGACGTACACGGTGTGCACCGGCTGCCGGCCGGGCGCCTCACCCGGGTAGCGCCGCCGCAGCGCCTCGTCGACCGGCGCGAGCCGGCGGTCCAGTTCGAGGCCGGTCCGCTCGTGCAGTCGGCGGCCCATCAGTCCACGACCTCGTACGCGGGCACCGTGAGGAAGTCGACGAACTCGTCGTCCAGTGCGCCCCTCTCGACGAGGGCACGGGCGTCCGTCCACCGTCCGGCCACGTAGCCGGCCTCACCCACGGCGTGCCGGATGCCGGCCAGTTCCTCCCCCACGACGCGTCGGACGAGGTCCGCGGAGACCGTCTCGCCGGTGTCGCCCAGCCGGACTCCCTGGTGCACCCACTGCCAGACCTGGGCCCGGGAGATCTCGGCGGTGGCCGCGTCCTCCATGAGGTTGTTGATGGCGACGGCCCCGACGCCCCGGAGCCAGGCCTCCAGGTATCGCAGCGCGACCGAGACGTTGGTCCGCAGCCCGACCGAGGTGACCTCGCCGCCCGCGACCGTGAAGTCGAGCAGCCGGTCGGCGTGCACGCGCACGTCGTCGCGCGTGCGGTCCAGTTGGTTGTCCCGCTGCCCGAGCACACCGTCGAAGACCTCCCGGCAGACCGGCACCAGCGCGGGGTGGGCCACCCAGGAACCGTCGAAGCCGTCGTTCGCCTCGCGCTCCTTGTCCGCGCGGACCTGCGCGAATGCCGCCGCGTTCCGCTGCGCGTCACCGCCGGGAACGAAGGCCGACATGCCGCCGATCGCCACCGCGCCGCGGCGGTGACAGGTCGCGACGAGCAGATCGGTGTACGCGCGCAGGAACGGCGCGGTCATCGTGATCGCGGCACGGTCGGGCAGGACGGTGCGTTCGCGGAAGGTCTTGATGACGGAGAACAGGTAGTCCCAGCGCCCCGCGTTGAGCCCGGCCGCGTGCGGTCCCAGCGCGTGCAGGATCTCGTCCATCTCGAACGCCGCCGTGATGGTCTCGATGAGCACTGTCGCGCGGATCGCGCCGCGTCCGATCGCGAGCGCATCCTCGGCGTACGCGAACACGTCGTGCCAGAGCCGCGCCTCCCGGTGGCTCTCCAGCTTCGGCAGGTAGTAGTACGGGCCGGCGCCCCGCGCGATCGACTCCCGCGCGTTGTGGAAGGCGTGCAGACCGAAGTCGACGAGCGCGCCGGCGGCCGGCACCCCGTCGACCAGCACGTGACGCTCGTCGAGATGCCAGCCCCGTGGTCGTACGACGATGGTGGCGAGCGGCCCGTCGCCGCGCAGGGCGTAGTGCCGCCCGTCCGGCGTGTCGTGGGTGATGGTGGCGCGGACGGCGTCGTACAGGTTGACCTGCCCGGCCACGACGTTGGCCCAGTGCGGGGTGTTGGCGTCCTCCAGGTCGGCGAGCCAGACCTGCGCATCGGAGTTGAGCGCGTTGATGGCCATCTTGCGGTCGGTGGGGCCGGTGATCTCCACGCGACGGTCGACGAGACCGGGTGGTGGCGGGGGGACCCGCCACTCGGAGGCGCGGACGTCCTTCGTCTCGGTAAGGAAGTCGAGTCGGCCGGTCCGGGCGATCTCCGCTCGTCGCCGGGCGCGCCGGTCGAGCAGTTCCGTACGGCGCGCCCCGAAGCGGCGGTGCAGTTCGCGGACGAACTCCAGCGCCTCGGGGCTGAGGATCTCCTGTTCGGTCATCGTCGGCACGTCCGCTCCTGTCCTCGCTGTCGGTACGCCGTCACGGGGTTGCGGCGCGCAGCCGACCCGCCGCGCGCCGGGCCCGCAGGAGCAGGTCCTGTTCGTCGACGGTGGTCAGCCGGCCGCCCTCGACGACCGGTCGCCCGCCGACGAGCAGCAGCTCCACCGGTGGCGGCGCGCCGAGGACGAGGGCCGCGACCGGATCGGCGATGTCGGCGTGACCGAGTCCGTCGATGCGCCAGAGCGCCACGTCGGCACACTTGCCCACCTCCAGCGAGCCGATCTCGTCGGAGCGGCCGAGGCAGCGGGCGCCACCACGGGTGGCGAGGGCGAGCGCCTCACGCGCGGTCAGGGCGGTCGGCCCACCCCGCAGTCGTGCCAGCAACAGGGCCTGGCGCACCTCGGCGACCATCTGTCCGGCCTCCTGCGAGGCGGCGCCGTCGACGCCGAGCCCGACGGACGCGCCGGCGTCGAGCAGGTCCCGCACGGGGGCGATGCCCGCGCCGAGCCGGGCGTTGGAGCTGGGACAGTGGGCCAGCGACGTGCCGGTAGCGGCGATCCGCCCGATGGCGTCGGCGTCCAGGTGCACGCCGTGCGCGAGCCACACGTCGTCGCCGAGCCAGCCGAGCCGCTCGGCGTACTCGGCGGGCGCGCAGCCGTGCGTGGCCCGGCAGTACTCCTCCTCGTCGACGGTCTCGGCCAGGTGGGTGTGCAGCCGGACGCCCCTGTCCCGCGCCAACGCGGCGGCGTCCCGCATCAGCCGTTCACTCGCCGAGAACGGCGAGCAGGGGCCGACCGCGACCCGGACCATCGCGTCGGGCGCGGGGTCGGAGAAGCGGTCGATCGCGTCGGCCGTCGCGGCCAGTGCGGCGTCGGTGTCCTCCACGAGGTGGTCCGGAGGCAGACCACCGGCGGACGACCCGAGATCCATGGAGCCGCGGACGGGGTGGAAGCGCAGCCCCACCCGACCCGCCTCGGCCACCTCGGCGGCGAACAGGTCGCCGGCCCCCGCCGGGAACACGTAGTGGTGGTCGGTGGTGGTCGTGCAGCCGGACAGCGCGAGCCAGCCCAGCCCGGCGCCGACAGCCGCCGACACGTCCTCCTCGCCGATACGCGCCCACACCGGGTACAGCTCGGTGAGCCAGCCGAACAGGTCGGCCTGCTGCGCGAGACCCCGGGTGACCCACTGGTAGAGGTGGTGATGGGTGTTGACCAGCCCCGGTGTGGCGAGGCAGCCGGCGCCGTCGACGCGCCGCACCGACACGGCCTCGTCGGGCTCGGCCGCCGGGCCCGGGCCGACGGCGACGATCCGTCCACCCTCGACGACCAGGTGGCCGCGCTCGTACTCCCGGCCCGCGCCGTCGACAGTCGCGACCGCGCAGCCTTCGATGACGATGCGCTCCGGCCGGGGCGAGGTCACACGTCCCACCACGACTCGATCCACCGTGGCGCGTCCTCGCGGCGCACCGCGCCCTCGATCAACCCGTACGGGCGGTCGGGGGCGTGGAAGACCTCGTTGGGGTTGTCGAGCCCGAACGGTGCGAGGTCGACCAGGAAGTGGTGCTTGTTGGGCAGCGACATCCGCACCTCGGTGATCTCCGGCCGCTGTTCCAGGACCCGCTGCCCCATCGCGTGCAGGGTCTGTTGCAGGGACAGGCTGTGCGTGCCGACGAACGCCTCGACGAGATGCCGCCGTACCTCGCCGAACGAGACCGCCCAGTCGTCGCTTCCGCTCGTCGCGTGTCGCCAGCGGGCGTCCACCGCCGTGGCCAGGATGCGGTCGTGCGCCTCGGGAAGCGTCGTGTACGCGTCCCGGACGAACCCGAAGAACTCCGAGTCGGTCGTGTTCATCAGCACCATCCCGGTCAGCCCGGAGACGACGACGGCGTCCGGCCCGTCGACGGTGACGGTCGCCGTCCGCGTCTCCGCCGTCGAGCGGGCGAAGGAGTGCGCCCCCAGGCGATCCCAGGCGTGCTCGTGGACGTCGACGGTCGCCCGGGTGACGGCGGGCTGCGACTCGACGAAGTGCCGTGCCAGGCGCAGCGCGAAGTCCTCGATCGCGCCGACGCCGTGTTGGCGCGCGAAGGCGTACACCGTGTTCTTCTGGCTGTCGGTCGGCAGGACCTTGCTGTTGTCGCCGGTCAGGTGGGTGTCGGCCAGGTCGCCGGCGAGCGCGACGCCGACCGTCAGGTCGGTCAGGTCGTGCCGTTCGCCGTGGCGGACGACGTGGACCAGCCGCACTTCGGCCTTGCCGTACTGGTGGGGACCGAGAACAACGTCCAATGGGGTCAACTCCCTCGATACGTCGAATAGCCGTACGGGCTCAGCAGCAGGGGGACGTGTACGTGCCGCCAGACATCCGTGACCACGAACACCACCGAGACCTCCGGGAAGAACGCCCCGAGGCCGAGGTAGCCGGCGGTGTCGAAGCAGAGCCGGTAGGTCCCCCGTGCCCAGCGCCGCTTCGGCACCCAGTCGCGCAGCCGCCCGTCGGGGTCCGTACGCCCCGTGGCGACGTCGATCCACCGGTCGCCGGTCCAGCGGTACAGGTGCACCGCCACGCCCTGGGCCGGTTCGCCACGGGCGGTGTCGAGGACGTGCGTGGAGAGGCTCACTCGTCCATCAGCCTCGTCAGTCGCAGCGCCGTGATGCGTGTCAGCTCGGCCCGGACCACCTCCCGCTCCGCTGCGGCGCCGTTGGCGAGCCGGGCGGTGGCGGCGGCGACGATCTCCGCGGACGACCGTCCGTTCGCGAAGATCAGGAAGAGGTGCCCGAAGCGGGCCTCGTAGGCGCGGTTCACCTCGCGCAGGGCGATCCGGGTCTCCTCGTCGCCGTCCGCGACGCCGGCCTGCTCACGGCGGGACCAGGCCGCGTCGCGCCCGTCGCCGTCGGCCCGTTGCCCGATCCGGGGATGCGCCGCCAGCGCCTCGGCGATGTCGGGCCACGGCAGGGCGGCGAGCGTCGCGGAGCCCGCGTCGACGAGCGCGTGCGGCGTGGCGTAGGGACGGGAGGCGGCCACGGCCCGCGCCCACGACGGCGACGCGCAGCAGGCCGACAGCGCCCGCTCGGCGTCGGCCGCCGACAACGCGTTGAACCACGTCAGACGCTCGTGCACCGGATCTCCCTTCCACCCTGCGGTGGCGGTAGTCAAACAGCGACATCGACCCGGGTGCATTGGGCGAGCGAACCGAACTTGAAACATTGCCGCCCTACGGTCTCTGGAGCTTCCTCCAAGGCAAGGAGTTGTCGATGCGCCTCAACGACCTCCTGGGCCAGGCCAACCTCAAGCTGACGTTGCTCAGCGGCCACAGCCAGGGCGAGCGGGTGATCCAGCAGTTCTTCACCACCGACCTGCTCGACCCGAGCCGCTACCTGTCCGGCGGCGAGGTGGTGCTCACCGGTCTCATGTGGAGACGCGGTCCGACGGACTCCGAGGTGTTCGCGGCGGCCGTCGCGCGGGCGGGCGTCAGCGCGGTCGGTGCCGGCGCGGCGGCGTTCGGCACGGTTCCGGACGATGTCGTCGAGGCGTGCGCACGTCACGACATCCCCGTGTTCGAGGTGCCCGTCGAGGTGTCGTTCACCGTCATCAGCGATGCGATCGGCGCCGCCCTGCGGGTCGAGCGGGCCACCGGACTTGCCGCGACCGTGCACCGGCACCAGGGGCTGATCGCGGCCCTCACCGAGGACGCGCACCTCGCCGACCTGCTGCCCTCGGCCGCGGCCGAGATCCCCTGCTGGGTTCTGTCGCCCACCGGTCGGCTCGTCGCGGGCACCGCTCCGATCGACGACGACCTGTGTGCCCGTCTGGCGCGTACGTTCCTGACCGCCCCTCGGCTGCCCCACGTTGTCGGCGTCGGCCGGGACCGGCGCTTCTCGCTCTTCGGCGCGAGCGCACACCCCGGCCGCCGGGTAGGCGCGTGGTTCCTCGCCTGCGCGGGCGACGCGGCCACCTGGGAGCCCGAGCGCCGCCAGGCCGTCGAAGGGCTGATCACCCTGCTCACGCTCGAACGCGCCCACCTCGACCGGCACCTGCACGTCGAGCGTCGCCTCGCCGCGCTCCTGCTGCGACCGCTGGTCGGCAAAGCCGCGCCCGCCGAGATCGCGGCGCGTCTCGAAGCGTGTCGCCTGGACCCGGACGCCACCTTCGTCGCCCTCACCGCCGGGCCCGCCACGCCAGCGTCCGACGATCTGGCGCTCACGGTCGTCGAGGAGGTCGTCCGACCCCTGGCGCCCCTGTCCGCCATCGCCGCCGTCGGCGACGAGGTCCAGGCGGTCATCCCCGTCGACTCCCCCGCCGGCGTCGGCCCAGCCGACCTCGTGGAGGGAATCCGTCAGGCGACGCGGGCGCTGACACCGGGCCTGCGCGGGGCACGGTTCGCAATCGGGCTGAGCGCCGCGGCGTCCGGCGTCGACGCGCTGGACACGGCGGTCGAGGAGGCACGCCACGCCTACCGGTACGCCGTCACCGGGCAGGACCGGGTGGCGGTGGTGTCGAGTGTGGACCTGTCCTCGCACGCGCTGCTGCTGGCCGGCGTCCCCACCGAGGCCCGACGGGCGTTCCACCGCCGGCTGTTACGCCCCCTCGCCGAGTACGACCGGGCCCACGACGCCCGCCTCGTGCACACCCTCGACATGTTCCTGCGCTGCGACGGTTCGTGGACCCGCACGGCGAAGGAGCTGCACGTGCACGTCAACACGTTGCGCTACCGCATCCACCGCATCGAGCAGCTCACCGGTCGCAAGCTGCACCGCTTCGACGACCGCGTCGACCTGTACCTCGCGCTGCAACTGCAACGCCACTAGGCCGTGTGTCAAAAGCCCCTGGCCGGCCTGCGGAGGCCGAGAGGACCGGCCGTTTCGGCCGTTGGTGAAACGCCGCTCGCGGGCCCGTGGTCCGGCCGGATCGGAGCCGCCCGCTCCATTGAGCGTGATGCCTGTGGGTCATCAAGATGACTCACAGGCATCACCCTCATTGTGGTGTCCGCCGTCTGCCCCTCGGCTCGACCGAGGACCTTGACATACGGCCTAGAGGTCTACCGCCGACGACCGCATCCGCCCTCCACCACGGTGACCGAGGGTCACCGTCGGCCGCCGGCTGCGCCCACCGCCCGAGCGATGGTTGGCAACTACTCGTCCAGGTGCCCGCTGTGCGAACGCCCAACTCGCGGCGGCGACCACCCGGCAGCCTTCGTGCCCTGAGCCAATGGGCTGCGGCCTCCCGCACTGCTGAGATGGCTGGCAGGTGAGCCGACCGGCTTCGCGGGACGGGGTGTGCGCGGTGGATCTGGACTCGGTGCGGACGGTGGTGCCGGCGGCGGTGGCCGGTCGGTGGCAGGCGGGCGACGCCTGGCTCGCCGGTGGCACGTACCTGTTCTCCGAGCCGCAGCGGCACCTCCGCCGGCTCCGCGACCTGGCCGGCGAGGACTGGCCGCCGGTCACCGCGACACCGCGCGGCCTGGACATCGCCGCGACCTGCACGATCGCGGAGCTGGCGCGGTCCGCGGCGGCGCACCCGACGGCACTGCGGGACCTGATCCAGAAGTGCTGCGAGGCGTTCCTCGCCTCGTTCAAGATCTGGAACACGGCGACCGTCGGCGGAAACCTGTGCACGGCGCTACCGGCCGGCCCGATGATCTCGCTGGGGGCGGCCCTGGACGGCACCTGCCTGCTGCTGACCGCCGAGGGCGACCGGCGTGAGCTGGCGGTCGCGGACTTCGTGACGGGCGAGGGCACCACCGCCCTCGTACCCGGGGAGTTCCTGCGGTCGATGACCCTGCCCGCCGCCACCCTGCGCAGCCCGAGCGCGTTCCGGCGGGGGTCGCTGTTCGTCGGCGGCCGGTCCGCCGCGCTGCTGGTGGGCCGCACCGACCCGGCCGAAGGGTCGTTCGTGCTCACGGTGACCGCGTCGACGGTACGGCCGGTGCAGCTCCGGTTCGACGCCCTGCCCACGGCCGAGACCCTGCGGCAGGCCGTCACCGACGGCATACCCGCCGAGCGGTACGTCGACGACGTGCACGGTCTGCCGCGGTGGCGACGCCACCTCACCCTGCTGTTCGCCGAGCAGATCCGCGCCGAACTCGCCGGACGGAGCGCGCGGTGACCACCGGAGAGATCGAGGTCGACGGGACGGCGTGTCACCAGGCACCTCGGCCCGGCCAGTGCCTGCGCACCTACCTGCGCGAACACGGCCGTTTCGGGGTCAAGAAGGGCTGCGACGCGGGCGACTGCGGCGCCTGCACGGTGCACGTCGACGGCGAGCCCGTGCACAGCTGCGTCTACCCGGCGGTCCGGGCCCGGGGTCGTCGGGTCACCACCATCGGCGGTCTCGCCACGCCCGACGGCCTGCACCCCGTGCAGCAGCGCTTCCTGGACGCGCAGGGCTTCCAGTGTGGTTTCTGCACCGCCGGCTTCATCATGACGGCCGCCGCGCTCGACGAGCACCAACTCGACGCGCTCCCGCAGGCGTTGAAGGGCAACCTGTGCCGCTGCACCGGCTACCGGGCGATCGAGGACGCCGTTCGCGGCGACCGGCACGTCCACGAGCCGGCCTCGGGCGCGGCGGTCGGGGTCAACGTGCCGGCGCCGGCCGGTCGGGAGGTGGTCACCGGCACGGCCCGGTACACGTTCGACGTCGACGTGCCCGGTCTGCTGCACCTGAAGGTGCTGCGCTCTCCCCACCCGCACGCGCGAATCCTGGCCGTCGACGCCACGGCGGCGCTCGCCCTACCGGGCGTCCACGCGGTGCTCACCCACGCGGACGCCCCCGATCGCCTCTACTCGACCGCGCAGCACGAGCATCCGAGCGACGACCCGGCCGACACCCGGCTCCTGGACGACGTGGTGCGCCACGTGGGCCAACGGGTCGCCGCCGTCGTCGCGGACACCGAGGCCGCCGCCGAGGAGGGCTGTCGACGCGTCGTCGTGCGCTACGAGGTGCTACCGGCGGTCGTCGACCCGGAGGAGGCGATGGCACCGGGCGCGCCGCTCCTGCACGTCGACAAGGGTGCCGAGGCCGGCATCGCCCGAGCGGCCGACAACGTGGTCGGCGAGATCCACGCCGAGGTCGGCGACGTGGACGCCGGGCTCGCGGCCGCCGACCTCGTCCATCGGCAGACCTTTCGCACCCAGCGTGTGCAGCACGCCAGCCTGGAGACGCACGGGGCGCTGGCCTGGGTCGACGACGACGGGCGGGTGACCGTGCGCTCCAGCACCCAGACGCCGTTCCTCACCCGCCGCGCGCTGTGTCGGCTGTTCGACCTGCCGCCGGACCGGGTACGGGTGCTCACCGGCCGGGTCGGTGGCGGGTTCGGCGGCAAGCAGGAGATGCTCGTCGAGGACCTCGTCGTCCTCGCGGCGCTGCGGACGGGTCGCCCGGTGAAACTCGAGCACACCCGCGCGGAGCAGTTCACCGCCACCACCACCCGCCACCCCTTCACCGTCGAGGTGACGGCCGGTGCCCAGCGGGACGGCACCCTGACCGGCATCCGCCTGCGGGTCGTCTCCAACACCGGCGCGTACGGCAACCACGGGCCCGGTGTGCTGTTCCACGGCTGCCACGAATCCCTGTCCGTGTACCGGTGCCCGAACAAGAGGGTCGACGGGTACGCGGTCTACACCAACACGGTCCCCGCCGGCGCGTTCCGCGGCTACGGCCTGGGCCAGGTCAGCTTCGCCGTCGAGTCGGTCCTCGACGAGTTGGCCCGACGCCTCGACATCGACCCGGTCGCCCTGCGCGCCCGCAACGTCGTACGCCCCGGTGAACGGCTTGTCCCCCCGGCCGGCCACGACGACGACCTGACCGTCGGCAGCTACGGACTCGACCAGTGCCTGGACGTCGTCGCCGCCGCGGGAAGGGACGCGGGACCGCCCGCACCGCCCGGTTGGCTCACCGGGCACGGCATGGCCCTGTCGATGATCGCCACCGCGCCACCCGGCGGGCACCACGCGGACGCCCGGGTGACGCTGCTGCCCGACGGGCTTTTCGAGGTCGCCGTCGGCACCGCCGAGTTCGGCAACGGCAGCACCACAGTGCACCAGCAGCTCGCCGCCCAGACGCTGGCCACCACGCCCGACCGGATCGCGATCCGCCAGTCCGACACGGACCTGGTCGGGCACGACACCGGGGCGTTCGGCTCCACCGGCACGATCGTCGCGGGAACCGCCGTTCTGCGCGCCTGCCAGGAACTGCGCGACCGCCTGCTCGCGTTCGCGTCCGCGCACACCGGCGTACCGGTCGCGCAGTGCCGGCTCGACGCCGACGCGCTCGACTGCGCCGGCCACCGGCTACCCCTGCCGGACCTGTGGGAACTCGCCCACTCGGCCGGCGCGCGGACCGCAGCCGACGGGCACTGCGGGGGCACGCCACGCTCGGTGGCCTTCAACACGCACTGGTTCCGGGTCGCGGTCGACCCGGACACGGGCGCGATCCGCATCCTGCGCAGCGTCCACGCCGCCGACGCCGGCACCGTCGTCAACCCGATGCAGTGCCGGGGCCAGGTCGAGGGCGGGGTCGCCCAGGCCATCGGGGCCGCCCTCTACGAGGAGGTACGCGTCGACGCCGGCGGTACGGTGACCACTGCCGCCTTCCGCCAGTACCACCTGCCGACCCTCGCCGACATCCCCCGCACGGAAGTCCACTTCGCGCGGACCCTCGACGCCGTCGGGCCGCTGGGCGCGAAGTCGATGAGCGAGAGCCCGTTCAACCCGGTCGCCGCGGCGCTGGCGAACGCTCTGCGCGACGCGACCGGCGTCCGCTTCACCGATCTGCCGCTGACCGCCGACCGGGTCTGGCTCGCTCTGCACGAGCGACGCTCAGCGCCGGAAATTACTTGATCGTCGCGTGAACGGGTACGTTACTCGCCATTCACAAACATGACTGACCATGAGCGCGAAGATCAAGCAATCTCCTTCGGGGCGCCCGGACGGCGCTTCCACCGATGGTTTGATGAGGAGTATCAGTTGCGTTCCCTTCCCATACGCGCGGCACTGGCCACGGCCGCGGCGACACTCGTCGTGCTGGGCACCGCGCCGGCCCCGGCGCAGGCCGCGCCGACCGAGGTGCAGATCCTCGGTTTCAACGACTTCCACGGCCGCCTGGAGGCGCCCACGGCGGGAGTCGGCGGCGCCGCCCAGATGGCCGGCATGATCAAGCAGTTGCGGGCGGAGAACGACAACACGCTGGTCATGTCGGCTGGTGACAGCATCGGCGCGTCCCCGTTCATCTCGCTCGTGCAGAAGGACGAGCCCACGATCGACTTCCTGAAGATGATCGGTGTCGACGCGTCGAGCATCGGCAACCACGAACTCGACCGCGGGTTCGACGACCTCAACGACCGGGTCATCCCCCGCGCCGGCTTCCCGTACCTGGCCGCGAACGTGTACCGGGGCACCGAGGCCGCTCCCGGCCGCCTGGCGGAGTCGACCGTGCTGACGGTCGGCGGCGTCCGCATCGGCGTCGTCGGCGCGGTCACCCTGGAGACGCCGTCGCTGGTGTCACCGGCCGGCATTCCGGGCCTGACCTTCAAGGACCCGACCGCCGAGGCGAACCGCGTCGCGGCGAAGCTGAAGGCCGACGACGACGTGGACGCGGTCGTGCTCCTCGTGCACGAGGGCTCGGAGGCCAGCGGCACGGACGCCGCAGCCTGCGCAGCCGTGGCCGACCCGACCACTCCGTTCGGCAAGATCGTGACCGGTGCCAGCGCCGACATCAACGTGATCATCTCGGGTCACACCCACGTCCCGTACAACTGCGCGTACGACGTCCCGAACCTGGGGCACAAGCGGCTCGTCCTGCAGACCGGCCGGTACGGGGACGCGCTGGACCAGGTCAGGCTCACCATCGCCGACGGCAAGGTGACCGCCGCCGAGGGCGCGGTCCTTCCGATCAAGGGCTACCCGGCGGACCCGGCGGTCGCGCAGTTCGTCGCCGACACCAAGGCCGAGGCCGACGTGCAGGGCAAGGTGAAGATCGGCGAGATCACCGCCGACATCAAGCGCGCCGTCACCGCCGAGGGCGTCGAGGACCGTGGCAACGAGTCGACCCTCGGCAACTTCATCGCGGACGTCCAGTTGGAGGGCACCCGCGCCGCCAACCGGGGCGGAGCGCAGATCGCCTTCATGAACCCGGGCGGCCTGCGCGCCGACTTCGTCAAGCGTCCCGACGGCACGGTCACCTTCGCCGACGCCGCCACCGTCCAGCCCTTCGCCAACGACGTGATCACGAAGACGTACACCGGTGCGGAGATCAAGGAGACACTGGAGCAGCAGTGGCAACCGGCGGGCGCGTCGCGGCCCTTCCTCCACCTGGGTGTCTCGAAGGGCTTCAGCTACGTCTACGACCCGAACGGTCCCGCCGGCAATCGGGTCGTCGCCGACCGCATCTTCCTCAACGGCACGGTCATCGACCCGAAGGGCACCTACCGGGTGACGGTCAACTCGTTCCTGGCCTCGGGCGGTGACAACTTCAAGGCCCTCGCCGGTGGTGTCGACCCGCTCGCGACCGGCGACAACGACCTCACCGTGCTTGTCGACTACTTCCGGGCGAAGTCCCCGGTCACGGCCGACACGGTGGAGCGCGCGTACACCGTCGACCAGCCGGGCGCCCCGGTCGGCGGCGGTCCCAGCGGTGAGCCCAGCGCCAGCCCCACCGCCGGTCCCAGCGGCGGCACGGGCAACGGTGGCGGGGCCGGCGGTCCCGGCCTGCCGATCACCGGCGTCAAGGCCCTCACGATCGCCGGCGCCGGCATCCTCCTGTTGCTGGCCGGCGTCGTCGCGCTCGTCGCGGCCCGCCGGCGGCGCGTCCGCCTGACCGTCGAGTGACGCGAGGCTGAGACGAACGGTCGTCTCCGGAAGGCCCGCGCGGCTCCCGGAGACGACCGTCGGGGCGTCACACCGCCCGGGTCAGCCGCAGCAGCCGCCAGACGGTACGCAGGGACACGCTCGGATGGAAGCCCACGTACTCGGGCGTCACCCTCGGCTGCCACTTCTCCTTGAACTCGGCCTGACTGCGGGCCGGGTAGATCCAGTCACCGTGCTCGGCGATGAACCGGACCAACCGGTCGGTGCCCCGGTGGCTGCCACACGTCGGCTGGTGTGCGGCCGACAGCTCCCGGAACGGCGTGAGGCCCAGGTGCAGCCACCGCACCCCCTCGGCCTGGAAGCGCTGCAACGCGACCACGAACGCCAGGTCGACCGCGCCGGGAGGCGCGTCCGGCTCGCGGCGCGTGATGTCGTACAGCCATCCGCCCTCCCGGCCGAACGCCGGGGAGTACGACACGTACGCCACCGGCTCACCGTCGGACAGCGCGAGGAACAGCCGGCGCACGGGGTCGTCCTGGCGGGCACGTTCACCGACCAGGAACTCGATCTGCTTGACGTGCCGGCCCTTGTCGGCGAGCCAGCGGGCGTCCATCGCGTCCAGGCGGGCGGTGAGCGCCGCGTCGTACGGCACGTCCCGGCCGGCCTCCACGACGGTGATCCCGGCCCGCCGGGAACGGGCCAACTTGTTGCGGACCTTCTCGAACTTACGACCGCGCAGCGTGAAGCTGTCCAGGTCGATCGAGTACGCGGCACCGAGTTGACTGAGGTGGTAACCGAACTCGGCGTACAGGTCGAGGTCGTCCGGGGTGAGCTGGATCGCGCACAGCCGGCGACCCTCCTGCGCGGCCCAGCCGTGGAAGGCGCCGAGCAGCCGCTTGCGGTCGTCCGGGTCGGCATGCACGCTGCCCTGCTGCACGGCGTGCCGCCGGCCGGCCGGCCGGTACGCGATGAACCCGTCGAGGCCGGGCACGGTGAAGTGCCGCGTGTCCCTGTTCAGGGCCAGCGCGGCGCTGGAGTGCTGCCCGTGCCGGCGCAGGACGTCCAGGGCGGTCAACGGTTCCACAGCAGCGACCTCCACCGGTCAGGGAGCGGACGGAGCGTGGCGGGTCGCCGCGCGTCGGCGCGCCCACGCGAGCTGGACAAGGTCGACGGCCTCGCGGCCGACGGTCGAGGCGGGTTCGCCGCCGGTGATCCGGTGGGTGACGGCACCCACCAGCCGGGGCAGGGTGAGCAGGCGGTCCGCGTCGAGCCGGTCGCCCATCACGTCGTCGAGACGGCCCACGGCCCGTGGGTCGCGCTGAAGGCCGGCGAGGAACGCGTGCTCCATCGCGGTGACCCTGCCGCCCCGACCGATGTCCTGGCCGTACCAGTAGTTCGGCAGTTCGGCCCGGTCCCGGTCGCGGGCCCACCGGGCCAGCCCCGACGACAGCGCCGCCGGTCGCTCCCAGTGCGCCGTGAGCACCGCCGCGAGTCCACGCGCGTTGCGCAGCGCGTCGTTGATGCCGTGACCCAGGGTGGCGTCCTTGGCGTGCCCGGCGTCGCCCACCAGAGCCCAGCCCGGCCCGAACGGCTGCCGGAAGAAGCACGGGTAGCGCACCACCCGGTTGAGGTTCCCCACCGGCTCGGCGGAGGCCGCGAGGTGGGCCACTTCTGGGCTGACCGATCCCACGTGGCGCAGGAACCCGGCCACGTCACGACCCGCCAGCTCGCCCTGTAGGCGTTCCGGCGGTTGTGCGATGACCACGAAGTCCTCGGGGCCGGTCGGCAGGATCGAGACGATGTGCACCCCGATGCGGTGCCACAGCAGCGCCGGCGGAATCCGGACGCCGGTGAAGTACCGCCAGAGCAGGGCTCGTTCGCTGCGCGCGGTGAGGTACTGCCGGGCGCCCACCCAGCGGGCCACCGACGAGTTGCGGCCGTCCGCGCCGATCACCAGCCGTGCCGACACGTCCCGGACCGACCCGTCGGCGCGCTGGACTGTCACGCCGTTCACCGTGCCGTCGGAGCCGCGTCGCAGACCGACGACGGCGGTGCCGGTGGAGGTCTTGGCGCCGGCGGCGACCGCCCGGTCCAGCAGGACCTGGTCGAGGACGTCCCGCGGCGGACACAACCCGGGGTCGTCGGGGTGGCGGAAGTGCAGCCGCACGTCGTCCAACCGGACCCGGACGTCGTGCAGCGGCGGCACACCGAGCCCGACGACGGTGTCGTACACGCCCTCGACGCGCAGGTCCTCGGTGCCGTGCAGGATGTGCGTGGACAGGGTCGGCGCGGGCAGGTCACCGCGGTCGAACACCGCCACCGACAAGCCGGCTGCCGCGAGCCGGGCCGCCAGCGCCGAGCCCGCCACCCGCGCCCCGACGATCACGACGTCGACCTGCTGCTCCTCTGCACGGTTCCCGGCCACGACCGAGCCGCCCGTGACCGCCGCCGGCGGCCCCGCGACCGGGGCGGGCAGCTCGACGTCCAGGGCCGGCGGCACCTCGGCCGTACCTACCGGCGACGCTGTCGCAGCGGCCGACGGCCGGGTGGGCCCGGCGGCCTGCGTCGGCCCGGCCGACGTCGTGGGAGTTGGCCGGGCGGGGGCGATCTTGTCGGCCGCGTCCAGTCCGCGGAGGTAGCCGGCCAGCAGCAGGTTGCCGACCCGACCCGTCGGCATGAGGCCCGCGCTGCTGCGCAGCCAGGGCAGCTCGGGCAGCGGCGCGGTCGGGTCGACCGCCTCCGGCTTCGAGCCGTCGGCCAGCCGGGGGGCGAGCAGCTCGGCCGTGAGCGCGGAGAGAGCCAGGCCGTGTCCGCACCACGCGCCGGCGAACCACACGCCCGGCTGGCCCGGCACCGGACCGACGATGGGCAGCCGGTCAAACGTGGATGCCGTGACGCCGGACCAGAAGTCGCTCACCGGCACGTCCGCCAGCGCCGGGAAGGTCGCGGCGAGTTCGCGTACCAGCCGGTCCCGTACCGCGGCGATGCCACGCTCGTCCACGCGCGGCTCCAGCAGGGCGGGACCACCGCCGAACAGCAGCCGGCCGCGTGCGGTCATCCGCAGGTAGTTGAAGAACGAGCGGCTGTCGATGGCGGCGCCGCGTCCGTCCCAGCCGGTCTGCGCGAGCAGGTGGGCGGGCACGGGTTCGGTGCGCAGGACATGGGTACGGATCACCGCGACGTTGCGGCTGAACAGTCCCAGCCCGGTGGTGAAACCGTCGGTGGTCAGGGCGACCCGTCTGGCGCGTACCCGATGTCCGCCGGCCGTCACCGTGACCGGGTCTCCGCCGGTGATCGCGGTGACCGGCGTGTTCTCGGCGATGCGCACCCCGGCCGTGCGCAGCGCCGCCCGGAGTGCCTGGACCAGCAGCCACGGGTTGATCAGCGCCATGTCGGGATAGCACAACGCGCCGTGGTAGCGGACGCTGCCCAGCCGTTCGATGGTGGCGTCGCGGTCCAGGTAGGAGGCGTCGAAGCCGAGGTCGACCAGGGTCTGCGCCTGGCGACGAAGCGACCCGGCGTGTGCGGGCGCCGACGCCGCCACGAGTTGGAAACCCTCGGTCAGCTCGCAGCCGTCCGGCAGTGCCCGGGCCAGCCGCCGCAGCGCGGCGATCCCGTCGACCGTGGCGGCGAACATGTTCCGGGCCTGGTCCCGCCCGTACCGTTTGACCAGCTTGGTGACCGGGCCGCCGACCCCGGGGCCGACGATGCCCGTGCTGTGCCCGCTCGCGCCCGCGCCGACCTCGGTGGCCTCCAGCACCAGGATGTCGCTCGCGGGCAGGTGGTTCGTCAGGTGGTAGGCCAGCGCGAGCCCGGCCAGGCCGCCACCGACGATCACGACGGACGCCTCGTCGTCGTCGGCGAGGGCGGGCTGACGTGCGACCCGTGGGTCGTCACGCTGCCAACCGCTCGGCGCGGAGCCCGGCCGGCTCATCAGATCACCGAGGTCGGTCTCGACGTGGCCGGCGCGCCAGCCGGTACGTCGGCGACACGCGACGGCGACGGACGCCCGGTCACCTCGCGCAGCAGCGCGTCGAAGGCGGGCAGGCGCCTGGGCTCGAACGGCACACCGAAGGGCTTGAGCTGGTTGCCGAAGAGCGAACGGTCACCGAAGAGGTGGATCGGTACGGCCAGCAGCGCCCACTCGGGCCCGATCAGCCAGGCCCACAGCGCCACCACCAGGCCGGCGCTGAGCAGGCTGTGCATGCTGTTGTAGAGAACGTAGTACGCCTTCGGAATCCGCCCGTCGGGGCTGCGGTGGTAGGCGATCGCGCCGGGGATGTAACCGATCAGGTCGATGTAGAGGAACAGGCCGATCGCCGGCAGCCACCGGATCTCGCCCCAGTGCGCGATGAAGAGGCCACTCGCCAGCGCGAGCCCCGCGAAGTACTCCGCGCGGTGCAGCCGGGCGATCGTCGGCGTGTCGAACGTGTTCTGCTGGTCCATCGTCAGTCCCTCCCGATGGTGCCCGCCGCCGCGGTCGCCAGGACGCCGTCCGGGATGACGACCGCCGGGAACAATCCACGGAGAACGTGGTGGATCGTCTCGGTGAGCACCCGCTCGGCGACCGGGTCGATGATGCTGGCGAGGCTGGGCACGCCGAAGTCGAAATTCGCCACGAACGTCATCGCCACCCCGTCCGGGTCCTGGCGCAGCGTCCAGGCGCCGGAGAACTCGTCGAAGTCACCGTCGATCTGGTCGAACTCGATCGAGAGACGGTCGCGGTCCAGTTCGTCGGCCTCGGTCCAGGCGAGGATGCCGTTGCGGAACAGGACCTCCCACGAGCTGACGATCCGTCGCTCGCCTGCCGGCGTCTGCACCGTCACGGCCTGGACCACGTCGACCAGCTGCGGATAACGTTCGAAGTCGACCAGTTGGTCGAACACCGTGGAGCCGTCCCCACCAGGTAGGAACGCCTGAATCTCGACCCTTCGCATGTCAGTGGACCCCCAGCCGGTCTGCTGTCGGATAGCGGTGGCCGAGCGTGCGCAGCGCGCCGTCGAACGCGTCGACCAGGAGGGCGACCTCGTCGCCGGAGAGCACCGCGGGTGGAGTGAGGCGCAGCACCGCGCTGGCGTTCAGCGAGTGGTTCACGATCACCCGGGCGTTGAGGAGTTCGAGGATCGCCTCGCCCGCCAGCCCCGGACCGGCGAACTCCACGCCGATCAGCAGCCCGACGCCGCGTACCTCGCGCACGAGGTGCGGGTACCCGGCGGTCACCGCTCGCAGGCGGGCCAACAACTCGGCGCCGAGTGTCGCCGAGCGGTCGACCAGCCCCTCCTCGGTGACGGCCGCGATCGCCGCGCGGGTGGCGGCCATCGCGATCGGCGCGCCGGAGAAGGTCGACGTGTGCAGGAACGGGTCCTTGTCGAAGGCCTGGAAAGCCTCGGCGGTGGCGACCACGGCGGAGACCGGCACGATGCCTCCGGACAGGCTCTTGCCGGCCAGCAGCACGTCCGGTGTCACGCCCTCGCGGAGGGCGCCCCACCAGTGACCGAGACGGCCGACGCCGGTCAGGATCTCGTCGAGCACCAGGAACGCGCCGTGCTCCCGGCACAGTCGGGACACCTCGCGCAGGTAGCCGGGCGGTGGGATCACCACCCCGCCCTCACCCTGCACCGGCTCCATGATCACGCAGGCGGGCGGTCCGTCGGCCAGCACGACGCCCAGCGCCTCGGCGTCCCCGTACGGAACGTGGGTGACGTCCGGCAACAGCGGGCGGAAGGGTCGCTGGTAGAGATCCTGCCCGGTGACGGACAGGGCGCCCATGGTCTTGCCGTGGTAGCCGCCCACCGTCGAGACGAGCCTGCGCCGGCCCTGGACGCGCGCCATCTTGATGGCCGCCTCCACCGCCTCCGCGCCGGAGCCCGCGAAGTGCACCCGGGTGAGGCCGGGAGGCGCCACCGCGACGAGCGCCGCCGCGGCGTCGGCCACCGACGGCTCCAGCATCATCCGGGTCGCTATCGGATGGCTCTGGATCTGCGCGATGACGGCGGCGACCACGGCCGGATGCCGGGCGCCGTGAAGGAACACGCCGTACCCACCCACGTTGAGGAAACGGTCGCCGTCCGACGTGTACACCCACGCGCCCTCGGAACCGACCTCGACGTGTCCGCCGAACATGTCGCCGAGCTTGGCGCGGCCCCGGGACAGGAACCGTCGGTAGTTGTTCCGGACCTGGTCCCGGACCTGGTGATCGGTCTCTACGCTGCTGGTCACCACTCCCCCTAGCTCACCACGAGCGGCTGGCCGCCGAACCAGGCCGTCAGTTCCGCGGCGGCGCTCACGCGCGACGGCGGGTGGAAGGCGACCGCGTGCGACGCGGCCGAAAGGTAGGCCACCTCGGGCGACGAGATGAACGCCATCCCACCGAGCAGATCCACCGCGCCCCGTACGGCGGAGGCGATCGCGTTGGCTGCGGCGAACCGCACCACGAGCGCCCGGCCGAGGGCGTCGTTGCCGCCGTCACCGTCGTCGAGGCTCCGTGCCGCGCCGTCCAACATGATCGCCGCGCCCTGCACGGCGGTCGCGACGTCCGCCCGTTCGGTGATTGGCCCTCGGCCGCTCGTGATCGCGCGCTCCACCAGCGCCGACGCCACTCCCAGGTAGCACGCGGTCACCAGGAGCTGGAACCAGACGAACCCGACGGTCTGCAAGTCGTCGAGCTGGCCGTCGAGCGCGACCTCCGGGTAGACGAACAGGTCTGGGTGCACCTCGACGTCGTCGAGCAGCACGGCGTCGGACTCGGCGCCGGTGAGCACCGACGACGCCCAGAACGGCTCGATCGTGATGCCCGGCGACTCCGCCGGGATGAGCGCCACACCCAGGCGGGTACCGCCGTCCTCGGTGGGCACGGCGACGCTCGCGGTCAGCAGGTCCATCGAGGCGGAGAGGCTGCACGGCCGCTTCGCGCCGGTGACCCGCCAGTTCTTGCCGTCCCGCCGGGCCGTCATGGTGGGCGTCAGGATGCCGCGACCGGCGTGCCCCTCGGCGAAGCCGGACGCGACCAGCCGGCGGTCGGTGGCGACCGCCTCCAGCAGCATCCACTCGAATCCCACGTTCGCCCTGGCCAGAGCCACCAGGCCGGCGACCGAGAACTGGTGCATCGTGGTGGCGACCGCCAGTGACGGCGCCTGGGCGGCCAGGGCGCGGGTGACCCGCACGGCCTGGAGCGCGGAGGCACCGAGCCCGTGGTACGTCTTGGGCACCACCAGACCCGCGCCCCCGGCCTCCCGGAAGAGGGCGACACCCGGGCCGCCCCGACGTTCCAGCTCCATCAGCGGAAACTCGCCCAACCTCTTGAGCAGGCCTGGAAGCAACGCCTCGCAGGTATCCCGCTCGGTATCGAGGAAACTCATGCGGCCAGACCCTCCTGCTCGGCACGTAGCGGGGAGGCGAGCGCCGCCCGCCGTGGTTGGACGTCGCGGCCGATGCTGATCCCTTGTAGGTGCGACGTACGCAGCATCGGATAGTTGCTCTCGCCCAGCGGGCCGCCGGTCAGGCCGGCGCCGCCGTGGGTGGACAGGTACGGGACGAAGCCGATGTGCGAATCATTGATCTTGAGCAGGCCGCCGTTGTGCACCCGCGCGACGAACTGCTCGATGGTGGAGTCGTCGCCGGTCCAGACGGAGTTACGCAGGGCGTACTCGTTGGCGTTGAGGAAGTCGATGACATCGTCGAGCAGGCCGTCGCCGTGGTCCGGGTCGGGCACCACCACCGGCAGCAGCGGGAAGAAGGTCTCCCGGGCCACCGCCCACACCGCCCGGGCCTCGGCCAGGCCGTTGACCCGCAGGACTGTCGGCTCGACGAACACCCCGGTGGACGAGATCGAGCCGTCCAGCTCCATCCGGTTGCCGCCGGCGAGCACCTCGGCGCCGTTCTCGGTGGCCTGCTCGACGTACCGATTGAACTGGTCACTCTTGAGCACCGGCGACAGCAGGACGTCCGGGTCCTCGGGGTGACCGGGCCGGATCTTGCGGGCGTGGCTGATCAGGCGGGCCAGCAGGCGGTCCGCGATGGCCGGGTGGGCCACCACGTAGTTGGGCACCATGCAGATCTGCCCGGACCCGAAGAAACTCTCGGTGAGCGCCTCGGCGGCACGGTCGAGATCCGCGTCGTGCCACACCACGCAGCCGTCGTTGCCGGCCAGCTCCAGAATCGGCTTCTTGCCCCGGCGTACCGCGTCCTCGCCGAGCGGGATGCCGAGCTCACTGCTGCCGAAGTAGAAGATGTCGTCGACGAGCGGGCTGGCCAGGAACTGGTCGAGGATCCGCTTGGGCGGGCCGCAGACGACGTTCAGGGTGCCGGGTGGGGCACCGACCTCGTCGAGGATCGGCGCCACGATCTCGCGCAACACGTACATCACGCCGTAGGGGCTCCCGCGCGGCGCCTTGACGACGAGCGCGTTGCCGGCCGCGAGCGCGGGCACGCCGAGCAGCGAGTTGACCGCCGCCGCGTTCTGCGGTGGGCTCAGCGCGACGACGCCGTCCGGCTTGCGGACCACCAGCAGGCGCCGGTTCGCGTCCTCGTACTCCCGGTGCATCTGCTCGGCGCACAGCCCGATCGTCTCGGGGCTGGTGCCGTGCAGGCAGCCGGCCAGCTCCCACTCGGCGAGCGCGCGGGGGTGGCCCTCGTGGACGAGGACTTCCACCACCTCGTCGTGCCGCCGGCGCAGCTCCTGGTGCAGCCGGTGCACCACCTGGAGCCGTACCTGAAGCGGCATCGCGCCCCAGACGGGCGCCGCCGCCGCGGCGGCCTGGATGGCCCGCTCGACCACGGCGTCGTCGGCCACCGCACAGCGGGCCAGGACGCTCGGGTGGTCGTCGCCGTCGTGGCGCCGGCCGCGGTCCAGGTCACGCTTGAGAGAAAGCTGGGGCAGCATGTCGTCGAGCACCGCCGAGGCGCGCAGGCAATGTACCCACTTGTCCGCTGCAACGTCCTGACCTGCAATGAAGGACCCGTACGATCGCAACGTCTCAGCCCCCTCCCGTGAGCGAGTCTGTGCTACTAATTCATTGGCCGAGGAACGGTCGAACCATAGATGCCCACGTTGAAGGGTGTCAACGAACCTTTGAGCAGAGGCAAGATGCCGACAGACGAGGCAGAAGCGCAGAGGAAGAGCCCCATGCGGTGGATTCGGATCGGCTCATCTGTACTGGCGGCGCAGATGCTCGCCCTCGGCGTGCCGGCGGCCGTGGCGCCACGGTGGTTCTTCGACTGGTTCCCGTTCGGCGCGGGGTGGGTGGCCGCCGGTGGCCCGTACAACGGGCACCTGCTGTCCGATCTGGGCTACGCGTACCTGGCGTTGGCGGTGGTCCTCGGGTGGGCTGCCGCGCGGCCGGTGCGGGAGTTGTGCCTCGCCGCAGCGGCCGCTTCGGTCGTCGCGAACACGCCACACCTGCTGTACCACGTGGCCCACGCGGAGGCGTTGCCGATCGTGGACAGCGTCGCGGAGAACGCTCTGCTGGCAGTCACCGTCGTGGTGGGACTGGCGATCTTCTTCGCCGCCTACCGGCTCCCGGCCGGTAACGCCGCCGCCGGTCAGGCACGCGCCGATCTGCCACGCGAGCGGCCGTAGCCCGGCTCGGCCGAACGGCGCTGGTCATCCGCTGTGCTGTGCGCCGTGCCGATGTGCTGGTGAGCGGTATACCTCAGAGTCATATTCATGACTCTGAGGTATACCGCTGACGACGGCATCCGTCCCCAGCCAGGTGACCGAAGGGTCACCGCCGGCCGCCCGCTGCGCCTGACGGTCAGGACCGGCTGGCCGGCCAGATCCGGCGGGCGGGCCGGCCGTCGGCCGCGGGCAGCGGGCGGGTCGACTCCCACAACCGCCGCCACTCGGCGGCCTGCGGCCCGGTGGTGGAGGCGACCGCGGCGGCTGGCGGGGTACGCAGCGACTGGTACCAGCCGACCTCCTCCTCCACCCACAGACGACCGATGGCGGCGGACATGCGCTCGTGGAAAGCCCGCGCCCCCTCGCCCTCGCGGGGCCACAGCGGCCGGCCGTAGCGCACCACCACCGTGCGCCGGCCGGGCACCGGCCAGTTCCGGCCCCGCGGCATGGCACCGAACGTCCCCCGCAGCGCGACCGGCACCGCCGGCACGTTGTGCGTGCAGCACAGGTGCGCGGCGCCCAGCCGCATCCCGCTCATCCAACCGTCGGTGGACCGACTGCTCTCCGGGAAGAGCAGCAGGCTCCAGCCGTCGCCGAGCAGCTTGGTGGCGAGACTGCGCAGCCGACGATCGCCCTGACGCTCGATCGGGAACGCGTTGAAGACCAGCGACGTCACGACGGCGCGCCAGCGCGCGTCGAAGAAGTAGTCGGCCGCCGCGCCGACGGCCAGCCGCCGCGCGAACCGGCGCGGCACCGAGCCGAGGATCAGCGGCGTGTCCAGGTGACTCGCGTGGTTGGAGACGAAGACGGCGGGGCCCTGCAACCCGTCCAGGTATTCCGTGCCGCGGACGACCGGGTGGGTCTGGGTCCAGGCAATCGACTTGAGCACGCCCCGCTGCAGGCCGAAGCGGACCGCCCCGGCCGCCCGGGTGCGGGCCCAGGCGGTGGGGAACTCGGCACGCTCGCGGCGAACCTCGTACGGCTCGGCGGAGCGCGGGGTGGTGGCCCGGCCACGCCAGTCGCGACGCCCGCGCAGCAGCCTCACCTCGTCGATCAGGCGCACATCGCCTCCCGGGTCATCGGACGTCCGCCAACGTCACCGGCGGGGCGTGCAGGTAGGTGATGCTCGGGCTCGACCCGACGGTGTCGCGTGCCATCTCCAGCGCGTCGGCGAGCGAGGAGGCCGCCCGGAAGCCCATCACCGCCGCCGTCTTCCGGTCGGCGCCTACGAAGATCACGTCGCCCAGGTGCTCCATCGCGTGCGCTCCCCAGTACCACATGTAGAACGGGTGCACGCCGTGGTACGCGTAGCTGGTCCGGTACAGGTGCCGGTACCAGGGGTCCTGCGCGTACTGCTGCTCGTACTTCGCCTCGATCGCCGCCGGGTCGGTGGTCTGCGGCAGGACCTCCTCGAAGAAGTCGATGTAGCTGGGGTGGTGCACCGGGTGGAACTCCTTCGGCATCGGGTGGTAGAAGATGCCGACTCCACCGCGCCGCACGATGGGCTGGTTGCGGTAGAGGTTGAAGAAGTAGCCCAGGCCCAGCGACATCACCAGGATCGGATTCATGATCGAGTTGACGTTGTACGGGCAGATGAAGGGCAGGCCCCAGACACCGATGTCACTCTGACCCTGCACCTCGGTGAGCTGCTGACGGTGCACGTTGGCGAGGGTGAGCGGGTGGACCGAGTCCGGACGGCCCGCGTTGACCCCGGTCACCCCGTACGGCGCGTCGTTGTTCTGCCAGACGCGCCGGCGCAGCTTGGGCGGCGTCAGGTCGTTGGCCCGCTTGGCGGCCAGGTAGGAGAGCTGGTCACCGATCCCCCACTCCCACTCCCGGCGGTTGAGGAAGCCGACGTGGTTGGGGAACGAGTCGAGGTTGAGCGTGGTCTCGACCGTGAAGACCTTGACCGCCTCGCCCAGCACCTCGGCCATCCGGTCGTACGAGTGGTGCATGGCCGAGTTCGGCGGGTCGTTGAAGGACCGCGAGTGGCGCAGCGTGTGGACGTTGTGGTGGTGGCGCAGACTCTTGTAGGAGCCGAGCCCCACGGTGACCGACTTGCTGCCACCGCTCATCGCCGTGAGGTTGATGTTGGCGTACACGATGAGATCGCTCTCGGCCGCCCGCCGATTGATCTCCACGTCCTCGCCGTGCGGGGTGGTGCCGAGGTGGACCAGACCGTCCGGGTCCTCGGCGTCATGGTTGCGCAGGTGCTTGGGGAAGAACGCCCGGAAGACCCGCTCACCGACGATCCGCTTCAGCTCGGCCGGCGTCATCCGCCGGTGCAGCGAGTTCGCGGCGATCAGCTCGACGTCGTCCACGCCCGCCTCGGCGGCGAGTTCCAGCACGTTCTCGATCACCCGCTGCCGGATGTCCGGCGGGCGCATCTGCGGCAACGGGAGCGACAGGTCGTCGAAGACGATCGTCAGTCGCATCCCGGGGCGGAGCAGGTCGGGCAGCGGCGGGGAATCCACCGGATGCAGCAGCGCACGCTGGATGGCGGCGTCGACGTTGGCGATGGGCGGAAGCGAGTCCGGCGGGTACACCACCCGCGTGCCGAGCGGGAACCGCTCGAGGAGGAAGCCCTCCCCCTGGTGTACGAGCAGCGGCGGCGTACGCTCGTCGACCTCGAGCACGAAGCCAGGTCTGCTCATGAATTGTCCTCTCGTCGTTCCGGCTCGTGCGTGTGTGTCCGGCTGGTGGATCAGTTGCGGCTGGGGTCGAAGGCGACCTTGACGGCGCCCAACTGCCCAGCCTTGGCGGCATGACCGAGCGCCTCCCGCCAGCGCGACAGGGGGTAGACCGCGTCGACGTAGCCGTCCAGGGGCGCCTCGGCGGCCAACGCCATCGCCTCGGCGAACGTGCCGCCTGCGGGCTCGCCGGCCCCCTGCTCGTCGGCCGCGGCCTCGGCGGTGGTGGTCTCGGTGGTGGTCCCGGTGGCCGGGCGACCGCTGGAGGCGTACGACCCCACGAGGTTCAGCTCCCGGAACCACACGGGCGTCAGGTCCACGCCGCCGGAGGGCATCCCGGAGAGCAGCACCGTGCCACCCGCCCGGACCAGCCGCAGCGCCATGTCCAGACCGGCCCCGGCACCGGTGCACTCGAACGCGACATCCGCCCCGCCGAGGAGGAAGTCACCGCCGATCATCGGCTGCTCCAGCGTGCCGCCACAGGCGCGGCGCACCGCACGAGCCGCGCGCGACGGCTGGAACACCTCGGTGGCACCGAGCTCGCGCGCCCGAGCGTGCTGGTGCGCGTGCTTGGCGACCACGTAGATCGGGCCCGCCTTGGTCAGGGCGCGCAGCGCCAGCAGGGTCAGTAGGCCGACCGTGCCGGCGCCGACGATCAGCACCGCCGCCCCCTCCGGCACCTGCGCCCGGCGCACCGAGTGCACCGCGCAGGACAACGGCTCGACGAGCACCGCACGGCGGTCGTCCAACGTGTCCGGTACGGCGTGCAGCTGGGCGGCGTGGGCGACCATCTGCCGACCCCAGCCACCGCCGGTGTCGGTGCAGTAGCCGGTCTGCAGGCCGGCGGAGACGCGGCCGGCGGTGACCCGGTCGCACCGGCTGTGCTGCCCGGCGACGCACCAGCGACAGGGCTCCCCACCGCGCACCGCGCAGGACAGCACCGGGTCGACCACCACGCGACTGCCCTTGGGCAGGCCGGGCAGGTCGTCCAGGGTCTCCGCGACCACCTCGTGCCCGGGCACGAACGGCATCGACACGACCGCGCCGAAGTACGGCGAGGAGCGGCCCGTCAGCAGGCTGACGTCCGAGCCGCAGATGCCCGACAGCAGCGGTCGCAGGCGGACCCAATCACCACCGGAGGGCAGGCTGGGCTCGGCCCGGTGCACCAGGCGAAGCGGCGCCACGTTGCTGGCCAGCACGCCGGACATCCGACCGCCGAGCTTGGTGGAGCTGGCGCCACGGGCGGCGAGGAAGCGAGGAGTCGACTGGCGGTACTCCAGGGCCGGCATCATCGGGCCGCTCCCCGCGCGCCGGGGCCGGCAGCCGAGGTGGTCAGCTCGACCATGGTCTCGACGGCCCCCACCGTGTGACCGCCCCACTCCTCGATGCGCCAGTTCTGGCGCTTGGCATGGCGGTACAGCTTGGGATCGGGGTTGACTGCCACCGGGTTGCCCACCCCCTCAAGAAGTGATCGGTCGGAGAAGCTGTCGCCGTACGCGTAGGAGCTGCTCAGGTCCGCGCCGATGTCGTCGGCGTGGTGGCGGAGCCAGGCCAGCCGGGCCTCGCCCACCAGGGGCGGCGAGGCCAGGAAGCCGGTCAGCACGCCGTCGCGTACGTGCAGGCGGCTCGCGACCACGTCGTCGAAGAGCGGCCGCAGCGATTCGATGAGGATGTCCGCGGTACCGGTGATCAGGATGGTGCGGTGACCGGCCGCCCGGTGCGCGCGGATCTGTCGGATCGCCTCCGGCAACGCCCGGCGCAGCAACGCGTCACCCATCCGCTCCTGGATCAGGTCGCGCAGGGCCTCCTCGGAGGCACCGGCGTACCGCCGCATGAAGGTCCGGATGAACTCGCCGCGACTGCGCTGCTCGGCGCGCAGGTAGCGCGGCGCGGCGCCGGCGAGCGCGGCGAACTCCCGGGCCCAGCCGCCCTTCGGCCGGTCGGACAGGCGGGCCCACAGGAAGGTCTCGATGAGGTTGGACGCCACCACCGTGCCCTCCAGGTCGAAGACCGCCACGGTGTCGCGGCCCTCGGGCAGCGGCCCGCGCCGGGTGGAGCGGGAACGCCGCGTCACCGACTGCCGCAGCAGGGCGGTGATGGCCGGGCAGTGCACCTCCTGGAGGTAGTGCGGCCAGTCCACCTCGGCGACGTCGAAGCTGCCCCGGCTGACCACCTCGTCGGGCAACTGGCGGTGCAGCGCCAGCACGTTGCCATCGGTGTAGATGGCCTCGACCTCGGTGTAGACGCCGTACAGGTCGGACAGCCGGCGCAGCGACTCGATCCGCTTGGTCTCCTTGTGCACCTTCGTCATCCAGTCACGGGTGCGCGGTGACGCCGGAAGCCGCAGCAACGCCCGTTCGGCGAACGAGACGGCGCGCTCGCCGGCACGCAATTTGCGCTCGATCTGGCTCGCGCCGGGAAAGCGCCACGTCGGCACGGCGATGTGGCCGCGACCGGCCTCGGGTAGCGGGTGACGACGGAAGTAGTTGCGGATGTTCTCGTCGAGCTGGCGCTGGGTGAGCGGGTTCCGTGCGCCGGTGCCGACGTGGTAGTAGACCGGCGCGGCGGGTTCCGGCTCGACGGCCGCGACCGCCAGCAGGGCGTTGGTGACGAGGTCGATGGGGACGATGTCCACCACCGCGTCGGGCAGGCCCGGGAAGTCCGGAAGTGTGCCGCGCCCGTACGACAGGATGATCGGATCCACCATCTTGAAGGAGTCGAACCACCCGGGGAACGGATGACGCAGAGCGCTCTGCACGATCGCCGGGCGCACCACGGAGAGGCGCAATCCCTCGTCGCGGGCGTACTGCTCGGCGACCCGCTCCCCCAGGGCCTTGGTGAACGTGTAGACGTCCGGCCAGCCGACGCTGTGCGCCCGCAGTCGGCCGTAGTCGACCAGCCGCTCGGTCACCTTGCGACGCCGCGCCTCCTCGGCGGCCCGCGCCGTCGCCTGCGGGCCCGCCTTGCCGTGCTCGGCGCGGGCCTCGGCCAACAGCGCGCGCAGCGCCTCGGGGCGGCGGGAAGCGCGCTCCACCTCGGCGCGGGCGGCCAGCGCGGCGGTCAGCTCGGCCTGCCAGTCGACGTCGTGGTCCAGCGGGGCCTCGGGCACCACGCCCTTGCGGGCGCCGGCCACGTACGCCGTGGAGACGTGGACCACGTGCGGACGTCGCGGCAGCGCGACCACCGCGTCGTAGAGGTTGACCAGGCCGCCGACGTTGACCTGGAACGCGTCGTCGATCGGCGGGTCGAAGGACACGGTGGACGCACAGTGCAGGACGGCGGTCAGGTCGTCGGGCAGCGCCGGAACCGAGTCGGTGAGGTCACCCTCGAGAACGCTGACCCGCTCGGCCAGCAACTGCGCGAGCGCCGGTCCGCCGATCCGGCGACGCAGCGTGCGGAACACCGGCTTGCGCGCCAACCCGGCGACGCGGTCGGCGCCCGACGTCGCGCCGCGCCCGCGCACCAGGACCGTCACCCGGGTGTTGGGATGGTCGGCGAGCAGCCGCTCCAGCGATGCCTGCCCCAGGAACCCGGTGACACCGGTGAGCAGGACGTGAGCACCGTCGAGAGACCAGTTCGGCGTGGCGGGTCGGTCACCCGGGTTGTAATTCACCAGATGAGGATAGCGTCATTCGGGCCGCGCGTCAGCCCACCGATTCGGGGAAAAACCGCGCCCTCCGTCAGCGCCAACGATCCGGGTCGGCGAGCAGCTCGTTCATCGATCCGGAGCGGAACGCCTCCACGGTGAGCGGCACGTCGGGAAACCCGGCCGCGCGGATCGCCGCCGCGAGCCGCTGGTCGGAGCGGGCCCGCTCCACGACGGGCGCGTCGACCTCCAGACGGACGCCGTCGCCCAGGTCACGGACCCGCAGGTCGACCACCCCGTGCGGGTCCAGCACGCGGTGCGCGGCCAGCTCGGCCAGCTCCACCCGGGCCAGTCGGGCCGGCGAGATGGGCACGCCGTACGCGATGCGGCTGGCCAGGCAGGCGGCTGCCGGCTTGGCGGCCGTGTCGAGCTCCCAGAGCCCGGCTATCGCGCGTACCGCCGGTTTGTCCAACCCGAGGTCCGCCAGCGGCGTGCGGGCCGCACGCTCGGCGGCCGCGGCGATCCCGGGGCGGAAGCCGGCCGCCACGTCCGAGGCGTTGGTGCCGGTCACCACGGTCGCGAAGCCGAGCCGGTCGGCCAGCTCGCGCACCGTGTCGATGAGTGTGCTCTTGCAGAAGTAGCAGCGGCGGGGGCCGTTCTCGCGGTAACCCTCGACCTCCAACTCGCGCGTGCCGAGCACGTGGTGCGCCACGCCGAGCCGGGCGCAGAAGTCGCGGGCGGCGGTCACCTCCGCGGCGGGCACCGCGGCCGAAACCGCCGTCACCGCAGCGACATCGGCCGGCGCCAGGGCCCGCACCGCCGCCGCCAGGGCGACGCTCGAGTCCACGCCACCGGAGAAAGCGACGAGCGTCTTGCCGTATCGTGTGAATTCCGCGACGAGCTGATCCGCGGCCCCCCAGGCCCAATCATCAGGTCTCACAGCTCGACAGTACTGGAAGGAGCGTGAGGTGTCCGCACCGGAATTCATCGACCTAGGATTCGCACGGATGGACGTGGACCGTCTGTCGCGCACCGGCGACCCCGAGGTGGTGTACGGCGCGGGCAAAACCCCTGAACAGGTGACCGGAGCGATGCACGCGTTACGCCTCGCCCACCCGGACACGCCGATCCTCGCCACCCGGCTCGCCGACGCCGCGATGGCCCGGTGTGTCGACGAGTTCGGCGCCGACGCGGTGGACCCGGTGAGCCGTACCGCGGTCGTGGGCCCGGCCCGGACAGCCGTGGGAACGGTCGCCATCGCCTGCGGCGGCACGAGCGACCTGCCGGTCGCCCGCGAGTGCGCGGCCACCGTCGCCGTCTTCGGCGCCCGAGCGGACCTCGTGGTGGACGTGGGTGTGGCCGGCCTGCACCGACTGCTGGCCGAGCGGGACCGCATCGCCCGCGCCGACGTGGTGGTGGCCATCGCCGGGATGGAGGCCGCGCTGCCGTCGGTCCTGGGTGGACTCGTCGGCAGTCCGCTCATCGCGGTGCCCACCAGCGTCGGTTACGGCTGGCACCTCGACGGTCTCACGGCGTGGCTCGCCATGCTGAACTCGTGCGCGCCGGGCGTGCTGACCGTCAACGTGGACAACGGCTTCGGCGCTGGCGTCGCCGCCGCCAGGATCGCCCGTCGCACGCCGAGCTGCGCAGACGCGAATGGCTGAGCCGCGGACGATGGCCGAGGAGAGCACGACGACCGCACCGGCGACCGCCCTGTGGGTCGACCCCAGCAACGGCGCGGCCGGCGACATGCTGCTCGCGGCGCTGCTGGACGCGGGCGCGAGCCTGTCCGTCGTGGAGCAGGGCGTGGCGCGACTCGCGGTCGAGCCGGTGGCACTGAAGCTGGAGAGCGTACGCCGGCACGGCCTGCGCGCCGCCCACCTGATCGTCACCGCGCCGGACAGCGGCACCCACCGCGACCTGGCCGCGGTGACCGCCATCATCACCCGCGCCGCACTCCCGCCGGCGGTGCACGCGTTCGCCGTCGCCGCCTTCACCACGTTGGCCCGAGCCGAGGCGCGGGTGCACGGCGTACCCCTGGCGGACATCCACTTCCACGAGGTCGGCGCCCTCGACGCGGTGGTCGACCTGGTCGGTTGCGCCCTCGCGCTCGCCGACCTGGGGCTGCTCGACGCGCCAACCCGGGTCGTCGGTCCGGTCGCCGTGGGCTCCGGCGTGGTCCGCACCGACCACGGCCCGATGCCGGTGCCCGTGCCGGCCGTCCTGGAGATCCTCACCGCGGCGGGCGCCCCCATCGCCGCCCACCCGGCCACGATGGAGCTGTGCACGCCGTCGGGCGCCGCCCTGCTCGCCACCCTCGCCACCGGTTGGGGGCCGCCGCCGGCGCTGGTGCCCCACGCGGTCGGCGTCGGCGCCGGCACCAGGGACCCCGCCGGCCACCCGAACATCCTGCGCGTGCTGGTGGGCACGTCCGCCAGTCGGGATTCCGACGGCACGCCCTGGCAGGGCGAGCCGCTGCACCGGATCGACACGACAATCGACGACGTGGACCCGCGGGTCTGGCCGGACCTGCTGGAGCAGTTGCGGGCCGTGGGCGCGGCGGACGCCTGGTGCACTCCGGTGCTGATGCGCAAGGGGCGGCCGGGGCAACTGCTCAGCGTCCTGGTCGCACCGGCGCAGCTCGACCTGGTCTGCCGGCTGGTGTTCACCCGCACGGGCACACTCGGCGTGCGGGTGTCCACCGTGCAGCGTCGCCGGCTGCGCCGCGACCAGATCGCCCTGCCGTACGGCGACACGGCCGTACGGGTCAAACGCGGTTACCTCGGTGACCACCTGGTCAGTGTCCAGCCGGAGTACGACGACGCCCTGGCGGTCGCGCAGCGGGCGGACGTACCGGTCGCCCGGGTGCTGGACGAGGTACGCGCGGTGGCCCGCACCGCCGGCCCGTCTTCGGAGGCCGGTGCGCTCCCGGAATCGACGACCGCATGATCTGCCTCATGCCGCACTGCGGCTTCCTGTCCGCCACCTCCCGCATGCTGGAGATCTACCGGGCGCTCCGCCAGCGCGGGGTGACCGCCCGCATCGCGACGCACGGCGGCACCTACGAGCACGTGCTCCGCGACGTCGGCGTCCCGTACGACATCGTCGGTGAGCGCATGACGCCACAGCGGTGCGAGCGGTTCATCCGCGACGAGATCGGCATGGGGTACGTCGGTCAGAGCATGTACACCGACCGGGAGATGCGCGATTACGTCACCGCGGAGACCGAGTACTTCCGTCGACACGACATCCGGACGGTGGTCACCGGCTTCACCCTGACCACCCTGCTGTCCACCCGGCTGGCCGGCGCATCGCTGGTCACCGAGCACGCCGGCAGTTGGGTGCCGCCGCTGTTCGAGCGCGGGATGCTGCCGGCCCCCAGCCAGGCTCACTTCGGCCTGCTGCCGGCGTCGGCGCTGCGGTGGTTGTCGAACTCGCTGCCACCCCGGGTCGGTTTCTACTGCGGCGGGTTCAACCGGCTGGCCGCCGACCTGGGCGTTCCGCGCGTGCCCAGCCTCGCCGCGCTCGTCCTCGGCGACCTGGCGCTCATACCGGAGGTGCCGGAGGTGCTGGGCGTGTCCGCGACGGACGTGGCCGACTGGCGGCCGAACGGCCGTTCCGGTTACCGCGCCAGCACGCGGCTGCGCTGCGTCGGGCCGCTCTACGCTCGACTGGACCTGCCGCTGCCGGAGCGGGTCGCCCGTTTCCTCGCCGAGCCCGGCCCGGTCGTCTACGTGGCGGTCAACTCGGCCGAGGTCGGCTTCGTGCGGCGCGTGGTGACGACCATCGCCGCGCTGCCGGTGCGCGTGCTGGTCGCGGGCACCCACCACGACCTGCACGACATGGCCGGCGACCGGGTCATGGTCGGCGGCGTGCTGCCGAGCCACCTGATCATGCCGGAGGTGGACCTGGCGGTCACCGCCGGCGGTCAGGGCAGCGTGCAGACAGCGATGGCCGGTGGCACACCGGTACTCGGATTCCCGCTCCAACCGGAGCAGGACCTGAACCTCGCGCTGCTGGAACGGATCGGCGCGGCGCGGCTGCTGGCCCCGAGGCACGTTGGCGCGAGGCTGGCCCCGCTCGTCGCGGAGATGCTGGCCGACCGGTCCTACCGCGAGGCGGCTCAGCAGGTCCAGCGCTGGTACGAGGCCACCGACGGGCCGGCGAACGCGGCCGACGCCATCCTGGCACTGCACGACGCCGACGAGGCCGACACGATCGGCCCCGCCGGCGTCCTGGGTTGATCCCGCTGGGTCGACCCGCTACGCGGCCGGTGGAGCGCCCGTCCCCGCCGGCCGTACGACCGGGCCGGTCGACCACTGCTCCTCGTGGTCGGCCTTGCGAAGGAGTTCGTCGGCGCTGTGCGCCACCCGGGACATCGCCAGGCGCAGCAGTGGGGGCGCCATCATCGACGTGACGATCGCGACGAGCGCGATGATGGTGAAGGTCGCGATGTCCAGGACACCGAGCCGCAGCCCCACCATCGCGACGACGATCTCGACCACGCCCCGCGCGTTCATGCCCGCGCCGACGGCCAGAGACTCCCAGTGGCCGAGCCGACTGGACCGCGCACCGAGGTAGGCGCCCGTGAACTTGCCGAGGATCGCCGCCGCCAGCACCACGAACGCGGCCAGCGCGACGTCCCGGTCGAGCAGCACGCCGAGGTCCATCCGCAGACCGGCGGAGGCCAGGAAGATCGGCGCCAGCACGGTGAGCACGATGGTCCGCAGGGGTGCCAGCACCGCCCGCCGCTCCCGGACCGCCTGCCCGATGAGAATGCCGGCGACGAACGCGCCGAACACCGCCTCCATGTGCAGGGACTGGGTGATCGCCGCGCCGGCCAGGACGATCACCACGGCGGTGACGATGGTCGGCCCGGTCTCCGCGGAGCGGCCGGCCATCCGTAGCGCGCCGCGTACCAGTGGCCGGCCGACGACGATCGCGGCGACCACGAAGGCGACCAGCAGCAGCAGCGACAACGCGACCTGGCCGGCGCGTACGCCGACGGTCGCCATGGCCGACACGACCGACAGCAGGAACCAGCCCACCGCGTCGTCGACCATGCCAGACGTCATGATCAGCTGCCCGACGTCGCGGTGGATCAGCTTCATGTCCGACAGCGTCTTGGCGATCACGGGGATCGCCGTCACGCACATGGCGACGGCGAGGAACAACGCGAACACCGGGCGTTCGGTGGTGTCCGGCACCAGGACGGCCGGAGCCAGGTAGCCGATGAGGATGCCGAAGCCGATCGGTATGAGCAGGCCGCCGAGGCTGACCCGGAGGGCCGTCGTACCGCGACGGCGGATGATCCGGGTGTCCAGCTCGATGCCGGCCACCCCCACCAGCAGCAGCACGCCGACCTGGGCGACCGCGTCCAGCAGGTGCATCTGCGCCGGGTCGGCGGGGAACAGCCAGTCGTGCACCGCCGGTGCCGCGTGGCCCAGCAGCGACGGCCCGAGCACCACGCCGGCCATCAGCTCGCCGACGATCGGCGGCAGGCCGAACCGCGCCACCAACCGGCCCAGGCCGAGGCCGAGCAGGAGCAGAGACGCGAGCTGGACGAGCAGGATCACGACCTGTCCGCCAGCCAGCGGCATGATGGGTGAGTTCATACCGGCCGCACCTCCGTGATCAGGGCCGCCAATCGGTCGAGCCCCTGCTCGATCTGCGGTGGCTGCAGAAGGCTGACCGACAGGCGGAGTTGATGACGTCCGCCCCCGTCGGCATAGAAGTGGTGCATCGGCGTCCACAACACACCGAAGTCGCGGGCGGAGCGCTCCAGGAGCGCGTCGTCCACCACGAGCGGCACCGTCACGACGACGAAGAAGCCGCCACCGGGGGTGTTCCAGGAGACGCCGGCACCCTGCCCGAAGCGCGCGGCCAGGCCGTCCAGCACGTGCCGCAGATTGCGCCGGTACGCGTGGGCCTCGCGCTCGTTGGCGCGTACGAGACTGCAGTCGTGCTCCAGCAACTTGCCGGCGATGACCGCCTGCGCCAGCGGTGAGGTGTTGACGGTCACCATGCTCTTGATCTTGGATAGCTCGTCCGCCAGCAGGCCCGTTCCCGTGGGTCCGGCCACCGGCTGGTCGGCGACCACGTAACCCACCCGGGCGCCGGGCATGCCGGTCTTGGCGAACGAGCCGAGATAGACGACACGACGCTCGTCGTCCATGGCCTTGAGCGTGGCCGGGCGCTCGCCGCCCGCGTGGAACAGCCCGTACGGGTTGTCCTCGATGATCAGCAGGTCGTGTTCGGCGGCCGCGCGTAGCACCGCGACCCGGGTGTCGGTGTCCAGGCTCGCCCCGGCCGGATTGGCGAAGTCGGGCACCAGGTACAGCGCGCGAGGGCGCTGCCCCGCCGCCCGGGCGGAGCGCACCACCCGGGCGAGGTCGGCCAGATCGATGCCCCGTGCACCGTCCCGCACCGGCAACGTGGTCATGTCGACGAGCGACGCGGCCCCCCGAATTCCCACGTAGTTGGGCGAGACCGCCAGCAGCACGTCACGCGGATCGGTGCGCAACGCCCGCAGGACGAGGAACATCCCCTCCTGCGCGCCCACCGTCACCACGACGGCCTCCGGGTCGACGTCCATCCCCTCGTCGACCGACAGGTTGGTGGCCACCAGGTCGTGCACGATGCCCTTGGTCCGCCCGTACTGCAGCAGGACGCGATTGACCTGACGCTCACTCATTCCGTGCTCGGCGCGCAGGTGGTCGCAGTAGCGGCGCAGATAGCGGTGCACCGCCTCGACCTCGAAGAACTCCTCGTACGGCCGGCCCGCCGCGAAGGACACCGCATCCGGGAACCGGCCGGCGATCTCGTTGAGGAAGGTCATCGAGTCGAGCACCGGATCGGCCAGCGAACCGTGCAGGTCGGCCAGCGCGATCGGCGCGCGGGCCCCCACGGTGGTCGTCGCCGACACGCCCGTCACGGCGACCACCCCGCGAGGGTGTCACCGGACGATCGGCCCCGCACCGTCGACCCGGAACCGCTGGCGGCCACCGTGGTGCCGTGGCCCAGCGCCCGCAGGTCGGCGCAGCCCATCATCGCCATCGCATCCTCCAACTCGGTCCGCAGCAACGACAGCACCCGGCGGGCGCCGGCCCGGCCGCCCACGGCCAGCCCCCAGAGCGCGGGCCGGCCCACCAGCACGGCGGATGCGCCGAGGGCCAGCGCCCGTGCCACGTCCACACCGCTACGGACGCCGCTGTCCACCAGGACCGCACACCGGTCGGCCACGGCCGCCACCACCGGCTCCAGCGCCGCGATGCTGGGCACCGCGCCGTCGAGCTGACGGCCACCGTGGTTGGACACCACGACCCCGTCGACTCCCAGGTCCGCCGCACGCACCGCGTCGTCCGGATGCAGGACGCCCTTCACGACGATCGGCAGACGCGTCCGTCGACGCAGCCAGTCCAGGTCCCGCCAGGACAGCTTCGGGTCGAACGCGAGACCGGTGTGCACCATCAGCGCCGAACTGTGCGCGCCGCCGGAGTGCGCGGCCGCGCCGACGGCCGGCGGCAGATTGGCGGCCACCACGTCGTCGGGCAGCGTGAAGCCGGATCGCATGTCCCGCAGACGCCGGCCCATCCGCGGCACGTCGACAGTCAGCATGAGAGCCCGGCAACCAGCGGCCTCGGCCCGGGTCACCAGGTCGGCGACCAACCCGCGGTCGCGCAACCAGTAGAGCTGCATCCAGACCGCCGCCTGGGTGGCGGCGATCCGCTCGATCGGCTCGCTGCTGAGCATGCTGGCCACGAACACCGCGCCCTCGTCCCGGGCCGCCTCGGCGAGCGCCACCTCGCCGTCCGGATGCAGGAGCCGCTGGTAGGCCATCGGCGCCACCCCGACGGGCAGACCCATCGGGGTGCCCAGCAACTCCGTGCCGAGGTCGTAGGCGTCCGTGCCCGCCAGCACCCGCGGCACCAGGTGCACGCGGTCGAACGCGTCCCGGTTGTCCCGCAACGTCGACTCGGTGCCGCTGCCCCCGGCCACGTAGTCCCAGACCGGCTCGGCCAGCACCCGCCGCGCCGCCACCGCCACGTCGTCGAGGCAGAGCAGGGCGGCCAGGTCGGTTGCCCGATCCGCGATGGTGGTCACAGGACGTCGTGGGTCTTGGTCCGCTCCGCCTCGACCGCCTCGTACAGCGCCCGGATGTTTCCGCTGCCGAAGGTGCGCGCACCCAGCCGCTCGATGACCTCGAAGAAGAACGTCCGGCGCGGATGGGTGGACCTGGCGAAGATCTGGAACAGCTGCCCGTCGTGGTCCTCGTCGACGAGGATGTTGCGGGACCGCAGCTGGTCCACGTCGTACCTGGCGAGATCCAGTCGCTGGCCGAGCAGGTCGTAGTACGTCTCCGGCGTCCGCAGGAATTCCACGCCGCGATCGGTCAGCGCCGAGATCGCCGAGACGATGTCGGTGGAGCACATCGCCACGTGCTGCACGCCGGGGCCACCGTGCCCCTTGAGGAAGTCGTCGATCTGGCCGGCGGCCGCCGAGGCGTCCGGCTCGATGAGCGTGAGCGTGACCAGCCGGGACGGGCTCTGCACCACCTTGGAGAACATCGCCTGGCTGCCCACCAGGATGTGCTCCTCGAAGGTCACGTCGAAATCCAGCACCGTGCGGTAGAAGTCCACCGTCGGGTCGAGGGTGCCCGCCTCGAGACAGACGGCGAGGTGGTCGACCACGCCCAGTCCCGGCGTCGGGCCCGACTCCGGCAGGTGACCGCCCGGAAGACCGGGAGTCAGGCCGGGCAGTACCAGCCCGGCCGACTCCTCGGGTGGTTGGACGAACGTGTGCGTCACGTCGCCGAAGCCGCCGACAGTGGCCGTGACGAACCCCTCGCGCACGGCCGGTTCGGCCACCGCCCGCGCGCCGCGGGACACCGCGACCTCGAACGCCGCCCTCGCGTCCGGGGTACGCATCGCCAGGTCGGCGACGCCGTCGCCGTGCTGTTGCACGTACAGGCTGGCCGGGTGCGCGTCGACGAGCCCTTCGGTGACCACGAGAACTGTCGAACCCTGCCGCAGCGCCACCGACACGTGGTCCTCGACGCTGCGCGAGCCGACGACGGCGAAGCCGTACTGTGCGGCGAGCTCGCGTGCCGCCCAGACCGCGTCGGTCACGTGGAATTCGACGTGGTGCACGGCCAGGTCACTGAACACACTGCTGCCCACGCTCACTGATGTCCCCCTACCGGGGCCGCACGGCCCCCCTTGTGAATCAGAAGATGGGAGCCGCCGTCGGAGCCGACAGCTCACCGAGATACGGATGCCAGAGATGTTCGGGGTCCTGCTCGACGGCCCGGATGGTGTTCCGCATCTCGACGAGCGCCTTGGGCTCGGCCTCGTCGTACATGTTGCCCTGCAACATCTTCAGCACGTCGAGTCGATACCGCGGGTCCTGGACGAACGCGGTGAACAAGATGTTGAGCCGGTAGTAAACCGAGATGAACTCGTACCAGTTGCGTACACCGCGCCGCAGCAGCATCTCGTAGGTGGCGAACCGCTCGCGCTTGAAGTCGCCCGCCTCGGCCGCCGCGATGATGTCGTTGCAGGCCAACCGGGCGCTGTTGAGGGCGATGCTGACACCGGTGGAGAAGATGGGATCGACGAAGCGGGCGGCGTCGCCGATCATGACGAAGTTGTCCCCGCAGATCTGCTTCATCGCGTAGCTGTAGTCGCCCTCGGCCTTGAACGGCCGCACCTGCTCCGAACTGCGCAGGGCCGCCTCCAGCTCGGGCCGGCTGCCCACGCACTCCCAGAAGAACGCTTCGAGATCCTCCCGGGCCGCCTCGGCGAACCGGCTCTTCTGGGTGACGACGCCGATCGACGTGATCGTCTCGGTGATGGGGATCTGCCACACCCAGGTGTCGGTCAGCGGCAGGAAGTGGATGAAGATGAAGTCGGACTTCGACTGCTCCGCCGACAACGCCTGCCGGTCGAAGCCGTCGAACCAGGTGTGGATCGCGTACTGGTTGAAGACCGAGTCGGCCACCTTCACCTTGAGCTGGCTGCCCAGGGTGGTGCTCCGGCCGCTGGCGTCGACCACCATCCGCACCGACACCTCGCGCTGCCCCTCGTCGGAGCGCGTGTGGATGACGGGATGCTCGCCGTCGAAGTCGACGCGGTTGACCCGTACGCCGTGGTGGACCTCCGCGCCGAGACTCGCCGCGTTCTCCAGCAGGATCTGGTCGAACTTGCCCCGGTCGACGTGGAAGGTGTAATCCCGGTCGACGCCGGCCTGGTCCCGCTCGTTGAACATGACCTCCGCGAGCCGGAAGTCGTGGGTGAGGTTGGAGAAGCCCATGTGGCTCACGGGCCGCGACTCGGCCGACGTCCACGCCGCGCCGAACTTGCGGGGGAAGCCGGCTGCCTCGACGGCGGCCATCGCCCCGGTCTCCAACAGCACCGGCGTGGTCGCCGGTACCAACGACTCACCCACGTGTTCGCGGGGGAAGTGCGCGCTCTCGAAGACCACGACGGACAGCCCCGCCTTGGCCAGGTAGGCGGCGGCCGTCGACCCGGCGGGCCCGCCTCCGATGATGCCGATGTCCCACTCTGCTGGCTTGGTGTTCATGGCGCCTCCTCGGCAGGCCTGTCAGGCGCGGGGCAACGACAGGATCAGGTCGGTGATGGTGTCGAGACTGCGGAAGTGTCGTCCCGTGATGTGCGAGGGCGGCACGTCGACGTCGAGCTCTGCCCGGACGAACGCGATGAGCCGAGCCGTATTCAGCGAGTTCAGGACGCCCCACTCCAGCAGCGGCGAGTCGGGGCGCAGGTCGACTCCGGTGACCCCCTCGTCCTGGTCGCCGATCAGCTCGTGGCGCACGTACACCATCAGTTGGCCGAGTATCTCGTCGCGTTGGTCTGTCGGCACAAACCCCTCCCAGGTCGCCGGACGTGGTCTCCCCCGTTGAGCTGTCACCCGGGAGGCCGCGAAATCCGGCGGCTTTCCCCCTCTGATGACATCCCTACTCGGTGAATTCTAGAAGCCCGGACGGGTTCGTCAAGGGGGATGCTGCGCAAGGATCGACGCCGGCCAGTGGCACGACGATTGTCGTGCCAGTTCAGAGCGGGCGGATCAGGCCAGGACGCCGGTGAGGTAGGTCTGGATCGCCTTGCCCGTGCCCGCGGCCAGAGCGGCGGCGGTGAGCTCGGCGATCGCCGGTACGCGGAAGACGTACCGGGTGGTGGCGAGACCGATCAGATGCGAGCCGACCATGGCGGCCCGCAGCTCCGGCTGGGTGTGACCCAGCGCCCGGGTCAGCGGCAGGATCACCTGGTCGCCGAGGAAGTTGCGGACGGCGTCCGCCGCCATGTCGTTGGCCGTCATCGACCGCAGGATGCCGCCGAGCCGCGCCGCCGTGTCCGGCTCGTCCCAGTGGCTGAAGAACAGCTCGACGGTGCGCCGGCCAACCTGGCCGCGCGGGCCCTTCATCGCCCGCTCCACCAGGTCGGGTGGCTGCAGGGCACCACGCACCGCGGCCTCGAACAGGCCCTCCTTGGTGAGGAAGAAGTGGTGCACCAGCGCGCTGTCCACCCCCGCCTCCTGGGCGATGGTACGCACCGTGGTGCCCTCGTAGCCGCGCTCGGCAAACTGGCCACGAGCGATCTCGAGGATGAGCTGATGGCTCACCGTCGGCCCGACACGTCGCCCCGTCCGTCGTCGTGGAGCACCGTTCGGGGACACCTCCGCGCCCACAAGTTCACCTTTCCCAGTTCATCGCATGCCCTATTCATCGTATGGGGGCAAAGGACATAGTATCGCCTTCCTACGTGCGGAAATACGGAGGATCTGCGGCGAGGCAACAACAACAGTACGTAACGATGCCTTGACACGGTGCCCCGCACCCGCCGTAGCATGGCGCAGTGCTACGAACACGGGCGGTCGTCGGGAGTCTTGTCTTCTTTTGCGCCGCACCGGGCGTGGTCGCGGGCCTCGGTCCATGGTGGATATCGGACTGGGAGGTCGAAACACCGTTCGCCTTCTACCAGCCGGTGCGAGTCCTCGGCGCACTGATGCTGGTTGCCGCGGTGGCGTTTCTTCTTCAGTCGTTCGTGCGGTTCGTCGTGGAGGGCCTGGGCACTCCGGCCCCGGTGGCGCCGACCGAGCATCTGGTGATCGGCGGGCCCTACCGGTTCGTCCGCAACCCGATGTACGTCGCGGTGGTGACGGCCATCCTCGGCCAGGCGCTGATCTTCGGCCAGGCGGCGCTGCTGTGGTACGGGTTGGCCATCGCCCTCATCCAGGCAGCGTTCGTCCGGTTCTACGAGGAACCCGGTCTGCGCCGACGGTACGGCTCCGAGTACGACACCTACCGCGCCGCGGTTCCAGCGTGGATTCCCCGGCTACGTCCATGGAAGGGTGCCAGCTCACCGCAGATGTGACCCGATCACCAGATCACCCGAGGTGCGGCCGATCCACCGAGCCGCCGACCCGCGAAGGGAGTGCGATGCCGTCATCCCCGAGGGCTGTCCACCCCCCGCCGCACGACGGGGGGCGACCAGCCTTCTAGGACACCCGCTCCCGGGTCGGCAACTCCGCCTGCGTCACGGATGCCTGGCAACTGGCGGTCAACACCGGTAGCCGACCGGAGACCTCTGCGATCAACTCGCCTCGCAAGAGGTCGTCCCCGGCCGGTTCCCCCCAGATGATGAGCCGGCAGTTCACCTGCTCCGCGCGCACCGACGCCGAGGCCGTCCAGATGATGGGCATGCGGTGTCGTGCCGCTCCCAACAATTCCACTGTGACGAACTCGGGTGCCGTCTTGTCAGTGCCATCGCACTGCTCGAAGCCGACGTGCGCCGTAATCTCACCACTGCCCAGGTAACTCAATTGAAACATTACGCGATACTCGCGCCCACCTACATCCGCCGGCAATAATCCCGCTGTCAATAACAGCCCTTCCGGCTCGTAGAAGAGTACCTGGACATCCGTAACAGCTAGCGCTGATGCTTTCATATCCCTGGTGGCCCCATCCCCCATTAGCGTACCGCCAGTTCATCGATGGATGTTATCCTGTCGAGGGCCTCGCTGTCCCCCCCTAATTGGGTAGGCCATGGCGCGGCACGGTCGGGTTGCGGACCGTTCCGGCCGGAATAGGTCTCATCGGGCATGGCGCGCCGAGGCCGATGTGTCGTACACGAATCCCAGCACGGCAATCGGCTGCGGCACGACGGTCGCGTTGACGTGGGACAACGCGATATCGAGCCCGACGTACCGCGCACATCACACCCCGGCGCCGCCGCCCGGACGCGCCCCGACCGGTGCCGCCACACCTCTCGCGCGGCACCCGGATTCGTCCTTCGTAAGGCCTGCCAGCATTCCGACACCGGGTGCCGGCGGCCCACCCCCGGACCGCTCGACACGACGCCGACACCCGCCCAAGCCTCCATCCGGCATCGACGGGCGCCCGCGTCCCGGCCACGTCGGCGCCGCGCCTGTGGCCCACCGCCCGCTCATCGCTCAACTCGCCGCAGGCACCACCCTCAACGGGCGCGGTCGAGGCCCCGACCGTGGGGGTCGGGGCCTCGATCCGGTAGGACCACTCAGGTCGGGGCGCCCGCTGCGAGGACCTCTTCCTCCTCCTCGACGGCGTGACCGTGCCCCTGTGTGCGCAGGTGCGGGATGAACAGCGCGATCAGCGCGCCCGCGGCGAGCGCACAGGCAGCCACCAGGTGGGCCTCCTGCAGACCGTTGACGAACGTGGCCACCGACTCGTAGCCGCCGTTCGCGCCGAGGATCGCGCCGCCCACCGAAACACCCATCACGGTGCCGGTCTGGCGGATCGCGTTGGAGACACCGGAGGCGACGCCCTCCAGCTCGGCGGGCGCGAAGCCGAAGGCCAACCGACCGATCGGCGCGAGGAAGATGCCCAGGCCGAGGCCGGTGATCACGAACGGCACCACCAGCTTCGAGTACGTCAGGTCGTCGACGACCGAGCCGATCCAGCCCACGCCGATCGCCTGCATCGTCAGGCCCAGGATCACCAGCGGCTTGCCGCCGATCTTGTCGGTCAGGATGCCGGAGATCGGGGCCGCGATCATCGGCATGGCCGTCCACGGCAACGTGCGCAGGCCTGCCTCCAGTGGCGAGTAGCCAAGGATGCTCTGCAGGTACTGGGTACCGAGGAAGACGGCCCCGAAGACACCGAACGGCATGATGATCGTCGCCACCATGGTGAGGCTGAAGCCTCGGCTACGGAACAACGACAGCGGCACCATCGGCGTACGCGCCCGCGACTGCCAGAAGATGAACACGAGCACGAGGATTCCGCCGACGATGAACCCCGCCAGGACGGAAGGGCTGTCCCAGCCTGCGCTGTTGCCCCGCACGAGGCTGGACACGATGCCGAGCATGCCGGCGGTGATCAGGACGACGCCCACCGGGTCCAGGCGACCGTAGCCGCCGCGGCTCTCGCGGACGCGCGTCATCACCGGCAACAGCAGCAGACCGATGGGCACGTTCACCCAGAAGATCCACTGCCACGACCAGGCTTCGGTCACCGCACCGCCGATGACCGGCCCGAGGGCGATACCGAGACCCACCATCGCGCCCCACAGCCCGAACGCGTGGCCGCGCTGGCGTGCCGGCACCACGCTGGCCAACAGGGTGAGGGTGAGCGGGAGGACGACAGCGGCACCCAGGCCCTGCACCGCACGTGCGGCGATGAGGAATTCGATGTTGTCGGCGAGGCCCGCCAGCGCAGACGCGAGGGTGAAGACCAGCAACGCGATGGTGAAGACCTTCCGTCGGCCGAAGCGGTCACCGAGCGCCGCGCCGGTCAACAGAAAGACGGCGAAAGTGAGCGTGTAGGCGTTGACGATCCATTCAAGATCTTCAAGGCTCGCACTGAGCTCGGTCCGGATGACCGGTAGCGTCGTCGTGACGACGAGGGTGTCGATCGCGACCATGAACACCGCGACCAGGGCCGCTATCCATGTCCATACGGTGCTGTGGGTCGCTGGTTGGTTCTTGTCCACTCTGTTTCCCTACTCGAGATGGATTGGCTGGGAAGGATCGCTGGGGCGCTGCCCGTTGCGCTCCTCTCGTCGGTAATGGGGTTGAGCGACCCGGACGTACGTCCCGCGCCAATACCCCAGCGGGAATCGGTCCGGCGTCGTCGCGCCGCCGACGAGGCGGCCGAGCACGATGACGTGGTCACCGGCGGCGATCACGTCGTGCAGCGCGCACTCGGTGAAGGCGACGGTGGGTTCCAGCCGCGGCATGCCGGCGACGTCGCCGGGACGCCAGGCCACGTTCGCGAACTTGTCGCTGTTGTAGCTGGCGAACAGGTCGGAGACCTCGTGGCCGTCCGCGTCGAGGAAGTTGACGGCAAATCCGCCGGTCTCCCGGATGGCGTCCAGGGTGGAACTCACCTGCCGCACGCAGAACAGCAGCAGCGGTGGGTTCTTGGAGACGCTGCACACCGACGACGAGGTCAGGCCGTGCGGCCGACCGGACGCGTCGAGCGCGGTCACCACGCTGACGCCGCTGGCCAGCGAGCCCATGATCGCTAGGAACGCACTCGGCTCCACGTTGACTAGTTCGGTGCCAGTAATGGTCCACCTCCTTCGATCGCCGCCAGAAGCGCGGCTCGATCGGTCTTTCCGTTCGGGGTGAGCGGTAGGCTCGTGGCCGCCTGGACGGAGTCGACGATCATGTAGGTCGGCAGTTGTCCCGCGCACCAACGCTTGATTTCCAGCAGGCCGGGGCGGCGGTCGCCCGCCGGCACCACGACCGCGTGCAGCCGCGCGGCCAGCCCGACGCCGGCGACGACCACCGCGGCCGCCGCGACGTCCGGGTGCGCGGCGAGGACGGCCTCGATCTCGCCGGGCTCCACCCGGTTGCCGCGCACCTTGGCCATGTCGTCGCGTCGGCCCAGATATTCGAGAGTGCCGTCGGATGCCAGCCGCCCGAGGTCACCCGTGCGGTACGGCCCACGCTGCGGCTCCCGGCCCCAGTATCCGAGCATCACCGTGGGCCCGTCGGCCACGATCTCGCCCTCCGGGACGTCGCCGCCACCGTCACCGTCGACGCCGGTGGACGCCGGCGGGTCCAGGGTCAGCACCGCGCCGCTGGCCGGGCGGCCGATCGGCAGCGGACGGTCCCGCCCGGTGTCGGCGTCGGTCACCTCGTACGACGCACACACGTTGGTCTCGGTGGGCCCGTACCAGTTGAGCAGCCGTACGCCCGGCCAGGCGGCACGCAGCTCGTGCACGTACCGGATCGGCATCACCTCGCCGGCGAAGACGCAGGCCCGCAGTACCGGCGGCGGCGGACCCTCCAGCATCCCGCCGTCCCGGATCATCAGCGTCAGCGCGGACGGCACCGAATACCAGATGGTGATGCCCTCCTCGCGCACGAATCGGGCCAACTGCACCGGCGCGTACGCCAACTCGGCCGGGACCAGGTGCACCGACGCGCCCGCGCGGAACGCCGCGTACAGGTCGAAGACCGACAGGTCGAAGTTGAACGGGGCGTGGTTGGCCAGCCGGTCCCCTGGCGACACCGCGAGCAGGTCACCGGCCCACTCGACGAACGCGGCCGCGTTGCGGTGGCTCAGGCAGACACCCTTCGGGGTCCCCGTCGACCCGGAGGTGTAGAGGATGTACGCGGGGTCGTCCGGGGCCGGCTGGTGCACCGGTGGCGCGTCGCCCTCGGCCCCCCGCCGCTCCAATTCGTCGAGCGTCACCAGCGGCGGCCCGCCCGGGGCACCGCCCTCGCGCGCGACCCGCTCGGCGGCCGGCCCGTCCGCCACGACGACAGTCGCCGCGCAGTCCTCCGCGATGCGCCACACGCGGGCGGGTGGATTCGCCGCGGACACCGGCACGTACGGCGCGCCCAGCGCGAGCGCCGCCTGCATGACGGCCACCGCGGCGGCCCGCTTGTCGGACCAGAGCACCACCCGGTCACCCGGGGACACCCCTGCGCGCGCCAGCCCGGCCGCGAGGCGACGCGCGGCCGCCGCCAGCTCGGCGTACGTGAGCTGCTCGTCGTCCGCGATCACCGCCGGCGCGTCCGGTGTACGCCGAGCCCACGCGGCCACGTAGCCGTGGATGCCCGCGCCGTCTGGCGTCTCGGACCGGTCCGCGTCCCGCACTGTCGGCACCTCCCTGGTCACGGTCGCCGCCCTCACAGACCCAGCTCGCGGGCGATCAGCAGCCGCTGGACGTCCGACGTACCGGAGAAGATGGTGCTGGGTACGGCGTCGCGGAGCACGGTCTCGATCCCGGCGTCGCGCAGATAGCCGAGGCCTCCGAACAGGCGCACCGCGTCCAGCGCGCTGGCGACGGCCGCCTCGGAGACGGCCAGCTTCGACAACGCCACGTTGAGCTCCGAACCGGCGCCGTTGTCCATCTCCCAGCAGCAGCGGTAGAGCAGCAGCCGCGCCGACTCGGTCCGCAGTTTCATCTCCACGATCCGGTTCGCCACCGCCTGGAAGTCGCCGATGCGTCGGCCGAACTGTCGGCGCGATCTCGCGTGCTCGACGCAGCGCTCGATCAGGCGGTCCAGCAGGCCGACGTATCCGGCGAACAGGCAGGCGCGTTCCCAGCGCATGGAATGTTGGAAGATGGCCGCGCCCTGGCCCGGCTCACCGAGCACCCGGTGCGCCGGCACCGGACAGTCCTGGAAGGACACCCGGCCGGCCGGCGCCGACACGAGGCCCATCTTGTCGAACGGCTCGCCGACCGTCAGGCCGGGAGTGTCCCGGTCCAGCACGAACGCGGTGACGCCGAGGTGGCCGGCCGTCGGATCGGTGGTCGCGTAGGTCACCAGCACGTCGGCCACCGGCCCGTTGGTCACGAACGTCTTCTCGCCGCTGAGCAGGTACCCGTCCGCCGTCTCCGTCGCCGTCACGGCGAGCCGTGAGACGTCGGAGCCCGCGTCCGCCTCGGTCATCGCGTTGCCGGCCACCACCTCGCCCGAACAGATCCGTGGCAGGAGGCCCTTCTTCAGCTCCGGCGTGCCGAACCCGGCGATCGGCACCGCGCACGCGAACTGGTGTGCGCTGGCGGCGAACACCAGCCCGGTGTCCGCGCACCCCCGACCGAACGCCTCGACGCGCAGCGCGGTGTCCAGAGCACCCAGCCCACCCCCGCCGTACTCTGCGGGTATGCAGAGGCCGAGCAGCCCCAGCCGGCCGAGATGCCGCCAGGCGTCACGGTCGTGCAGCCGGCTGGCATCGGCGGTCGGCGCGAATGTCTCCTCGACGCTCGCGCGCACCTCGTCGTACGCGTCCCGCTGTTCAGGCGTCCAGGCGAAGTCCACGCTGCCCCCTCGACCGCGCGGTGAGACGGCGCGGCGGAATTGCCGGCTTGCAGGAGCAACCCGGACCGGACTGACATATCCTCAAAGGTCTAGACTTAGGCATTTGATCGGGCCGTGCGCTCGGGCGTACGGGAACTCGTAAGAGGTTGCCTTGACGACGCAGCAGGGATTCGACGGTGGCAACGGCATCCGGCAGGCGATCCTCGACGTCACCCGGCGGGAGATCTCCGAGTGCGGCCTGACCGGGGTGAGCATCCGCAGTGTCGCCCGGCGCGTGGGTGTCGACCCGCGGCTCGTCCGGCACTACTACGGTTCCAAGGAGCAGCTCCTGCGCCACGCGGTGCAGGTCGACGGCAACCCCGTTGAGCTGGCCGAACAGCTCCTGGGTGGCAGCCGCCGCCGGTTGGGCCGGGCCACCGCGACGGCCCTGCTCGCGCACTGGGACAGCCCCCGTACGACGATCTCCTACCGGGCCCGGCTGTCCGCCTCGCTGACCAGCGAGGAGATCGCCGAGCTGATGCGCGACGAGTTCGTCCGCGCGTTCTTCGGCACGCTGGCCGAGGGCGTCAGCCCCGACCGGCACGAACTGCGGGCGGCGCTCGCCGCGTCCCAGGTGATCGGCCTGGCCCTGTGCCGCTACCTGATCGACGGCACCGAGCTGTCCCGGCACGACCGCGACGATCTGGCCCGGATGATGGGTCGCACGATCCAGCATTACCTCACCGCCGACCTGGCTGAGTGACGCCCGGCGCGCCGGCAGCCGAGCCGTCCGCCAGCCCGTCGTCGTGGGCGGCGAGCCGCCCGTCGTCCGCCGACGCCCGCTCCCGGACCGGCGACGGCGCGTCATCCCGCCGACCGGTGACGTTGTCCTTGGTCAGCAGCCGCTTGAAGTCCGCGGGCGCCACCGTCATGACCCACGCCACCATGAGGAGGCGACGGGGCATCGTGAAGTGGTAGTACCGCGCATTCGGGTCACCGAAGCGGTACAGCGGCGGCACGAAACGGGCTCTGCGCAGCTCGCGGAAGATCATGTCAGCCGCCTGGGCCTGCCTCAGCCCACCGTCGCGTACGCGGGCGAAGACCTCGAAGAACCAGTCCAGCATCTGGCGCAGGCCGTCCGGGGTGCGGAACCACAGCCCACCGTCGGCGAACCGCTCGACCGGCTCCCACGTGCCGGCGGCGCGGGCATCGTTCGTGGCCCGCTTGAGCGACAGGTGGGCCAGGATCTGCCAGAGCAGCCACACCCGGCTGTACGCGTTCCACAACGCGAAGCTGCCGGCGGCCGTACGGGCCGCGGCCAGCATCTGGTCGTTGAAGTCGATCAGGGCGTCCTGAAACGCCGCCGCCTCGGCCAGTACGGCGCCCGCCGCCTGCTCGTCGCGTACCGCTCGCGGCAGCGCCGCCCCGAGCGCGTGGACCACCTCCGCGGTCATCGTCACGTCCCGGGACAGGAACTCGTCGGTACGGCACGCCGAGCGCTCCATGGCGAACCACCGCGGCCCGTGGGTCAGCGCCGCCCGGCGCTGCCACTGGGCCGAGGTGGTCCAGCCGCCCTCCGCCGTGGCGGACGCGAACTGCTCCGCCAGGCTCGGAAATGGCGCCACCAGCGCCCGGAACGCGGCGTCCGGGTCAGCCGGTAGTTCGCCGAACCGGTCGTGGTCCAACCCCACCGTCACGCTGCACAGATCGTTGGCCGCGTCATCGTGGTTGCGGAAGTCCACCACCTGGATCCAGCCGCCGTCGAAGAGGTGGTGCACCGTCCCCCGCGACCAGATCGTCGCCCGGTGGTAGTCGCTGAGCCGGCTGCACTCCTCGAACTTCCGGACGTCACGCAGGTAGGCGTGCATCATCCGGGACCGCAACAGCAACGTGCCCGGATCGCCGTCGGCGGACGCCGCCCGCAGCGGTGACTCCTCCCCGCAGGCGTCCACCACGAACCGCGCGCTCGCCGTCTCTCCCGAGGCGAAGGCCAGGTGTACGGCATCGGGCGCCAGCCGAACCTCGGTGGTGGACGCCTTCTCCGCGAGCACCGACGCGCCGTACCGGACGGCCAACTCCCGGGCGTACTCGTCGACGACCGGCCGGTACAGGTGCCACTCGCTGTGCTCCCCCGGCACGTGGAACTGCACCGCGTGCGCCGGGTCGTGCCTGCGGCCCGCGGTGTGGTGCAGGAACGCGAGGCTCTTCTTGATCCCGCTGCTCCGGCGCACCGGCTCCGGGAGGTCCTCGAAGGCGGCGAAAGAGGCGATCTCCGGCACGTCGAACCGCTCGGCCAGCAGGTGCAGCACGGCGGTCGTGTACGGCACGGTGCTGTCGCCCGACGGCAGCACCGTGTCGTCGGGCGAGCCGACGAGCAGAACCCGCAGGTCCTGCTTGGCCAGGACCGTGGCGAGCAGGCCGGTCGCCAGATGGCTGCCCAGGATCACGACGTCGTACATCACCGGGGCGTCGGGTTCGGTGGTGGTCATTCGGTCTCCTAGAAGATCTTCCGGCCCATGAGCTGCTCCTTGCCGGCCTCACGCAGGAAGCCGAGCATCAGCCGCCGCACGTCCGGCGGCGCCTTGGTCGCCGCCCACAGCATCGTTCGGCCGATCTTGAGCGGAGTCGGGTTGATGAACCGCAGGTGACGGTCCTTCCAGCCCCAGTGGTCCGGCACGAAGGGCGCCCGGTTGAGGTGGTCGTAGAGGGCGTCCGCCGCCTCGTCGCCGGTGATCTTCCCGGCCTCGAAGTCGCCGCACTGCTTGACCATGTCCTCGAACAGCTCGCCGTAGCCCTCGTGGTCGGACCAGTGCAGGCCCGGGTTCTTCACCTCTTCCAGCTCGTTCAGATGCTTGTCGTCGCCGGTCGAGCGCCAGCGGCGGTACGCCTCGTGGGCGCGGAAGGTGCCGGCGTTCGAGCCCCACGCCCAGATCCGGAAGACGGCCGTCCACAGCGAGTAGTGCTCGAACGAGGCGTACGCGGCGTTCACCAGCTTGTCGTTGCCGTCGAACAGCGCCTGCTGGCGGGTGTCGACGCCCTCGAAGCGGTCGGCCGAGAAGTCGTCGTCGCCGACCGCCCGCAGGATCCGCCAGGCCAGCACGTTCACCGCTTCACAGGTGTTGGACAGGCCCCGGGAGAACAGCGGGTCGATGAACGCGGCGGCGTGTGCCAGCAGCACCCACCGGTCGCCGACGGTGGTCTTGGACGAGTACTGCACCCGGTCGGTGCCCACCCACTCCCGCATCGGCCGAGCGCCCTCGAACTGCGCGGCCATGCCCGGGAACCGCTGCATGTGCTTCCAGAAGTCCTCCTCCGGCGACATGCCGGGCGTCTTCGGGTACTTGCGCGGGTCCATGGTCAGACCGACGCTGCACAGCGGGTTCTTCGAGTCCTTGTGGTTGTTGAACGCGATCACCCACGACCACCCCCGCGGGAACAGGTGGTGGACGGTGCCGTCGTAGAACGGCACCGGCGGCTTGTCCGCCCCGGTGCGCTTGAACACCTCGTCGGTGGTCTTGAGGTCGATCATGTGGTTCCAGACGGCCCGCGAGTGGTGCTTGTAGCGGCACGGGTCCTCACGCAGGCCGAACTTCTCGGCCAGCGGCGAACGGTAGCCGCTGGCGTCCACCACGTAACGGCTGCGGAACTGCTCGCCACGGGTCGAGCTGACCGTCACGCCGGAGTCGTCGAAGTCGACGTCGGCGATCGTGAAGTTCACCCGGGCGGTGCAGCCGTACTTGATCGCCGCGTGGAACAGGTACGCGTCGGTGTCCTGCCGGTACATGTGCGGCGTCTCGTGCAGCAGGCTCGGGAAGTTGAACATCGTGACCTGCATCGGGTCCTGCGGCTTGCCCTCCTGGTGGTTCAGGAAGGCGAAGTGGTCCTTCTTTCCGTGCCAGGGCGAAATGATCTTCTGGCAGGCGGTCAGCGTCGCCAGGGTCATCAGCTCCGGCACCTTGTACCGCTCGGACATGGTGCGCAGCGACACCAGCATGTTGGGGATGGTGGACTCGCCGATGGCGAACTTCGGGTGCGCCTTGGCGTCGACCAGCAGCACCTTCGCGCCGTTGCGGGCCAGGATCGCGCCGAGCATCGAGCCGGCGAACCCCGCGCCGAGAATGGCGACGTCATATGTGGCCTTCTCGGCCTCGATCAATTCACTCACCGTGTACTCCAATTCCTCGTTTTACTTCGGCTCGGGGACGCGCAGCCGGGAGCCGAACACCGGCCAGCCGGAGAGCTTCTGCTTGATTTCCTCGACCGGCTCGAACTCGCCCCGGGCGAAGCGCTTGCGCATGAAGAGGGTCAGACCCTCGTAGGTCAGCTCGCCGATCGCCGGCGGGGCGTCGCGCTTCGCCCAGCGCAGGGTGCCGAGCACCTTGGCGGCGGAGGCGCCCGTGATCCGGATCGCCGGGTCGGCCAGCCCGAACGCCGGCGGCACGAACCGCGCGCGGGCGAGCTGGTCGCGGATCTGCTTGGCGACGTCCTTGGGCTCCGCCTCCCCCGCGTCGACGGCACGCATCATCCGGCTGACGCCGGCCAGGAACTCGAGCACCTCGGCGTGGTCCGGATCGTCCACCTTGGACCTGTCGAACTCCCGCAGCTCGACCCGCCACCACGGCCGTTCCATCCGCCGCAACACGGCGGGGTCGCGGGTCTTGGAGTAGAGCGCGTAGCCCCGGTTGATCTCGAAGGTGGAGAGGATCTGGGTCAGCGCCCAGACCCGGAACCAGGCGTCCCACAGGTCCCAGTCCCGGAACGCGATGTACGCGTTGTTGACCAGGTCGTCGTTGAAGTCGAGTTGGCCCTGCTCGAGTTCCTGCACGTACTCGAACCGCTCGACGGCGAAGTCGTCGTCCTTGAGCGCGTCGAGCAGCCGCTGGGTCAACGCGTTGATGATCTCCATCGTGTTCGACAGACCACGCGAGAACAGCGCGTCGACGAAACCCGCCGCGTGCGACATGAGGCACCAGCGGTACCCGACCGTCTGCTTGGGCGAGTACTGCAGGCGACCCGTCCGCACCCACTCGCGCACCGGCGTGGCGTTGGTGAACTGCTGCGCGATGCCCGGGTACCGGTCGAGGAACTGGCGGAACTCCTCCTCCGGCGAGCAGTCGGGCACCGGGTACATCCGCGGGTCGAACTGCACGCCGACGCTGCACAGGTCGTTGGTGGACCGGGGGTGGTTGTCGAACGGGATCACCCACATCCAGCCGCCCTCGAAGATGTGGTGCAGCGTTCCCTCGTGCCACCGGGTCGGGTTGCCGTAGGTCTCGCGCGGGGCGAAGTCGTCGTACGGCCGCACACCGACCATGTGCGTGAACAGCGACCGGGAGTGGTGTTCCAGCCGGGTCGGCTCCTCCCGCAGGTCGAACTGCTCGGCCAGCGCCGAGCGGAAGCCGCTGGCGTCCACCAGGTAACGAGCCCGCACGGGCGCGCCGGGGCCGACGTCGAGCGTCACTCCGTCCTCGTCGACCTGCACGCCCACGATGCGCGTCTGCTGCCGGATCACGGCGCCGTACTTCGCGGCGACCGTGAGCATGAAGTTGTCGATGTCCTGCCGGAAGAAGTGGTTCTCGGTGTTCAGGATCTTCGGGATCTGGAACATGTTCGCTTCTTCGGGCCGCTGCTGCTCGCCCGGCCGCTGGTAGACGAAGCCGAAGTTCCTCTTCACCCCGCCGGTGGTGTTGATGTGCGCGTACACCGACTCGAAGGTGCTCAGGTACTTGATCTCCGGCACGCCGTACCGCTCGCTGATCAACCGCATCGCCATGGAGGTGTACGGGATGGTCGACTCGCCGACGGCGAAGCGGGGGTGCGTTCCGGCGTCGATCACCAGCGTGTGCGCGCCGTTGGCGGCCAGGCACGCCGCCAGGGTCGAGCCGGCGAGCCCGGAGCCGATCACCACCACGTCGAACATCCCGTTGTGCGCGGCAGCACCTTCCATCATGGACTCCTTATCCATCGAATTCACTTCGGCGTCGGGACGCGGAGCCGCTTACCGATCACGGGCCAGCGCGCGAGAAGGTGCTTGAGTTCCTCGCCCACGGCGAACTCGCCGGGCGAGAAGCGCTTCTTCATGAAGAGCGTCAGGCCGTCGTACGTGAGGTCGCCGACGGCCTTCGGCGCCTTCTTGCGAGCCCAGCGCAGGGTCTTGCCGATCTCGAAGAAGTTGGCGTCGGTCCACTGGTTGTCCGGGTCGGCGAGGCCCCACGCGGGCGGCACGAAGTCCGCCTCGCGCAGCAGCCGCAGCAGCTCGGCGGCCGTCTCACCGGAGTCGGCCCGTCCCTCCTGCACGGCTCGGGTCATGTCGTTGACCTGCTGCAACAGGACCATGACCGCTCCGTACGGCGAGTCCTGCGGGATGACCCGACCCCGCCACCACGGCCGCTCCAGCGGGGCCAGCACCGCCGGGTCGCGGGTGTCCAGGAAGCGGGCGTACGCCCGGTTCACCTCGAAGGTGGCGATGAACTGCCCGAGCGACCAGATCCGGAACCAGGCGTCCCACAGCCGCCAGTCACCGAACGACGTGTACGCGTTGGCGACCAGGTCGTCGTTGAAGTCCAGCAGACCCTGCTCGAACTCCTGCATGTACTCGAACCGCTCGACCGAGAAGTCGTCGTCCTCGATCGCGGACAGCAGGCGGTGCACGAGCGCGTGCATCGTCTCCAGCGAGTTCGACAGTCCCCGGGAGAACAGCGGGTCCAGGAAGCCCGCCGCGTGGGAGGTCAGGCACCACCGGTAGCCGACGGTCTGCCGCGACGAGTACTGCAGCCGGCCGGTGCGGGTCCAGTCGCGCACCGACCGGGCCTCGGCGAACTGCGGCTCGATGTCCGGGTACTGCGCGATGAAGCGGCGGAACTCCTCCTCCGGGGTGCAGTCCGGAACCGGGTGGATCCGCGGATCGAGCTGCAGGCCGACGCTGCACAGGTTGTTGGTGCCCCGCAGGTGGTTGTCGAACGGGATCACCCACATCCAGCCGCCGCGGAACAGGTGGTGCAGGGTGCCGTCGTGCCACGGGCTGGGGTGCCCGTACCGGGACTTGGGGGCCAACTCGTCGTACGGCCGGATGCCGACCATGTGGGTGAACAGCGACCGCGACTGGTGACGGAACCGGCTCGGCTCCTCCCGCAGGCCGAACTGCTCGGCCAGCACCGAACGGAAGCCGCTGGCGTCGACGACGAACTTGGCCCGGAACTCGCCGCCGGTGTGCGCCAGCGTCGCGCCGTCGTCGTCGATCTCCACACCGGTGATCCGGACCTGCTGGCGGACCGTGGTGCCGTACTTGGCGGCGACCGTCAGCATCCAGTTGTCGATGTCCTGGCGGTAGAAGTGGCTCTCGGTGTGGGTGACCTTCGGGATCGGGAACATGTGGGTCTCGCGCGGGTTCTGGCGCTTCCCCGGCCGGTGGTAGACGAACCCGAAGTTGCGCTTGACCCCCGAGGTCGTGTTGATCTTCGATTGAACGCCCTCGAAGGTGGACAGCCACTTGATCTCGGGCACGTCGTACCGCTCGCTGACCAGCCGCATCATCATCGATGTCGCCGGGATGGTCGACTCGCCGATGGCGAACCGGGGATGGGTGGCACCGTCGACGATCAGCACCTTCGCACCGTTGCGGGCCAGGCACGCGGCCAGCATCGTGCCGGACAGGCCGGACCCGATGATCGCGACGTCGTACTCCGGCGTGCTGCGCGGATGATCAGTCATGTCGTTCGAGCTCCTTCATCAGCCGCTGTGGGAGCGGGCAGGTAGCCGGTCCGCACCATCCAGCGCAGGTAGGTGTCGAGTAGGTCGTCATCCAACGGCGGGCATCGGAGGTCGGTGTCCCGCAGTTGTTCCTCGGTGTTGCCGACGGCGTAGTGGACGGCCTCCTCGCCGCCGACCACGAACTCCTGGACCACCGGCATGACCGGGTGCAGCTCGTTCGTGCCGACGGCATAGGTCGCCTTGAGTGCCTGCCACCACTCCTCGACGGGCACGACCTCGACCGCGAAGCCGTGCCGGCGCAGCGCCCGAACCACGTCGGCGAACAGGGCCTTGTACGGGCTCACCAGGTGGTACGTGCCACCGAGGGCCGGGCCGTACCGGGAGATGTGCACCAGCGCGCTCGCCACGTAGTCGACAGGTGTCATCTCCACCTTGATGTCGATGTCCGGAGCGAGTCCGAGCTGCACGCAGCCCTTCATCACCCGAGTGGTGAAGTGGGTGGTCAGGCTCGCGCCGGTGCGGGAGTCGCCCAACACCCGGCCGGGCCGGTAGATGTCCGCCGGCACGCCACGTGCGCGGGCCAGCTCGACCAACCGCTCCGACGCCCACTTGGTCTGCACGTAGCCGGTCACCAGTCGGCCGGCCGTGGCGATGTCGTCGTCCTCACCGACGACGTCCCGGCCCGGGGCCGGCAGGCCCCAGATGCCGTACGTCGAGACGTGGTGGACCGCGGTCGGCCGGCCACGCGCGGCCAACCGCAGGATCTCCTCGGTCCCCGTGATGTTGTCGGGGCGGAGCTGGTGGTAGTTGTAGCCGAAGTGCACCCGGGCGCCGCAGTGGTAGATCCCGTCCAGGTGCTCGGACAGCTCGTCGTACCGGTCGTCGGACAGGCCGAGCCTGGGCTGCCCCAGGTCGCCCGGCAGCACCGTGATCCGGTCGACCGCCTCCGCTGGCAGCGGCAGGTAGCGCTGGATGTTGTCCAGCAGCCGCCGCAGGCCGGTCTCCTCGTCGGCGCACCGCACCAGGCACGACACCCGGGCCGCGGTCGTCTCGAGCAGGGTGTGCAGCAGGTAGCCGCCGACGAAGCCGGTCGCGCCGGTCAGCAGGACGTGCCGGGGGTCGCGTACCCGGGCCGGCGGATCGCCCACCACCCGGATGTCCGGCGCGAGGGTCACGTCGGCCGCGATCCACGCCGGGTCACTCGCCTGGTCAGCCGCGAGGTTGTCGCCGGCCTGGTCGGCGGTGGGCTCGTCGCCGTCGGCGGACGTGTCCACCGACCCGTCGGCCAGCAGTCCGGCGAACAGGTCCGCCCACTGTGCCGGGCTGGCGAGGGTGAGCAGGTCACCGGCGCGCACGGTGAGGCCGAGGTCCCGTCGACAGCGGCGGACCGCGTCCATGACCATGAGCGAGTCCATGCCGCTGGCCAGTACGTCGCTCTCCTCGTCGAGGGCACCCGAACCCACGCCCAGGACGTCGGTCGCCACCTCGACCGCGTACGCGCCGAGCATCGCCCGCACCCGACGCGGGTCGCGCTCGGCGCGCAGACCGGCCAACAGCGGCGCGTCACCGGCCTCGTCCGTCGCCGGTTCGTCGGCGGTGATCCCGCGCAGCATCGGCCGCTCCGTGCGGGCCTGCATGACCGGCTTGAACACCGACCAGTCCACCGCGCACACCACCCGCTGCGGGGCGTCACCAGCCGCGAGCGCGCTGAGCATCCGGATGCTCTGGTCGGCCGGCAGCGGGCGCAGCCCGGTGGCCTTCAGGAACGCCATCACCTCGGCGCCGAACAGCGCCGAGGGCAGGTCCCACGGGCCCCACGCGACGGACAGGGCCGGCAGGCCGGCGGCGTCGCGGTGCCCGGCCAGCGCGTCGAGGAACGCGTTGCCCGCCGCGTAACTGGCCAGGTGCTGCGAGCCCCAGGTCGCGGCGATCGACGAGAAGCCGATGAAGAAGTCCAGTTGGGCGTCGCGCGTGAGCTGGTGCAGCAGCCAGCCGCCGACGACCTTCGGCCGCCACACCCGCCGGTACGCCGAGGCGGTGGCCGCACGGGCGAACTCGGGCTCGGAGACACCTGCCGCGTGCACGACCCCGCGCAGCGGAAGCGGGTTGCCCGCCAGCTCGGCGAACACAGCGGTCATCGCCGCTTCGTCGACCACGTCCGCGGCGACCACGTCGACGCTGGTCCCCAACCGCTCCAGCCGACGTACGGCCGCGATCCGCCGCGCCGCCTCCCCGGTCGCGTCCGCCCAGCCGTCCCGCTCCGGCAGCGGCGTGCGGGCGAGCAGCACGAGACGACCGGCGCCGGCGCGGGCCAGCCACTCCGCGACGGCCAGGCCGATCCCACCGAAGGCTCCGGTGATCAGGTACGTGGCCTCGCCGTCGACCGGCGGCCGACGACGCAGCGCCTCGGGTGCCAGCGGTGCGGGCACCAGGCGCAGCGCGTACCGACGGTCGGCGCGCAGCGCCTGCTGGTCGTCGTAGCCGTCCTCCGCGTCGGCGGGACCGCCGAGGGACGGATCACCGGTGACCAGCCCACCCGTGGTCAGCGCGGCCAGCAGCAGTCGGTCCTCGCCGGGCCGGCGGTCCGGGTCCAGGTCGAGCACGCCGCCCCACCGGTCCGGGTGCTCCAACGCCAGCACCCGACCCAGACCCCAGAGCGTGCCGGCGACCGGGGCGGCGGCGTCCGGGGCGGCGGCGTCCGTCGGCACCCGCATGGCAGCCCGGGTCACCAACGAGAGGCGCGCGTCGGCGCACTCCGGATCGTCGAGCATCGCGCCGAGGAGGGCGAGGATCGTCAGGTCCGCGCGCCCGGCGTACTCCTCCAGGCTCCCCGCGTCGCAGTTCGCCGACGCGGGCGCGTCGAGCCCGGTCAGGACCACCGCGAGCGAGGGGCGGCCCGGGCCGGCGGACCAGGTGGTCACCAGCTCCCGGACGGCGTCGGGATCGGGCCGGCAGTCCGGACCCTCCCCCACCACCGGCGGCGCGGCCACCGTCACCTCGGCGTCCCGCTCGCGCAGCAGCCCGGCCAGCGCGGTCACCAGCGCGGCGTCCTGACCAGCCGGGTCGGCCACCAACAGGTAGCTCCGTCCGGCCAGGTCGGCCGGCGGCTGCGGGGACGGCCCGGGCATGGGCACCCAGGTCTGTTCGTAGAGCAGGTCGGCCGGATCGTCCCACTGCGCCGGCGCGGGCACCGGCGCGACGATCACGTCCCGGGCGTAGCCGATCGGGACGCCGTCGGCGTCGAGCAGGTCGACGGCACCGGTCACCGTGTCACCGAGCGCGCGCACGGACCCGGCGCGGACCCGCACCGCCCGTACGCCGCCCGGCGCCACGGGGCCACTGGCCGCTGCGGGCGCGCCGCCGAGCGCGCCGCAGCCGGCGATCGTCGACCCGGCCTCGGGCTCCGCCACGCCGGCCACCGTGACCGCGAGGCGCGCGGCGTCGAGCACCTCGTGCCAGCCCGCGCCGTCCGGCACCGAGATCTCCGGCATGGACGCCGCGTCCGGATCGGGGTACGGGCGGTCGGCCGGCCACCGACGACGCAACAGACCGCTGGCGTGACGGATCCACGGCGCGGCCAGCGCCTCGCGTGCCGCCGTCGCACCGAGCAACTCCCAGGCGGCCGAGCCGTCGTCCCGTGCCGTGACGGTGAGGCGCAGGTGCCCACGGTCGCCGGTCGGGACGGACGCGTGGACGGTCAGGTCCTCGGCGCACCGCCACACGCCACCCAGACAGTCCGCAGCGGCCCGGGTCGCCACGTCCAGCACCGCGCCCAGACCCGGCGACTCGCCGGGCAGCGCCTCGGCCGTCACCTCGTACGCCGGCACCGGTCCCGGTAGGCGGCGGCCGACGCCCGGGATGTCCCCGCCCACGACGGCGGCCCCGGTCTCCTCGCTGGCGTCCGCCGCCGGCACCGGCGCGGCCACCGGCCCGACCTCGCGGAACCAGTAGTGCGCGCCGCGCCACGGCGTCGTCGGCAGCGGTACGGCGCGCACGTCCTCGCCCTCGTGGAAGGCCCGCCAGTCCGGGCGCGAACCCCGCAGGCTCACGGTGCCGACCGCGCCCAGCACCTCGCGCAGGTCCTCGCCGCCCCGCCGCAGCGTCGGCACGAACGCGCACTCCGGCTCACCGGCGAGAGAACGCGCGGCGAGAGCCGTCAGCACCGGCGCCGGACCGAGTTCCACGAAGGTGCGGACGCCCGCCTCGTGCAACGCGCGTACCCCGTCGCGGAAGCGGACCGCGCCGGCCGCGTGCCGCAGCCAGTAGTCCGGGCCGACCTCGTCGTCACCCCACAGCCGCCCGGTGACGTTGGACGCCAGCGGAATGCGCGGCGGGTGGAACGACAACCCGGCCAGCACCGCGCGGAAGGGCTCCAGCATGGGCCGGATCAGCGGCGAGTGGAACGCGTGCGACACGCTCAGCCGCCGGGTGCGCACACCGTCGGTCGCCAGCCGTTCCAGGACGGTGCCCAGGTGTGCGGCGTTCCCCGAGATGGTGACGTCGGTAGGCCCGTTGACCGCCGCGACGGCGACCGTGTCCGCGTACCCGTCGATCGCCGCGACGGCGACCTCCTCGGTGCAGCCGGCGGCGGCCATCGCGCCACCCGACGGCAGCTCGGCCATCAGCCGCGACCGCGCGGTCACCAGGGTCGCGGCGGCGGGCAGGTCCAGCACGCCGGCGACGCAGGCGGCGACCAGCTCACCGATGCTGTGGCCGCCCACCGCCGACGGCCGCAGGCCCCAGGAGAGCCACATCTGGGCCAGCGCGTACTCGACCGCGAACAGCGCCGGCTGGGTGTACCGGGTGTCGTCGAGCGGAGTCGCGCCGTCGGCCCACAACACGTCCGCCAGGGGCCGGGGCAACCCGGTGTCGAAGAGCGCGGCGACCTCGTCGAACGCGGAGCGGAAGGCGGCGTTCCCGAGCAGTCCCCGGGCCATGCCCTGGTACTGGGCGCCCTGGCCGGTGAACAGCCAGGCGACCTTGCGATCGCGGCGGCGGGGCAGCGCGGCGACCGTCAGCCCGCGCGGTTGGCGGCCCTGGGCGTACGCCGACAGGACGTCCGCCAGTTCGTCGGTGTCCGCCGCGGTCACCGCGAGACCGTGGGTCTGGACCGCGCGGCCGACGTGCGTCGTGTAGCAGGCGTCGCCGAGGGACGGGGCGTGGGGACCGCGCAGCCACCGCGCGTGCCGGTCGGCCATCTCGCGCAGCGCCTCCTCCGTGCGCGCGGAGGCCAGGAACAGCCCGTACGGCTGCGGTGCGGCGGTGCGGTCGGCACCGACCGGCGGTGCCGCGAGCACGACGTGCGCGTTGGTTCCGCTGGCGCCGAAGCTGCTCACTCCCCCGGTGCGCGGGTGACCCCGGTCCGGCCAGGGCGTGCACGCGACAGGCACGCGCACGTGCAGACCGGACCAGTCCAGGTTGGGGTTCGGCTCGCTCAGGTGCAGGTGCGGCGGGATCTCACCGTGCGACATGGCCAGGACGACCTTGAACAGGCCGGCGATGCCGGCGGCCGGCTCCAGGTGCCCGATGTTCGTCTTGACCGAGCCCACCAGCAGCGGGTCGTCGGAGCGGCGGTGCCGGCCGATGACGGCTTCCAGCGAGCGCAGCTCGATGGGGTCACCGAGCGAGGTGCCCGTCCCGTGCGCCTCGACGTAGTCCACGCCGTCCGGCCCGACGCCGGCCTGGGTCATGGCCGCGCCGACGACGTCCTGCTGGGCGAGCGGGTTCGGCACGGTGAGGCCGCTGGAACGACCGTCGTGGTTGACAGCCGAGCCACGGACGACGGCGACGATCGGGTCGTTGTCGGCCAGCGCGGCGGACAGCCGCTTGAGCACCACGACACCCGCGCCCTCCCCACGGGCGTACCCGTCGGCCGACGCGTCGAACGTCCTGCACCGTCCGTCGGCGGACAGCCCACGGAACTTGCTCATCATGACGAAGCCGTACGGGGACAGCAGCAGGTTCACCCCGCCCGCCAGGGCCAGGTCGCACTCCCGCAGCCGCAGCGCCTGGCACGCCTCGTGCAGGGCGACCAGTGACGACGAGCAGGAGGTGTCGACGACCTTGCTCGGCCCTCGCAACCCGAGCAGGTACGAGATGCGGCCGGCCAGGAAGCTGGGCTCGCCGGTGAGCTGGTAGAAGTCCACGTCGTTGATGTCGCCGACGGCCTGCCGGGCGCGTACGTAGTCGGTCGTGCTCAGCCCGAAGTAGACGCCGGTGCGCGAGCCGTCGAGCCGGTCGGGCGCGTAGCCGGCACGCTCCAGCCCCTCCCAGCAGATCTCCAGCGCGATGCGGTGCTGTGGGTCCATGCCCAAGGCCTCGCGTGGGGAGATGCCGAACGCCTCCGGCTCGAACCGGTCGACCTGGTCCAGGAAGGCGCCCCGGATCGTGTACGCCTTGCCCGGCTCCTCCGGGTCCGGATGGTGGTACGCGCGAGCGTCGGCGCGCTCCGGCGGAAACTCGGAGGTCGTGTCCACCCCGTTGCGCAGCAGCGTCCAGAACTCCTCCGGCGAGTGCGCCCCGCCGGGAAAGCGGCAGGCCATCCCGACGATGGCGATCGGCTCGTCGAGCCACCCGTCCCGGCTGTCGGCCAGACGACGGCGCAGATCCTCGATGGTGCGCAGCGCGTCGGCCATCAGCCGTCGGCTGTCCGGGGTACGCGGAGCGGTCGTCGTCATCTCAGCCTCCCTCCGCGAGCGCGGCCGACAGCCGCGCGATCAGCTCGTCCTCGGGCATCGCCGCCAGGTCGTCGTCGGCCTCGTCCAGCGCGCCGGACACCGTGGTGGTCGGCGCGCCATCGGCCGGACTGGCGACCGGGTCGAGCACCGTCAGCAGGTGATCGGTGAGGGCCGCCGCGTTGGGAAACTCGAACGTGAGCGTCGCCGGCAGGTCGACCCCCAGCGCGCGTTCGAGCCAGCCGCGCAGGCTCAGCGACATCACCGAGTCCATGCCGAGGTCGAAGAAGCCCTGGTGGGCCAGGACGTCCACGCCGGACGTCTCACCCAGCACCTCGGCCACCGCGTCGAGCACCGCTTCCAGCAGGTGCTCGGCCCGCCGATCGGCCGGCAGCGCCAGCACGACGGCGGCCAGTGGCGCGTCGGGCGTCCCGCCCTCCGGCGTCCCGCCGTCATCCGCCGCGGGCTCGACGCCGATCTCGGCGAGGAACGCGCGGTCGGCCCGCTCCCGACACACCCGCGCATACCGCGGAGCGTCCACGTCCGCCACCGTGACCCGGGTCAGGCCCGCCCGGAGCGCCACCTCGAAGGCCTCGCCCACGTCCGCGCCGGCCAGCGGTCGTAGGCCGCTGTCCACCATCACCATCCGGTCCCGGCGGGACAACTCGGCGGGGTCGTCGACGGGCATGAAGCGGACCACCTGCACGGGCCGACCGGCCCGCTCCCGGGCGGTGGTCACCGCGTCGACCGCGCCCTCTGCCGCGGCCCGCGCGACCATCCCGGTGGCTCCCCAGACCGCGGCCGCCGCGCCGGTCACGCAGAACAGCGGCGGCGCGAGGTCACGGGTCGCCAGATCCAGCCGGTGTACGACGTCGGCCCAGCCCAGCGCCCTCGACACCGCGTCCTCGTCGAGGGTGTCGATCGGGGCCGCCGACGCGGGCGACCCGACGATCAGCACGCCGCCGAGCGGGGCGCCCAGCGCCTCCGGTGTCAGGTCGGCCGCGACCTCCGCCGCCGTACGGTCCGCCGCCGTCAGGTCGATGTGTCGCACCTCCACGCCGGCCGCCGTCAGCTCGCCGAGCCGGACGTCCCCGGGGGACGCGATGTCGGACGGCATGGCGTCCCCGACGATCAGCCGGCGCAGGCCACGGCGCACGAGCACGTCGACGAACGGCCGGCTGGCCGGGCGCAGGGCGTCGGTCACCAGGTACCAGGCGTCCGGGTCGCAGTCGAAGTCGGGCAGCGCCACGGGCAGTGGGTCCGCCGTCGACAGCCGGGAGGCGTACCAGATCCCGTCGCGCAGGCACACCTCGTCCTCGGCCGGCTCGGTGCGGGGCGCGCGCGATGCCGTGAGCGCGCCGGCCAGTCCGGCAGCGTTGCCGGGAGTCCAGCCGGCGTCCGCCTGGCCGGGCTCGCCGTCCGCGTCGCGCGGGCCGGTGCCGAGCACCCGCGGGTCGACGTCGACCAGTCCGCCCCACCCCGGTGCCGCCTCCATCGCGAGCACCCGCCCGGCCGTCCAGACCGCGGCCTGCGCCGGATCGACCTCGCCGTCGCCGGTCGGCTGGTACGCCCCGGCCGTGACGACGCGCAGCCTGCCGGGTGCCGCGTCGAGCCCGTTGCGAAGGTGACGGGCCGCCCGCACCAGACGCGCGACCAGGACCTCGCCCGACACACTGCCGGGTGCGGCCGCCGCGACCAGCACGATTCCGTGGTCCGGCGGAACATCGGTCCACGGCGCGTCAACCTCCGGTACGCCGTCGGTCGGCGTGCCCGCCCGGTCGTCGTCGCGGGCCGAGCCGACGGACGAGGGCCGCCAGGTCGCCTCGACGCCCGCGAGCCGCAGGCCGTCGACCACCCGCAGTCCCGTCTCGACGGACGCGTTCGTGAGTGGCACGACGAGCCACCGTCCGGTCGCCTCCGCGCGGGGCGCGGGGACGCGGCGCCAGCGGACCGCGAACGTACGCGCCGCCCAGCGGTCCCGGACGTCGTCGGACAGCGCGCGACCGACGGCGCCTCGGGACTGCGCCTCGGGCACGACACTCGCGGCGACGGCGGTCGAGACCACGGTGGCGGCCGCACCGGTCGTGACGGCCACGGTCGCGGGGGCCGGCCGCTCCGCGACGGGTGCCGAGCCGTTCACCTGGTCCGGCGTGTCCGCCCAGTGCCGGCGTCGCTGCCACGGGTAGCGCGGCAGCACCGCCCGGTACGGGCGGCGGCCGAACAGCGTCTCCCAGTGGATGCCGACCCCGCCCACGTGCAGTTGGGCGACGACGTCCAGGAAGCCGTCGGGGCGGCCCAGGTCCGTCCCGACCGCCACGAGATCCGTCTCCCGTCCTGCCGCGACGGTCGCGGCGTCCGGCCCGGCGTCGACCGCGAGCAGCACCCGCTCCCCCGCCGCCACGAGTGGCCCGGCCAGCGCGTCCCAGTCGGGGGCCGGTGAGCGCAGGGCCAACGGGTGCATACCGGGAACCGGCCCGCCCGTCGACGCCAGCCACAGCACGGGGGTCGCCGGCAGGTCGGCGGGCGTCGCCACGGTGACCGTCGCGCCGTCGAGGGCCGCACGGACCGCCCGCGCCCGGTCCAGCGCACCAGCCGCACACGCCGCCGCCACCTCACCGACGCCCCGGCCGACGACCACGTCGGGCCGCAGCCCGTACGCCTCCCAGACGGCGGTCAGGGCGAGTTGGACGGCCAGCACTGCGACGGGCTCGCCGCGCTCCGCGCCGCCGGCGACCAGTGCCGCTCGCACGAGACCACCGTCGTCGAGCGCGTCCACCGTGTCCCCGAACGCGGGCTCGTCACGCTCCAGGGCACGCCAGTCCACCGTCACACGGTCGCCGTACACCAGCACCAGGCGCTCGGCCGCACCGGAGGCCACGCCCTGGTGCGCGCCGTCGCCACCGGACAGCCCGGCGGTGAGCGCGGCGGGCCCACGGCCGACCACCGCGAACCGGTGCTCCAGGTGAGCCCGGCGGGCCGCCGCGGCGTAGCAGATGTCGGCGAGGTCGGCGCTGGCCGAGGCGGAGAGCGCCCGGACGAAGCCGTCGCGCGCGACGGCGAGGGCGCCGTCCCCGGCGGCCGACAGCACCAGCAGGTGTGCGCGGCTGGAGACGATCGCGCCGGCCCTCGACGCCGCACCGCCGCCCGACGTGAGGTGTGCGGCACCGTCCTGCGGCGACGACGCCGGTGCGGACGGCCCGCTCAGGACCACGTGGGCGTTGGTACCGGTGAAACCGAACGCGCTCACCCCGGCGACCCGGGACCGTCCACCGGTGGCCGGCCATGCCGTGGTGGACGTGGTGATCCGGACCGGCAACCGCGCCCAGTCCACCTGGCCCGTGGGCTGGGAGACGTGCAGGTGCGCGGGCAGCTCGCCGTGTCGCAGCGCCAGCGCGGTCTTGATCAGCCCGGCGATACCGGCGGCCGCCTCCAGGTGACCGATGTTGGTCTTGACGGACCCCACCAGCAGCGGCCGGTCTGGCTGACGCCCGCCGCCGAGCGCACGGGCGATCGCCCGCACCTCCACGGCGTCGCCGAGGACCGTCCCAGTGCCGTGCGCCTCCAGGTAGTCCACGTCCGACGCGGGGACGCCGCCCACCGCGAGCGCCGCCCGGATCAACTCCTCCTGGGCCTCGCCGCCGGGCACGGTCAGCCCGCCGCTCGCACCGTTGTGGTTGACCGCGCTGCCGCGGATCACCGCGTAGACCCGGTCGCCGTCACGCTCGGCCTGCGCGAGTGTCTTGAGCACCACCACGCCGGCGCCCTCACCGCGCCCGTAGCCGTCGGCGCTGGCGTCGAAGGTCTTGCAACGCCCGTCGGGCGACAGTGCGCCCGCCGCCGACATGGCCAGGTGCACGGTGGGCCGCACCATCACGTTGACCCCACCGGCGAGCGCGATGTCGGCCTCGCCCGCGCGCAGGCTCTGCACGGCCAGGTGCACCGCGACCAACGAGGACGAGCACGCCGTGTCGATCGCCAGGCTCGGGCCGCGCACGTCCAGGAAGTACGACAACCGGCCGGCCGTCCCGCTGAAGGAGTTGCCCGTGCCGTAGTAGAGGTCCACGTCCCGGGCGCGCCGGGTGAGCAACTGCTGGTAGTCGGTGGTGTTCATGCCGACGTACACGCCGACGCGGGCGGAGCGCCGGTGTTCGAGCGTGACCCCGGCGTCCTCGAGCGCCTCCCAGGCCACCTCGAGGAAGAGGCGCTGCTGCGGGTCCATGGCCCGGGCCTCACGGGCCGAGATCCGGAAGAACGCGTTGTCGAACAGGTCGATCCGGTCCAGGAAGCCGCCACGGCGGGTGACCACCGTGCCGGGTGCCCCGGGCCCCGCGCCGAGCAGCGCCTCCGCGTCCCACCGGTCCGCCGGGACGTCGCCGGTGGCGTCGACGCCGTCGCACAACAGCCGCCAGAACTGTTCCGGGCCGTCGGCCTGCGGCAGCCGGCAACCGATGCCCACGATCGCCACGGGCTCTGCCGGCCCACGCGGGGTCGACGCGGCCGCTCCGGACGGCCGCGACACGACCGACGTAGTCGTACCCGACGTGCCACGCCCGAGCACGCTGGCAGCCGGCGCGATCGCGTCACGGCTCGGTAGCGGTGCGGGCTGGAGGGTCGGCCCTGCCATGAGGAGTGACCCGGTCTGACGCGGCGGCTCGACTGCGCGCGAGGGCTCGGCCTGACGCGGGGGCTCGGTCGGAAGGGCCTCGGTGAGGAGGTGGTCGGCGAGTGCGTCGATGGTCGGGTGCTCGATGCCGACGGCGGCGCCGAGGACGGTCCCCAGCTCCCGTTCGAGCCGACTGACGAGCGAGACCAGGGCGAGCGAGTCCATCCCCAGTTCGAAGAACCCACGCCCGCGCGCCAGACGTCGGCCGGGCTCATAGCCGAGAGCCTCGGCGGCCGCGTCGTTGACCAGGGCCGCGATCCGCTCCCGTTCCCACGCCGTGCCGGCGCGGGTGCCGGAGCCGTTGGTGGCGTCACGGCCGCCGACACCGACCCCGCCACCAACGTCGCCGCCACCGACACCCGCGCCTGCCGCACCAGCGCCGTCGCCCGTCGCGCCGCTGGCCGTCCCACCATTGGCCGTCGCGCCGCTGGCCGTCCCACCATTGGCCGTCGCGCCGATGTCCGTCGCGCCGCGGGTGTCCGCGCCGGTCGTACCCGCGCCGTTGGTCTCGGCGCCGTTGGTCTCGGCGCCGTTGGTCTCGGCGCCGTTGGCTCCCGCACCGGTGCCGAGTCCGTCGCCGAGGGCTCTGCCGTCCCGGCCACCGCCGCCGTTACTCGCCGATGCCGCCGGCACTCCGACCCCGGCCAGTGTCTGAACGACGGTGCCGTCCGGAGCGATGAGGCGTACCTCGGCTCGCAGCTCGCCCAGGGCCACGCCGGCGAGGGCATGCTCGGACCCGGCATGCTCCGGGGAACCCGCTCGCACCGTCTCCGGCGACGCCGGGACGACGGACGCCGCAGTCGGGACCGCCGGGCTCGGCAGCCAGTACCGCTCGCCGCTCAGCCGGACCGGTGGCAGCGGACTGTACCGCCGACCTTCGCCGTGCACCGCAGCCCAGTCCACCGCGACACCGGCGGTGTACGCCTCGGCGAGCGCTCGTGTCAGGGTCTGCACCGGCGGTCGCCCCCGCACCAGGCTGCCGATCGCCGCGCCCCGGCGGGACCGGGCCGCGAGTGACGCCGTCAGCGGCCCGGTGAGGACCGGGTGTGGGCCCAGCTCCAGGAAGACCGCCGGCCGCCGGGACAGCAGCCGGTCGATCGCCGGCCAGAACAGTACGGGCTCACGCACGTTGCGGCCCCAGTAGGCCGGCCCGAACTCTGCTACGACACCGGTCGGGTCGACGCTGGACAGCATCGGCACCCGCGGCGCGGTCCATGGCAACCCGTCGAGTTGGCGCTCCAGCTCGTCGCCGTACGCGGAGACCGCCGGGCTGTGGAACGCGTAGTCGCCGGCCAACGGCACGCACCGCGCTCCGACGGAGGTCAGCTCGGCGAGGAGGCGGTCCAGGGCGGCGGCCGGGCCGGCGACGACGACCGAGCGCGGCCCGTTGACCGTGGCGATCACGACCTCGGCGTGCCGTTCGAGGGCGGCGGCGACCTCGTCGGCGGACAGCGCGACGGCGGCCATCCGCCCGCTGCCGGAGGCGGGCTGCAACAGCTCCCCGCGCAGCACGATGACCCGCAGCGCGTCCTCCAGCGACAGCGCGCCGGCGGCGCAGGCCGCGGCGACCTCGCCCATGCTGTGGCCGACCACCGAGTCCGGCGGAACGCCCCACCGCGCCCAGAGCCGGGAGAGCCCGATCTGGATCGCGAAGATCGCCGGCTGGGCGAACCGGGTGTCGGACAGCCGGCTGCCCGTACGGCGGCCCAGTTCCTCCAGCAGCGACCACCCGGCGATCCGCCGCGTCACCGCGTCGCACTCGTCGAGCGTGGCCCGCATGGTCGGGTCGGCGCGGTAGAGGTCGAGGCCCATTCCCGGGTACTGCGAGCCCTGGCCGGAGAACACCTGCACCACGTACGCCGGCCCGTCGTGCAGCAGCTCACCGCTGACCGTGCTGGCGGACCTCTCACCACGCTGGTGACCGGTCAACGCACCGCGCAGGTCGGCGGCCGTCGCGCCGGTCACGGCGAGCCGGTGCGTGTGGTGGCTGCGCCGGGTGCCGGTGCTGAACAGCAGGTCGCCGAGCTGGTCGGGCTCTGCCGTCGCGGAGTCGTCGAGCAGCTCCGCGTGCCGCGTGACCTGGTCCGCCAGTGCCGACTCGGTGGGACCGGACAGCACCAGCACCGGCCAGGACACGGGTGCCGGGGTCGGGGCCGGGCGGTCCTGTTCGGGTGCCGCGAGCACGACGTGGACGTTGCTGCCGGACAGGCCGAACGCGCTGACGCCGGTCAGGCGGTGCGGGGTGTCCGGCAGCGTCGTACGGGTGGTGGGGACCGCCAGCCCGGAGCCGGACCAGCCGAACCGGGGCGTCGGCTGGGCCAGCTTGATCTGCGGCGGCACCACGCCGGTACGCGCGACGAGAAGCCCCTTGAGCAGGCCGAGGATGCCGGCGGCGGAGTCGAGGTGGCCGAAGTTGGCCTTGTGTGAGCCGATGAGCAGCGGGCGTTCCGGTGCACGCTCCGGACCGAAGACCGCCGCCAGCGCGCTGAGCTCGATCGGGTCGCCCAGCGGTGTGCCGGTGCTGTGTGCCTCGACGTACCCGACGTCCGCGGGCGCCACGTCGGCATCGCGGAGCGCGGCGCGCAGCAGCTGCTCCTGGGCGACCGCGTTCGGCGCGGTCAGGCCGGCGCTGCGGCCGTCGTGGTTGGTCGCGCTTCCCTTGATGACGCCCCAGATCCGGTCGCCGTCGGCGATGGCGTCGGCGTACCTCTTGAGGACGACCACGGCCCCGCCCTCGCCGCGTACCACGCCGTCGGCGGCCGCGTCGAACGGGCGGCAGAGCCCCTGCGGCGAGAGCGCCTGGATGTGCCGCATGTAGAGGGTCAGCTCCGGACCCACCATCAGGTTCACACCGCCGGCCAGCGCGGTGTCGCAGTCGCCGGCCGCCAGGGCGCGCGCCGCGAGGTGCACCGCCAACAGCGAGGACGCGCAGGCGGCGGTCAGGGTCATGCACGGCCCGTTCAGGCCGAACGTGTACGCCACGCGCCCCGAGCCGAAGCTGAACTCCTTGCCGCTGGCGTAGTGCGCTCCCACGTGGTCGACACCGAGGGTGCGGGCGTGCAGGACGGCGTAGTCCATGGCCAGGATGCCGAAGTAGACCCCGGTGTTGCTGCCGGACCAGGTCGGCAACGGCACGCCGCTGTGCTCCATGGCCCGCCACGCGAGGGTGAGGAGGAGGCGCTGTTGCGGGTCCATCTCGCGCGCCTCGCGCGGCGAGACACCGAAGAACTCCGCGTCGAACAGGTCGATGTCGGGCAGGAACCCGCCGACGCCGACCGTGTCGAGCGAGGCCGCGCCGGGCCGCCCGGCCGGCACGCGGCCGGTGACGTCGCGGCCCTCTTCCAGGACGCGCCACAGCGAGTCGAGGTCGTCCACGCCGCCGGGGAACCGGCAACCGACGCCCACCACCGCGATGTCGGTGACGCCTGCCCTGGAGGCTGGGCGACGGTCGCGGCGCATCCCCACGGCACCCCCCACGCGCATCCGCCTTGGTGAACCACGGCGGCCATTCCCCGCCTGATGATTTCCCTGTACGTTGAAGTACATCGGACGAGAAGCGAGATGTCAATGCTGATAGATCACGTCCCGGTGGACGAAAAAGCTCTGGAGAACGGCAGTTCAGCTCCGTCGTCCCTGACCGTGTTCGGCTTCCCGGCCGCAGGCGGCTCGGCAGCGCATTTCACCAGGTGGAGGCGATGGCTTCCGGCCGGAGTGACTGTCGAGCCGGTGGAGCTGCCCGGGCACGGCACCCGCCGGCAGGAGCCGGCGATCGACGAGTGGCCCCGGTTGGTGGCCACGACGTGCGACATGTTGCGCGACCGGGTGTCCGGTCCGTACGCCCTGGCCGGGCACAGCTTCGGCGCGCTGCTGGCGTACGAGGTCGCGGCGACGCTGCCCCGCACCGGCCCGGGCCCGGCGTTGTTGATCGCCGCGGGGCGTAACGGGCCCGCCGCCGGTCTCGCCCACCGCCCCCTGCACGCGTTGGACGACGACCGTCTGATCGAGTCGCTGCGACGTCTCGGCGGCACCCCGGCCGACGTCCTCGCCGAACCGGCGCTGATGCGGCTCGCCCTGCCGGTGCTGCGGACCGACCTGCGGCTGGCGGAGACCTACGCCCGCCCGCCCCGGCCGGCGTTGACGTGCCCGATCGCCGCCGTGGTGGGCCGGCACGACCGGATGGCCGACGCGGCGGGCGCACTGGCCTGGCAGCAGGAGACGGTCGACCGCTTCGACCTGACCGTTGTCGACGGGGGGCACTTCATCCTCGACCATCCGCAGGTCATCGCGGCGGTGACGGCGCGAACGACCGAGCTGCTCCGTCCGGCGAGTCGGTCCGGGGCCGGTACCACCAGCGGTTGACCCGTCCCGCCACCACCACTGCCAGCAGTGCGAGGGCCGTCCCGGCCAGCAGGTCGACGGCGTAGTGCTTGCGCAGGTACAGCGTGGACAGCACCAACCCCAGGCCGATCGGCAGGTACCACCAGAACAGCCGACGGGCGTCGCGCCACAGGTACACCATCAGCACCACCGTCATGGCGGTGTGCAGGCTCGGAAAGAGATCCCGCGCCGGGCCCTGGACCGCGGTGATCGCGTCCAGCGCGCCACCGATCGACCCCTCCTGACCGGGAAGCGGGTCGGCGTACGTGTCGGTCTGGTAGATGTGCGGACCGACCCCGGGCACCAGCACGTAGCCGGAGTAGCCGACGACCGCCGTGATCGAGATCGCGAGCGCGAAGTCGTGGTATTCGCGCAGGCGGCCCCGCAGGTACGAGGAGATGGCCCACGCCGCCTGGGACAGGCCGTAGCTCAGGTAGCAGAACGCCATGAACAACGTCAGCGCGGGTGAGCCGAGGGTGTCGTTGAGCCAACGGCTCACGTCGGTGCCGAAGACGGCCCGGTCGAACTCGATCAACGCGGGGTCGACGAGTGGGAAGTCGAGCTCCGGGGTGACGACGCGCAGGCTCGAATAGATCACCACGCAGGACAGGAACGGCACCGCCGTCCTGGCCACCCCACCGACGGTCCTGACCAGCCTGGCCGCGCCGCTCGCCCGCACCGGGACGCCCGACGCGGCGTTGCGCCGCCGCCTCGACAGCGCGAGCCCGGCGATCAGCGCGCCGACCAGCACGGCCGACGCGGCGAGCAGCGCCCACGAGAGCGCGCCGGTGAGCAGGGCGAGCCCGGCGACGAGCGTGAGGGCCACCGCGAACAGGCACTCCTCCGGCCAGAGCAGTGGGTCACGCCGGCCATCGCCCCGGTCCCGTGCGACTGCCACGGGCCGGGGCGTGCCAACGGTCATGCCGTCTCGCCGGGAGCGGACGACGACCGCCACAGCACCGGGCAGAACTGCGGGTCGCTGTAGTCGGGCAGACCCGCCTCGTCACGACGCACCAGGGAATCGTGGTTGTAGACGACGAGGTCGCCGTCGGAACGGTGGAACCGCCGGTACTGGTTGTCGCCGTCCTGCAGGTGCAGCGAGATGGCCCGTCGGGGAGCTGAGCTGCGGTTGGCGCCGCTGCCGTGGTAGGTGCGGCAGTGGTGGAAGCTCATGTGTCCCTTGGGGATGTGCATGGGGATCTTGTGTACCTGAGCGCCGTTGAACTCGGCGTTGCTGACGAGCAGATCCTCCAGCTCGGAGCGGTCCCGCTCGGCGAAGTGCTTGGTGGTCTTGTCGTCGCCGCCGATCTCCTTCCAGGTGTTGCTGCCGTCGACCATCGTGATCGTGCCCATCTCCTCGGTGCACTCGTGCATCGGGATGAACGCGGTCAGCATCCGCTCGGACGTGCAGGTCTGCCAGTAGTGACGGTCGAAGTGCCAGGGCACGATGTTGGTCGGCTCACCGGGGCTCGGCGGCTTGAGGATCAGCGTGCTCTGGAACACCCGGATCTCGGCCGCCTCCGCCAGCCGGGCCGCCACCGCCCCGATGATCGGCTTACGCAGGATCGCGGCGACCTCGTCGCTCTCGTAGTGCACGTAGTCGTTGTGCCGCTGCACGTCGCCGTGCTCCGGCTCCCAGTAGGCCAGCTTCGCCGGCCGCCGGGGCAACCGCCGGTCACGGTGACCCGCGTAGAACCGCTCGCTGGCCTCGACGAGCGTGTCCACCTCGTCGTCGGTGAGCAGCTTCTGGCTGAGGTACCAGCCCCGCTCGGCGTACGACCGGACATCCTCGTCGGTGGGCAGCGCGGCCCGCTCCGCGTCGGTCAGCGTGAATTCCGTCGTTGTCATCGCGCTCCTCTCATGGTTGATCCCTTGTGGTGACCGCCCCCGCGTCCGCCCCCCGGGCCCGCGCCGTCGACGGCGGGCCGAACATCAGGCTGACGTTGTGTCCGCCGAACGCGAAGGAGTTGGACAGCACCGCGCGGGGCCGGACCGCTCGCGCCTGACCCCGCACGTGGTCGAGGTCGCAGGCCGGGTCCGGCTCGTCCAGGTTGTGAGTCGGCGGCAGCTTGCCGTGGGTGATCGTGAGGGCGGTCGCCGCCGCCTCCACGGCTCCGGCGCTGCCCAGCAGGTGTCCGGTCACACCCTTGGTGGAGCTGACCGCGGGAGCGTGCGCGCCGAAGGCGCTGTGCACGGCCCGGCTCTCGGCGACATCGCCCAGCTTGGTGCTCGTACCGTGCGCGTTGATGTAGTCGACGTCGGTGGGCGCGACGCCGGAGTCGGCGACCGCCCGGCGCATGCTCTGCGCGGCGCCGACACCGTCCGCGCGCGGTGACGTGGGGTGGTGGGCGTCCGTGGTGGCACCCCACCCGATGATGTCGGCGTAGCCGGCCGCCCCTCGCGCGTCCGCGTGCTCGGCGCGCTCGACGACCATGATCCCGGCGCCCTCGCCGAGCACGAAGCCGTTGCGACGCCGGTCGAACGGGCGACTCGCCTGCGTCGGGTCGGACCAGCCGGTGGCGAGCGCCCGTGCGTTGGCGAAACCGGCGGTGCCGGTCGGCCCGAGCGGCGACTCGGCGCCACCACACACGACCACGTCCGCGTCGCCGGCCCGGATCAGCCGCAGCGCTTCCGCCACCGCGTGGGCACCGGCCGCGCAGGCGGTGGCGATGCAGGAGCTGTAGCCCTGGATGCCGTACCGGATGGCGATGCGGGCGGCCGCCATGTTGGGGAGGAAACCCGGATAGAGGTACGCGCTGACGGCGGTACGGCCGCGCGCCTCCCGTGCCTTCGCCTGGGCCTCGTAGGTGGTGAGGCCGCCCGCGCCGCTGGAGACGACCACGGCGACCCGAAATGGGTCGACGTCGCGGCCGACCTCCAGCCCGGCGTCGCGCATCGCGTCGTCGGCGGCGGCCAGTGCCATGATCAGGAATCGGTCGGCGACCAGCACCTCGTTGCGCGGGAGCACGGTGGTGGGGTCGATGTCCGGAGCGATCCCGACCGCCTCCGTGGCAGCGGCCGCGCCGTGCCCCTCGGGTGGGCGCACCAGCCCGGAGCGCCCGTTGCAGATCGCCGCGAAGAAGTCCTCCACGCCCCGCCCGACGGGCGTCACCAGCCCCATGCCGGTGATGGTGGCCGAGGGTCGGGTCGATCCGGTCATGTCAACCGCCTTGTCCGCCGCCGGTCGGCGGCCTGGTCGTCTCGTGGTCCGGCGTCAACAGCAGGGCCGTCGCGCCGGAGGGCTTGGCCGGGTCGGCGTCGTGCTCGACGACGATCACCAGCGCCTCGGCGGCGTCCCCGTCGGCGAACAGGCCCTCGGCCACCGCCCGACCCTCGCCGAAGGGATCGCCGGCCGGACTCAGGCACACGACCGGGCCGGTCAGGGCCCATTCGGTGGCGACGTGCCCCAGGACCGAATTCGGCACCGACTGGAAGAAGTACATCGGCGACACCCGGCGGCCCCCGTCCACCTCCGCGACGATGGCCGCCGCGGTGGTCTGGTCGGCGTAGGCGCTGACCAGCACGACGGCGGTCGGCCCGGCGGGCCCGGCGCCCGTGCGTCGCTGTAGGCAGCGACCGGCGACGGCCACGACGAGCGGGGGGAACGGCGAGGCGACGAAGCCGCGGATCGCGGGTGGCCGGCCGACGTCGCCGGGCTCGGGCCACGCCGCGCGGGCAAGCTCGCGGATCGCGCCGGGCGCGGTGTCGAGGCCGCTCACACCGTCTCCAACACCAGCGCGGTGTTCGCGCCGCCGAAGGCGAGGTTGCAGCTCAGGGCGTACCGGCCCGCCAGCGGAGCGGGCTCACGCACCACCCGTACCGGGCACTGCGGGTCAGGCTCCCGGAAGCCGGCGTTGACGGGCAGCCGGCCGGCGTCGAGAGCCAGCGCGGTGACCGCGAACTCCAGCAGGCCGGACGCCTCCAGGGCGTGGCCGTGGACGGACTTGGTCGAGCTGACCGCCACCGACGCCGCCGCCGCGCCGAGGCCGACGCGCAGCGCGCTGCTCTCGGCGGCGTCGGCACGTGTCGTGCCGGTGCCGTTGGCGTTGACGTACGCCACCTCCTCCGGAGTCACCCCGGCCCGGGCCAGGGCGGCCCGGATGGCCGACCCCATTCCGGCCCCGCCCGGGTCGGGTTGGCAGACGTGGTAGGCGTCGCCGGCCCGGGCCCAGCCGGCCAGCCGGGACCGCACCCGGGCGCCCCGCCCCTGGGCGCTGGCCGCCGACTCCAGCACCACGGCGACGATCGCGTCGCCCAGCAGCATCCCGCGCCGACCGTTGCTGAACGGCCGCACGGCGCCGTCGTCGGCCAGGGCCCGTCCGGCGTCGAACAGGCCCTGGTGGTCGGCGTCGACGAGGAAGCCCCCGGCGACCACGGCGCGATCGCACCGACCCCGGGCGATCATCGAGGCGGCCTCGGCCAACGCGGTGCTGCCCGCCACGCAGGCCGACGTGTAGACCCGTGCGACACCGGAGAGCCCGCAGCGCCGGGCCACGGTGGCGGCCAGTTCGGCCGGCCCGTTGCCCGACCCGCCCGAGCGGGCCACCGTCGTGCCCGTGCCGGTGGCGAAGAACAGCGGGCACTCGGCACGGCGGTACGCCAACCCCGCGTCGTCGCAGGCGGCCGTCACGATGGCGACCAGCTCGGTGCCCAGGTCGCCGGTGTCGGCAAGCGTCGCCGCCGCTCGGACCCGGCTACGGCCGGGGTCGAAGCGACGGACCTCGCTGAAGGCGGGCTCGCCGGCCAACACCGCCGCCAGCAGCGGTGCCGGGCCACGGCCGTGAGCCGTCAGCAGGCCCAGGCCGGTGACCACGACAGTCGAACCGGTCACTCCGGCTCCGCCGCCGTCAGGGTGAGGCGGTCGAGGATCTCCGCCGCACCGGTCACCGTGGACATGGTCGCCAACTCGTCGTCGTCGAGGTCGAGGTCGAGGCCGTAGCGCCGCTCTATCTCGTAGACCAGCCGGGCGAGCTCCAGCGAGTCGATCCGCTCACGCGAGGCGTCGACCGTCCGGTAGCCCACGTCGGCGAGGATCGACAGGATCTCGTCGCGGCGATCGCTGCCGCCCACCGTCACTCCGCCGCGGCGGCCGGTGCGGCGGGTGCGCTCCGCGCCGGCTCCGCACGCCCGGCCACTTCGGCGGCGAACCGGTCGAGGGAGTAGTCGGCCAGCTTCTCCAACTCCTCGTCGGTGAACTTGACGCCGAACGTGTCCTCGACACGGACGGCGAGTTCGGCGACGGCCAGCGACTCCAGGTCGAGCCCTGCCGGGCCGAGCACCGTGTCGCCGGTGACGTCGTCGACGTCGTAGTTCATCTGTGCCAGCGCATCGACGATGGACTGGCGAACCTCATCTGACATTGCTTGACTCCTCCCATGGAATGGGTCGTGGTGCGGATTGCGACGATCACCGGCGACCCCAGGGGTCGGGCGTCGGAACATCTGGTGAGCACCGCCGCCGACCTGCTGGGCGCGCCGGCCGGCGAGGTGGGCGTGGTACGGGACCAGACCGGCCGGCCGAGGCTCACCGGCGCCGCGCGCGGGTTGCACGCGAGCATCAGCCACGGACGTGGCGTGGTGGCGGTGGCCGTGTCGGCGGTGACGCCGGTCGGCGTGGACGTCGAGCGCGACCGCGAGCTGCCCGGTGCGGTGTTGGCCCGACGCTGGATGGCACCGGCCGACGCCGACTGGCTGACCGACCAGCCGGCTCCCCTGCACACCAGCGCGTTCCTGTGGCTGTGGACGCAGAAGGAGGCCATCGGGAAGGCACGCGGCACCGGCCTACGCGGCGGCGGTCTACGGCAGCCGCTGGTGCTGCCGGCCCGCTGGCCGGACCCGCCGGGGTCGCTGCCGCTGCGTCCCGTTCCCGACAGTCGCGCCGGGGTGGCCTGCGGAGCGCTCGCCGGCGGCCTGGTGCTGGCCGTCGCCGGGCAGGAGCGGCCGCGCCCAGGCGACATGGACGGTATCCGGCTGCTCACCGGTCCACCGGAGGCGATCGCAACCTGACGAGCCGTCGACGGTCGCGCCACACACGTCCCTCGTCGGCGCGTCATGACGGCGTCGGCTCGGCCGACGCACGGCGCAACACGGCCACGTCGCGCACCAGCTTGCCGCTGGACGTACGCGGCAGACGCTCCAGGAGCTGCCACCGCAACGGCCGCTTGTACGGAGCCAGCACGTCCTCCAGGGCGGCGTCCAGCTCGGGCCCGGTGAGCGGCTTGTCCACGGCCGTGTACGCCTCGATCGCGCCACCGTCGAACGTCACCACCGCCTCGGTGACACCGGGCAGGTCGAGGATGGCCTGTTCGACTTCGGTCAGGTCGACCTTGAGGCCTCCGATGGAGACCTGCGAGTCGAGGCGGCCGCGGATCGTGACCAGGCCCGTCACCGGGTCGATCGTGGCCGCGTCGCGGGTACGCAGCCAGCCGTCGGCCCAGCGGCTCTCGTCGACGAGCCCCACGTACGGCGTGACGGGCCGGTGCACCTGAAGCTCACCGTCGACGACCCGTACGTCGATTCCAGGCGCCGGGCGCACCTCGGGCCGGTGCACACCGAACAGGTCGGTGGCGATGACGCCGACCTCGGTCATCCCGTACATGTTGCCGAGGACGGTGTCGTAGCACTCGGCGAAGCGCTCGGGGACGCCGGGCCGGACCAGCTCGCCCGCCGTGGTCATCCGAACGAACTGCGGCAGTGGCCCGGCGGGGCGACCGGCCATCAGCATCTCGAGATGGACGGGGACGCCGATCACCGTGGTCGGCGTGGAGTCCCCCGCGATGACGCCCAGCACCCCGCCGACCGTCATGCGCTCGGGCAGCGTGAGCGTGACCCGGGCGTGCAGAGCGTAGAGCAGGCCGCCGACCAGACCGAGCACGTGCGCCATCGAGGCGAGCAGTACGAGCCGCTCGCCGGGCCGGGGCACGCCGTCGGTCAGCGTGTAGCGCTCGATCTCGGCGACCAGGTCGTCGACGGTGCGTCCGATGACCTTCGACGGACCGGTGGACCCGGAGCTCAGCTGGATGAGCGCGTGCGGCGTCGATGCCGGCCGGCCGGCCGGGCGCGCGATGACCGTCTCGTCGACGGTGACGAAGCCGCGCAGCGGTGGGAGTACGGAGTCGACGGGCTGCACGAGGAACTGCGCGCCGACGCGTTCGAGTGCCCGCTCGACCTCACCACGGGACAGGCGGTGGTCCAGCAGCGTCACCTGGGCCCCGATCCGCCAGGCGGCGAGCAGGTTGGCCACGTACGCCAGCGAGGAGGGCAGCCGTAGCGCGATCGCTCCGCCCGGGCGCAGCCCGGCATCGGTGAGTCGGGCCTGTCGGGAGGCCACCTCGGCGCGCAGCTGCGCCCGCGTGATCGGCGCTCCGAGGACGAGGCAGGTCTCGTTGCCCGGGCCGGCCAGCAGGACGTCGTCGACCCAGCCCGTGCCGAGGGCGGGCAAACCATGCCGCGCGGCAGCCAGGGGTGAATCTATAGTGGACACAAGGCCTCCACGCTGCTCGAACGGCGGGCCGGCTCGACTCGACGGGTAGGTACGCGCCGAACGGAGGAGCTTCCTCATCTGATGACATCCCGGTTCGATGAATTATATCGGCGCGGTCCCTACCGTCAAGCGCCCTACGGACCACGTGCGGAGACGATGACCACACAGAGTTACGGGGGTGGGGAATGGCACCGGACGTGTCGCCGCGCAGGGCCAGGGCCATGCTCGTCACGCTCTCCCTGGCCGCGTTCGCGTTCGTCACGACCGAGCTGCTGCCTGTCGGCCTGCTGACCCACATCGCGGTCGATCTCGACCGGTCCCGCTCGCGGGTGGGTCTGCTGGTCAGCGGGTACGCCGTCGTGGTCGTGCTGGCGTCCGTCCCGCTGGCCCGACTGACCCGACGAATCCCCCGTCGTCACCTGCTCGGCGTCACGATGGTCCTGTTCGCCGCCGCGAACGGCACCGCCGCGCTCGCGCACACGTACACCATGCTGGCCGGTGCCCGCCTCGTGACCGCTGTCGCCCAGGCGCTGTTCTGGTCCATCGCCACGGCGACGGTGATCGGGCCCTTCCCCCTGGCGGTGCGGGGCAGGGTGGTGGCGCTGTTCGGGGCCGGAGTGACGCTCGCGCCGGTGCTCGGCGTACCCCTCGGCACCTGGATCGGACAGCAGGCCGGTTGGCGCGCGTCGTTCGCGGCGCTGGCGGGGATCGGTCTGCTGATCGCCACCGCGGTGCTCGTCCTCCTGCCCACCTACCCGCCGGAGGCTGGCGGCGCGGCCCGGGGCACCGCACCGGACGGTCGGCGCTTCGGCGTGCTGCTGACAGCCACCGCCCTCGGCATCGGCGGCTTCATGACCCTGCAGACCTACATCGCGCCGTTCCTACTCGACGTGAGCGGCTTCACCGACGCGGCCCTGACGCCGCTGCTGTTCACCGCCGGCGTCGCGGCCGTCGTCGGCACCCTGCTCTCGGCCCGGACCCTGGACAGTCGGCCGATCGCCTCGCTGCTGACGCCGCTGGGCATCGGTACGGCCGCGCTGTTCGGCATGTACGGGCTCGGCGTGCTCCGACCCGGCGCGGTCGCGTTCCTCGCCGGGCTCGGCCTCGCCTACGCGGCGTTCGCCTCCGCCGTACAGAACCGGATGCTGCACCTGGCCCCCGGCAGCACCGACATCGCCTCGGCTGGCGTCAGCACCGCCTTCAACGTCGGCATCGCCGGCGGTTCGCTGCTCGGCGGTGCCCTCCTGCCCACGTCGGGGGCGCGCGTGCTCGCGCTCGTCGGCGGACTGCTGACGCTGGCCGCGCTCCTGCTGCTCAGCCAGGACGCGAGGACGTCCGCCCGGTCCGACAGACTTCAGAAAATGTCAACTGGCTGACGTCAGTATGTCCACGCAAGGCATCCCTCCGCGAGGACAAGGCACCATGACCACGTCAGAGAACAGCACCCGGCTCCAGCCGGCGTACCCCGGCATCCACGACGAGCCGGACGAACCCCAGCGTGACGCTCCAGCGCGGCGGGCTACCGCCGCGCGGTCGGGTCCCCGACCGAAACTGACCCTCTTCGCGCTGGCCCTGGGCACCTTCGCCATCGGCACGGGCGAATTCGGCAGCAATGGGATCCTGCAACTCTTCGCCGCCGACCTGGACGCTTCCATCCCAGTCGCGACGTACGCGATCAGCGCCTACGCGTTCGGCGTCATGATCGGCTCGCCGGCGATCACACTTCTCGCGGCGCGCGCCAACCGCCGTACCCTCCTGCTGGGTCTGATCGCGCTGTTCCTGGTCGGCAACGTCCTGTCGGGCCTGGCCCCGAACATCGCCACCCTCGTCGTCTTCCGCTTCATCACCGGGAGCGTGCAGGGCGCGTTCTTCGGCGCGGGGGCGGTCGTCGCCGCGTACGTCTACGGCCCGGGCAAGGGCGGCAGGGCGTTCGCCACCGTGATGGGCGGTCTGACGGTGGCCACCATCCTGGGGTCGCCGCTCGGCACCCTCGTCGGCCAGCACGCTGGATGGCGTGCGACCTACTGGACCGTTGTCGCCCTGGGCCTGCTGGCCGGCGCGGCGCTCCTGGCCTGGCTGCCCCGCACCGACGATCTGCACGGCAGCTCGGTGGGGCACGAGCTCGCGGCCCTGCGACGACGCGAGGTCTGGCTGATGGTCGCGGTCGCGGCACTCGGCATCTCCAGCATCTTCGCCGTCTACACCTTCATCGGGCCGTTCGTCACCGACGCGGCCCGGGAGAGCACGTCGCTCATCCCGGTCGCCCTGGCTGTCTTCGGCCTCGGCATGGCCTTCGGGAACTACTACGGCGGTCGGGCCGCCGACCGGCACGGCAACCGGCCGCTGATCTACGGCTTCGGCTACGTCCTGGTGCTGCTCGTGGTCATCGGTCTGCTCGGCCGTGAGGTCCTGATCCTCCTGCCGACGCTGTTCGGCGTCGGCGCGACCATGATGTTCGCCATTCCCACCATCCAGGTACGGCTGACCGAATTCGCACCCGACGCGCCGACCCTGATGGGTGCGCTGAACCTGGCCGCCCTCAACCTCGCCAACTCGCTCGGGGCCATCGGTGGTGCCATCGCTCTCGGCGCCGGGTGGGGAACCCTCTCCACGGTCTGGGCGGGTTTCGTCCTCACCAGCGCCGGCCTGGTTCTCTTCCTCACCACCGTCGGTCGGACCAGGCCAGCCGTCACGCCCGCGTAGTCGCCGACCGGCGTCGGCCACAGGTTGGCCGACGCCGGTCGCGGTACGCAGCCCGACAGAGATCAGTGGGCGGTTCCGTCCGCCTGACCTCCGGTGCCCCGCAGCTGGCTCCAGGGGCGGCCATCCGCACCGGGAAGCGGGGTCGTGGCGAAGCGCTGGTCGACCTCGGCGAGCTGCTCCGGCGTGGGGTTCGGGCCCAGGCTGCCGAGCTCCTCGAAGAGCTGCTCGTTGCCGGCCGGCGCGCTGACGAACAGCAGCTTGCCGCCGGTCGGGGTGACGAACGTGTGGTAAGCGCCCCGCGGCACCACGACGGTGGTACCTGGACCACCGGAGAATTCGGCGTTCCCCACCCGGAAGTGGTACTCCCCTTCGAGGACGTAAGCGATCTTCATGAAGTCGTTGTGCGCGTGCGGTGGGTTCTCGGCGATCACGTCGTGATGGAACAGGAACGCGCCCAACGCCCCATCCACCTCGGCGCCCCGGACGAGGATCTCCGGCCGGTGCGGGCCGCCGAGTTCGATCAACTTCCCCTCGCCAGGCTGGACCGCCCACCCGTCCAGGCCCCAGTTCGCGTGGCGTGTCACGGTTGTTCCTCTCTCGTGCCGGTACAGCGCGTCAACTCAACCCCAGGGCACAGGATTTCCAGTGACCAGCAAGTTACCGCTGGCCGCGGCCGTCGCGACGGTGAAGCCACCGAAGCCACCCGGTGGGAGATGTCGACGTAAGTCAGTGAGGGTCCAGTTCTCGTCAACACCGGCCATCTAGTCTTCGGGGGTGAGCACCGGAGACGCCGACGGTCCTGTCCTGGACGCGGAGCAGTTCGACCGCCTGGCCAGCTACGGCACCGAGGAAGAGGTCCGCCAGGGACAGCACCTGTACGCCGCCGGCGACAGCTCCTACGACTTCTTCCTGCTGCGTACGGCGACAGCGGAGGCGGTGCGCAACGCGACGTCGCTCGAGCCCGAGCGGCTCATCTACCGGCGTGGGCCGGGCGAGTTCCTCGGCGAGCTGAGCCTGTTGACCGGACAGCAGGTGTTCCTCACGGTCCGTGTCGTCACCGCCGGGACGGTCGTGCGGATCACCGCCCCCGACCTGCGCCGCGTACTCGCCGACCAGGTCGACATCGCCGACGTGCTGATCGAGACCTTCCGCGCCCGGCGCGAGCTCATGCGCGGAGCGGCCGGCAACGCCCTGGAGATCGTCGGGCGGCCGAACGTGGCTGGATCGCTGGAGCTGCGGACGTACGTGAACCAGATGCTCCTCCCGCACGCCTGGCTCGACGCGTCATCGCTACCCGGGCGGGCACTCATGCGGGCAGAGGGTGTCGGCGAGGACGAACTTCCGGTCGCCGTCACCAGCAACCGCGTACTGCGTCACGCCACTCCCGGCACGGTCGCCGAGGCGCTCGGCCTGACCTACGTACCCACGGCGCGTGACCCTGACCTGGTCGTCGTCGGCGCCGGGCCGGCCGGGCTGGCCGCGGCGGTGTACGGCGCCTCCGAAGGTCTCGTGACGGTGCTGCTGGACGGCACCGGTATTGGCGGTCAGGCTGCCAAGAGCGCGCGAATCGAGAACTACCTCGGCTTTCCCGAGGGGGTCAGCGGTGAACAGTTGGCCCGGCTGGCGATGCTCCAGGCGTTGAAGTTCGGCGTCCAGATCTACGCGCCGTGCGCGGTGGTCGGCCTGGACGTCTCCGACGAGAGCCGTCCCGTCGTGGAGTTGGAGGACGGCACCCGGATCGCGACGTCCGCGGTCATCGCCGCCACGGGAGCGCGTTACCGACGCCTCGACATCGAGCGGTGGGCGGAGTTCGAGCAGAGTGGCTGCGTCCGGTACGCGGCGACGGAACTGGACCTGCGCGGGTACGAGTCCCAGCCGGTCGCCGTGTTGGGCGGCGCCAACTCGGCCGGGCAGGCGGCGCTCTCCCTGGCCGCACGCGGCTGCTCCGTACACCTGGTGGTGCGCTCCACCGATCTCGGAGCGAAGATGTCGGCTTACCTGACCGACCGGATCCAGGCCAACCCGAGGATCACCATCCACACCGGCAGCACGCTGCGTGAGCTTCAGGGTGAGGACAGCCTGGCGGCGATCGTCGTGGAAAAAGAGGGTGAACCCACCAGGCTGGACTGCCGGGGGCTGTTCTGCTTCATCGGTGCCGAACCGGAGTCCGCGTGGATGAAGGGCATCGCGATGGACGAGAGCGGTTTCGTGCTGACCGACAGCCGGCTGCCGTCCGACACGCACCAGTCGCCACTGCCGTTCCAGACCAGCGCTACCCGCGTCTTCGCGGTGGGCGACATCCGCTCCGGCTCCACGAAGCGGGTGGCGACAGCCGTCGGCGAGGGTGCCGGCGCGGTCTCCGCGGTCCACACCGTGCGGGCCCGCTGAGGTCGCCTACGACGCGTCACGGCCGGGATCACCCGGTACTCCGTCCGGCGGGAACCACGCGTGTGGCCCCGCCGGACGGAGGTGACCGGCGTTATTCGCCGGCCACCAGTGAGATCAGCTGATCCGCAGCCGGACCCGAGGATGCCGGGTTCTGGCCGGTGACGAGCAGCCCGTCGCTCACCACGTACGGCTCGAAGTTGCCCGCCTTGGAGAAGTCGCCGCCCTTCGCGACCAGCTCGTCCTCGACGAGGAAGGGCACGACCTTCGTCAGGCCCATGTACTCCTCCTCGCTGTCGGTGAAGCCGGTGACCCGCTTGCCGGCCACCAGAGGCTCGCCGTCGGGCGTCACGCAGTGCCGCAACACCCCCGGGGCGTGACACACCAGCGCGATCGGTTTGCCCGCCGCGACGACCTGCTCGATCAGCTTGATCGAGGTGTCGTCCTCGGCGAGGTCCCAGAGAGGGCCGTGGCCGCCCGGGTAGAAGACGGTGTCGTAGCCCGCGACGGAGACCGAGTCGAGCCGTACGGTCGTCGCGAGCTGACGTTCCGCCTGGGCGTCCGCCGTGAACCGGCGGGTCTGGTCGGTCTGGAAGTCCGGCTCATCGCTCTTCGGGTCCAGGGGCGCCCGTCCACCCTGGGGCGAGGCGAGCGTCACCTCCCACCCGGCGTCCCGGAACCGGTAGTAGGGCGTGGCCAGCTCCTCCAGCCAGAACCCGGTCTTGCGGCCGGTGTCACCCAGCTGGTCGTGCGAGGTCAACACCATCAGAACCTTGGTCATGCACCGCTCCTTGACATCATCAGGCCGTTCCGCGCAGGAATGAGCTCCTGCGTCATGTCGAGTACGACGATGGCGGACCCCTGCGGGCCGCCACCGCCGTCCGCCGTGCCGGCGGACATACCCACGGTCCGGCGACTCAGACGCCGAACGCGACAACCTCGAGCTGGATGTTGTCGATGTCCCGGAAGACGACTGTCGAGTAGAGGAACGGGTCCCTCGCGGTCTGGATGCCGGAGTGCGCGACGCCCAGGCTGTCCAGCCAGGCCGACCAGGCCTCAAGCCCCTCGCGCGTCTCGACGTTGAGGGAGAAGTGGTCGAGGCCCGTGCGAGCCTCGTTGAACTCCTCGCCCTGGTTGCCCTCGTTGTGGTGCAGACCGATGGAGAAGCCGGTGCGCGGATCGATGACCAGTTCGGCGTACCCGGACCACTCGCGCCCGTAGTGCGGAAGCTTGCCGTCCGCGAGCGTGGCCTGGAAGACCTTCTGGTACCAGGCCACGCTGGCCTCGAGGTTCCGAACGGTGAAAGCGACGTGGTGCACGCCGCTGAACGACGGTGCGGTGACGTCGGCCATGAATACTCCTTCGTGCTACGTGATGAACCTGCACCAGGAGTTGTAGGCAACGTGAGTTGAGGAGCAGTTGACAGGAGCTGGACAGGCGAGCCGAGCCGCCGCGCCCGGTGGCGTGTAAAGGAACGCGCCGACATGACGTGGGCCAGCGGCGTCTGGCGCGCAGAACACGACGGAGTGGTGCCAATACCCCAGGTACAGGCACCACTCCGTCTACGCAGTCAGCATTCGAGCTGAACCGACACCGCTGACCTATCGAACGGTCATGCCGGTATTCCAGGCGGCCGCCCTGCGCCTTGATAGTCTTCCAGCAGATCGATCAACATCTCCGTGAGTTCTGTGTCAAACTCGGAAGAAACCTGCTCGAATCCAATATCGCCCCCGAGGATCGCGGGCACCTTCGTTGATGCGATGACAAAAGCCCAATGGAGCCTCGACTCACGGTTGAGCAGTTGATCAGCGACGTAATCCCGAAAGCCAGACAAGGGAGTTCCATCGAATGCAGTGTCGTAGCCCTGCACGAAGGCAACCGCCGTGGAGAACCGATCATCCAGCAGATACATCCTGCGTCGACGCCGGAGATGGAAGCACAGGTCAGCCAAGTTCACGGTCGGTCACCCCACTGGCGTGAATGAAAGATAATCGCCATATTGCCACTGGGCACGATAGGCATCCAGCGGCATGCCGCCTCGCCCTGTGAACCCATCGTAGACGGTACCGTCCTTGATTACGGCGTAGTGCTCAGTCCACTTGCCGGCAGGGTCACGCACCGATGGCCCCAGCCCTGGCGCACCATATGCGTCCTTCACATGGACGACATCTCCCCCGATTATCTTCTGGATTTCCGTTGCACAGGCCTGGCAATTTTCCATCGTTGGCACGGGCCAACCGTTGGCGCCGATTTTGCAAGCCGGCCCGGTGTTGTGCACGAGCACCGGGGTGTCGCCGGCGAGCACATAGTACGTGTGGATCCCGGCAACGGTCAGGTTGTAGGCCGTACCCCGCTTCGAGGAGTCCGCCACCCGCTCGTCGACCCGTACCGTGCCACCGCCCGACGTCAGCAGCTCGTCTCCCGGCGCAAGCGCCTGCGCCGGCTGCCACTTTCGCTTGCTGGCATTCCAGAACGGGTGGTCCTCGGTCGTCGTCAGCTCCGCGCCGTCGACCTCGAGGGCGCGAAGGTCGTCCTCGTGGATCCACAGGTTGGTGACCCTGCGGTTCCCCTTCTCCCCCGTCTCCGGATCGGCGGCCTGCACCTCGTCGCCGACCTTGAGTTCGCTGATCGGTTTGGTGCTGCCGTCGGCCATGAGGACCCGGGTCTCGCCGCTGAAGCTGCAGAGGCCCAAGGTCACCGACTCGACGTTCACCGCACCTCGCGCGGACAGGTTGCGCAGCGCTCCGAGCCCGGAGCCTCCGCTGATGAGGGCGCCGGTGGCAGCGAACTCACCCTCGGCCGCGGCGGCCTCCGCGACACAGACGGGGCCGGTCATCGCACAGGCCAGGGCACCGACGATCAGCGCGACCTGCGCCAACTGCTCAAGCTTCGAGAGCTTGTGGAACGGGTTGTCGAGACCACACTTGAGCCGGTCGTTGCCCATCACGTCCGCGCACAGGAAGATCCAGTTGTCGTGGTACTCCGATGCCCAGTCGCGAAGGTCGCCCCAGGTCATGGTGGCCGAGCCCGTGTAGCCACGGGCGCGGATCATGTCCCGCTTCGTCTTGTCGAGCGGCACCTTGTAGGTCATGACGTCGTTGACCGTCGGCGGCTTCTTGTGGGCGTACGGGTCCACGGTGTTGCTGCACCCGTTGCAGCCGTCGTTGTGCCCGTCGACGTAGTGGTAGACGCCGTTGACGTCCTCGTAGTCCGCCCCTGGGCCGCAGGCGTCGTCCGAGCACGCCTTCTCGCCGGTCGGGTCGCTGAACGTAATCGGGCTGTTGTTGCCGTAGGCGTACGCGTTCCACTGTTGGGGATCGGTGACGTCCTGCACGGGGTCGACCGAGATGAACCGGCCCAGTTGCGGGTCGTAGTCGCGGACACCGATGTGGGTCAGGCCGGTGGTGTCGATGTCACCGCCGACGAAGCCCTTCTTGTTCACCCAGGTCGGCTGCTGGCCGCGCGGAGCGCCGTACGGAGTCTGCCGCCGGACCGTCACCGTCTGCGTCAGCGCGTCGACGGCCACGCTCTGCGTGCCCTGGTGGTCGTCGAAGAGCCAGGTGAGCCCCGCGCCGTTGCGGGAGGCGACGGTGCTGCCGGCGAAGCCGTAGTAGCGGGTCCCCGACGTGAGGCCGTTCTCCCGCCGCACCTCCTGGCCGGGCAGGTAGAGGGTTGCTCCGGTGGCGTCGCGGTGGACCAGTCGGCCACCCTCGGCGTCGTAGATGTTGCTGCCGGCGGAGGCCGCCGAGCCCGACACGGACGTCAGCCGACCCTCGGAGTCCCAGCTCAGCGACTGGGCGTTGGCGTCCGGAGGACAGGTGTTGGCCGTCGTACCGGCCGGACGGCAGGTGGTGTCACCCGCCTTGTCGTAGTCGAAGCGGGTGGTCACCGCGGACTGGCCGGGCGCCGCCACGGTCACCGACTTCACCGCGTGCGGCCGGACGACGTCCTTCCCCGCAGTGGGCACCTCGTAGGTACGGGTGGTGTCCCCGCCGAGCGCGTGCGAGATCTCCTTCGTCCGGTTGCCGATGCTGTCGATCGTCCAGTCGGTCCAGTACGGAGCCGGACCGCCGAGGTTGGCCATCGTCGGCGACGAACCGCAGTTCACTCCGGCCTTGGGGGTCCAGGCGGAGGTGAGCCGGCGCAGGTCGTCGTACCCGAAGCACTGGGTGTCGGCCTGCCCGACCGCCGGGGCGTCGGCGACGGAGGTGATGTTCCCCGCGTCGTCGTACCCGTAGGTCAGATCCGCGACGGTGCCGGTGGCGGTCTCCGGCTGGACGCGGCTGCGGGCCAGCCGGTGGGTGGTGAGGTCGTAGTCGAAAGCCTGCTCGACGTAGACCCCGCCGTCGATCTTCCGGGTGTTGACCGTCGGCTCACCGTAGATCGTGTACTGCTGGCCGATGACGTACCGGCCCACGTTGATCAGATTGGTGTCCAACGACGTCGGCAGACCGGTTACCTGGTCGTACCTGGTGGTGACGGTCTCCGTGGGAAGGTTCGCGACCGCGGGCGTCGTGACCGAGGTCGGACTGCCGTCGTACGGCGAGTAGCCGTAGCCGTAGGACCAGGTGCCGGTGAGCCCCGTCCCCTCGGCCGACGGGATCACGTACTGCATCCCGGTCGGCTGGTACCGGGTGTTGAAGCCAGTCGGACGGATCGTGTACGCGTTCGCCGACCCCGGCGGGTCGTACCGGATGCTCTGGGTCAACTGCCCACGCAGGGTCTGACCCGTGTACAGCGTGTCGTACTTCCACTCGGCGCGCTTCGTGGCGGCCGACTTGGTCCCGTCGTACAGGCCGATCTTGCGGCCGATCTGGTCGTAGTCGTAGACCAGCACCTTGCCGTTGGCGTCGGCGGTCTCCGTCACGTCACCGAAGGCGTTGTGCTTGGTGGTCGTGGTCCCCTTGTCGGGGTCACTGACCGAAGCCTGCCGGCCCTGGATGTCGTACGTGTAGGTCCACTCGTCGCCAGCGGTGTCCCGCATGCCCGTGAGCTGCCCCTTGCGGTTGAAGGAATAGCTGGTCGAGTGTTGCGGGTTCACGTGCTGGCGCAGTTCGACCGTGTTGCCGCGCGCGTCGGTGACGGTCGTGACCGGAGCGTTCTTCGCCGGCGGCGTCACCTTTGTCGAGTCGCCGAAGTACTCGGTCGTGGTGCGCCACTTCTCCACCAGGTTGGTGACGCCGTCGGTGCCGTAGAAGATCGAGGCCCTGGTGCGGCCCGCGTCGTCGTAGACGGTTCGGCTCAGCGCCGGAACCGACCACTCCGGCTCCCACCAGAGACCACCGGAGGGCGCGCCGGGCTCGCCGTGCGCGGCGTAGCTGGTCACCGCACGGCCGGCCTTGTCGTACAAGGTGTCGGTGACGACCCGGCCGCCGCCCACACCGGCGGTCTGGGTCTGGCGCGGCCGGAACAGCGCATCCTGGATCTGGTACGAGATCAGATAGCCCCCGCCGGCGTGCAGGGTCTTGGACATGGTGTATGGGTAGGCGTCCCGGTTGGCGGCGAACACGTAGCTGTGTTCCACCGACGGGCTGGTGGGGTGATCGGCTTTCGCCCACCCGACCTGCCACGCGCGGGCCAGTCGCCCGAGGGCGTCATACTCCCGCTCACTGGTCCGCCCGTTGAGATCGGTGGACTTGGTGGGGGCGCCCCGGTACGGGTCGACCTCGATCGACGAGCTCCAGCCGGTGGTGCCGCCGGCGGGATCGGGGGCGGTGGTGGTCACCTTCAGCAGGGGGCCACCCGAGGCCGGGGTGTAGCCGGTCTTCGTGACGTTACCGCGAACGTCGGTGGTGGTCAGCGGGCGCCAGAAAGCGTCGAAGGTGCCCTTGCTGACGACCTGCCAGGTCGTACCGGCCGCCTTGCTCCAGTCCTTGAGCGTCTCGTGCTGGGTGACCGCGCCGATCGTCGGCGACGTGTCGACGCTGGTGGCGCCGTCGTAGTAGTTCCGCTCGTCGGAGATGACGTCGTCGGTGGTCTGCGGCGCGCTGCCGCAGGCGAGGGCGGTGACCGTCGTCTGCTTGACCAGCGACACCAGGTTCTTGCCGGTGTCGCGGTTGTAGCTGTGGGTGGTGCACCGCTCGTCGCCGGTCTTGCCGGTGTCGCCGTCGTCCTGGACCTGCGTGACCATGCCGTAGGTGTCGTCGAAGCTGGACTGGGTGCGTGTCACCCGCCAGCCGGAAGCGCCGTCGACACCGAGGGCCGTCCCCGAGTAGGTGGCTCTGGTGTTGGTGAACCGGGCGGTGACGGTGTCGCCGTTGATGGTGCGGGTGGCCGACGCCGGCGACATCCAGGGAACGTTCACCGTCTTCGACACCGGCTTGGTGTCGACACCGTTGTAGACGACCTGCTCGCGGACCATGCCGGCGAACTGGTCCTCGTCCTTCACCGTCTCGGTGCCCAGCGACGCGCCCACGGTGACGTCCCGGGTGCCGCCCGAGGTGGATTCCTTGTCGCCGTGCATTCCGCGCAGGTAGGTGGTGCGGGTGAGTGTCTGGCTCGGCGCGTCACCGACCCGGGTCTCGACCGTCGCGTAGCCGCGGAACTGGTTCCAGGTCTTGCGCTTCGGCTTGATCAGGCCGTTGTCGTCCGCGTAGTGCCAGGCCGGTGCGCCGATGTAGGTGTAGAAGGTGTTCTTGACCGATTGGCCGCGGTCGGTGCCGTTGACCACCACCATCAGGTCGGACTCGGAGACCTGGGTGACCACGTACTTGTGCCACCACTCGGTGATGTCCGGGCCGTCCGCGTCGTACGGGTCGGGGCCGAGGACCGGGTAACACCGCTTGGTGTTGCCGTACGTCGTCGCGGGCAGGTTGCCCGACGAGCAGTCCGGCAGGCTGTAGGTCACCTGGATCTTGGCGCCGCTCTCGGTGACGATGTTGCCGATACGCATCCGGTTGTTCGTGGTGTTGTTCTTCGTCAGCACGCGGTTGCGCAGAGCCACCGGCTCGAAGGTCACTGGAGGCATGGTCACCGTGCTGCCCACGTGACCCGAGTGCACCACAGAGGTGAGGAACATGCCCGCGTAGTCGCTACCGTCGCCGACCGCCGGCCAGGAGTGGGCAAGAGTCCAGGAGTCCACCGGCTGCCAGGCGGGAGTGCTCTTGGTGGTGTCCCACACCTGCGCGGTGATCTTCGACAGACGCTTGGTCGACCAGAACGTCGGCGCGTAGTTGCTACCGCAGTTCGAGGCGGTCGAGGTGCACTCCTGATCCCATGGCACGTCCTTCCAGTGCGCCGCGTCGTGGGTGGAGCAGCTGGTGTCACAGCGATCGGCGGTGGTGAAGAGCACCTGCGCGGTCGGCGCGACCGACCGGTCCGCGGTGCCCCGATCCCAGGTGCCGTAGTCGATCCGCTTCAGCGTGCCACCGCGGACGTAGGAGGCCTTGTTGGTCGTGGTGAAGTTCTTGGCGTAGTAGTTGGTCTCCTTGTCGTACCAGTACGACATGGTGTTGCCTCGCGGGTCCACCACGTAGTCCAGGTTCCAACGCCAGGCCTGGTCGCAGAACGAGGACGCGAAGCTGGATCCGTTGCAGGGCTCGCCGGAGTTGTTGCCGGCCACCGGACTGGTCCAGGTGGAGCTGGTGGTCTCGGACTTCCCGGGCAGGTTGTGCAGGCCGAAGAAGTACTGCATACCGTCGGTGGAGGTGACTTTCCAGTACTCGCCGTCGTTGTCGCCGTTGGACGCGCCGGACAGCTTCTCAATCTTCGAGCCGTCCTCGCTGCGACTGTGCCAGCCCTTGCCCGACTCGTACACCAGCTCGGCGCCCCGGCCGTTGAGCGACAGGGTCGCGTTGTCCGAACGCCAGCACTGGTCGCCGGTCTTCTGGCTGTTGTTGTGGTCGCCGGTCATGTCATCGGAGCAGCCGACGTAACTGCGCTCGATGTAACCGGGCCAGTAGTCGAAGCCCTCGCCGAGCCAGGAGGGCTGGTTGTTGGATGCCTCCGACTTGCCGTCCACGGCACTGCTGGAGTAGGCCAGCGTCATCGACGGGGCGGGGCCACCGATCGCCGCCGGGAACTGCAGCGGGTAGGACCAGGAGAAGTCGCCGGTGGAGCCGCCCGCCGACCAGGTCGAGGAGGCGGCCAGGGGCGTGGCGGAGAAGTCACCCTCACTGCCGGACGCGCCCGCGCTGAGCGCGACCAGCGTGGAGGCCGAGGCCGTCGCCGCCTTGGTCCGACCACCCGCGTAAACCGCCGGAAGCGGCACGTCGGCGCTGACCGCGCCGTCCGCGTTCCGCGACTCCAAGGGTATGGCCGCGCAGCCCGCCTTCTGCGGACTGGTCAGCGCGCATTCGGGTACCTGCCAGAGCCTCAGCCGGGACGACCAGCTGCCACCGAAGGCTTTCTGGAAGCTGCGGTAGTCGACGGAGACCGTCGCCGCGCCCGATCCGGTCGACGTCGCCGCGTTCGCCGCGCCGCTGGTGCCCGAGACCTTCAGGAGCAGCCCGTCCTGCCACGCCTCCGGCGACGCGGCGCGATCCAGCACCTCGACCGAGACCGCGTCGGTTCGGGCTCCCGCGGTGCTGGACGCCCGGCTTACCGTCACCGGCAGAGCACCGGCGCGCACCGGCGACGCGGCGGCCCCACGCTGGCCGGTGGCCGGAGCGGGCAGCGTCACGGACGCCCGGCCCGGCTTCGGCCAGACCGGTGCCGCGAGCTGCGCGCTGCGCGCTGGGCACCTTCTTGACGGGCCACGCGCGGCCCTTCGCCGGCGCGCCGTCGGCGTCGAGCTTCTCCTGCTGCGTTGTCAGGTGCGGGCGCGGCTTGGCCGCCGCCTGCGTCGGCACGGACAGCACCGACACGACCAGCGCACCGGTCAGCATCGCGGCGACCACGCTGCGAAGTCGGCTGTCCCTCGTTCGTGGGCGTAGGAATGTGCGGGTTCTGGAAAGGGTGTGTTTCACCCATGCCTCCACAGGCGACGGTTTGCGAAGATTGGTTGACGTGCGGGGACGACCGCGAAGGGTTCGCGCCGGCCGGCCCGGAGGCCGACCGGCGCGAACCCCGCGAGCAGGTCAGTCCTCCGGGGTGACGTCCGCCCCAGACTGCTTCTCGAAGAGCTGCTCGACGTCGACGTTGGTCAGCGCGCCCTGGTGGAGGGTGAGGTTGGCGACGTCGCCGTCCCACTTGTCGACGACCTGGGTCGCCTGACCCGGCGGCGTGTAGCGGGAAGCGCCGACGTAGATCGGGCCCGTCGCGTTGAACGCGCCGGTGAAGGTGCCGGGGAACGGCAGGTTGGCCTCCAGCCGGCCGTTGACGTAGAGGCGGGCCTCCCGACGTCCCCGGTCGTAGACACCCACCAGATGAGTCCAGGTGGACAGGTCGTCCTCCTCGTTCATCTGCCGTGACGTCATCATCACGTCGACGACGTTGCCGTACTGCGGCGACGTGTCGAGACCGAAGAGGCTGAAGGACCACCAGTTCCCGGTCACGCCGTTGACGGCCTTCGTCCGCTGACCGAGGTAGAAGGCGGAGTTCTGGTTACCGATCTGCGCGACGGCGGTCTGGATGCCGAGTGACTCCGGGCGCAGCCAGACCGACACCGAGAACGAGTCATTGGTGTTCAGCACCCTGCTGTCCTGCGGAACACCGCTGACGTCCTTCACCGATCGGCCGTACTCGGTGGTCACCTTCGACGGATCCTGCAGATCCTCCGAGTTGAACCGCAGGAAATTGCGGCTCTCACTGCCGGTGTCGGTGCCGACGGTCAGTGCGAGCCGACGCCCGAACTGCCCGGCCTCCGGAGCGCTGCAGAGCGTGGGATCGGTCGACGCCAGGTAGCAGGGGGTCGCGCCGCCGAAGTCCCACTCGCCCACCTGGATCGGACGGAGAATGCCCGGCTCGTCGAATCCACCGGAGGTCGGCTCCTCGGCCAGCTGGCCGGTGAAGTCCTGACCGACGAGCACGCGGTCGAAGGCCTGGACATCGGCGAGGGACCCCGTGAAGTAGTTGTCGGCCACCCCGGTGTTCTGTGCCCGGTTCCGGCCGACGTGGAAGGGGCCGGTGGCGCTCCACGCGGTCGTCCACGGCGTGGATGCGACGGCCGCCCCGTCCAGGAACAGCGTCAGAGTGCGGGCGGCCGAGTCGTAGGAGAAGGCGACGTGACGCCAACGGTTGACGTCCGCCTGGCTGATCGCGGTGGGCGAGTAGAGCGGAGTCCAGGCGGCGTTCGTGCAGTCACCGTTGCGCATGGTGACGTTCCACCTCGGCGCTCCGGACACCATCACGATGCCGAAGAAGAAGCCGAAGTCGCAGTTTCCGCTCTGGGTCGCGATGGCCGCGTTCTGCGTCGGCATACTCGGCAGTTTCACCCAGGACGCCACACTGTACGACTTGGTGGTGTCGAGAACCGAGTTGGCCATGAGGTAGGACCAGCCGTTGAAGGAGGCCGTCTTGCCACCGACGAGGCGTCCGTCGGTCTCCCAGAGGAGGCCCGTGGGCGAAAGCGGGGTGTTGCCGCCCAGCGCGGGCTGACCGTCGGCGAGGGCCTGCGCCTCGGTCACGCCGGGGTAGGTCTCGAGCCCCCAGCGGGCCACCGCCGGTGAGGGACGGGCCGCCGTGAACTCCACCGATGCCTGACCCTGATTTCCGGCACCGTCCACGCCCTTGGCGTGCAGCGTGTTGATGCCGTACTTCGGCACCACGAGGGAGACGGTCGCGGTCTTCACGCAGACGGTGCTGCAGGAGGTGGTGGGCGTCAGCACGGTGACCGCCGACGTCCAGCCGTAGAGGAACTTGGTGACCGTGGTGTCGGTGGAGCTGATGACGAAGGTCGCCACCGAGCCGGGCAGGGGGTTGGGCGCGGAGGTGAGGACGACGGTCACCGGGGGCAGCTTGGTGTCAACGGTGAACTCGCACCACCCGGAGAACGCGCTGGTCTTGTCGTACGGCGCCGGGTCGGTTGATCGGGTACGGAAGGCGTAGGCGCCGCCCTCGACCAGCCCCGACAGGGCAGCGGTGGTGGATCTGCCGTTGGCGGGCACGGACGCGCCCGCCGGCGCGGTCTTTCGGGGGGTGGAGTCGTTGTAGCCGCCGGTGGCGGGGATCTGGAGCCACTCGTAGCCGGTACGGAGTGCCTGACCGGTGTCGGCGTCCGGGAAGATCGCCGAGAAGGTCGGGGTGAGGGTGCCGATGCCGATCCGCTGGCCGGAGACGCAGGCGACGCCGGAGACCTGGAGGTTGTTCGGCGCGCCCGGAATCGAGTCGTAGTCGACGACGAGCTTGGCGTTGTTCGGCCAGAACTTCTTGTAGCGGTCGGTGGTCGACTCGCCCGAACCGTCGGTGGCGCTGCACGCGCAGAATCCGAAGGTGATGTTCGTCGTGTTGTTGGTCGCCTGGGTCTGGATAAGGGTGATGACGGCCGAGCCGGTGAAGTTCACCGTCATGTCCGGCTGGGGCGAGTCCGAGCAGCCGGAACCCTCGTTGGCGTGGGACTGCGCGGTCGACTTCTGGCTGATCAGCTTCGGCGCCCACGCGGTCCGCGGCGTCGTGGAGATGCCCGCCGAGTGGTACAGGTACGTCGGAGTGTTCCCGCACGACCACGAGTGGTCCAGCTTCATCTGGACGTACGCGGACTCGATGTGCTTGCCCTTCATCGACGTCAGCGGGAAGTCGAAGTACGAGCGGTAGAGCTTGCCGCTGTCCGGGTCCCGGCCGACCCGGGCCACCGACGTGTCGGTGTTGTTGCTGTTGTTGTTCGTCGCGTACGCCCATCGGGTCTTGCCCGTCGACCAGGCCGGGTCGATGAACACCGGGTAGGCCGTCGCGGTCGACAACAGGCCGGCGTCCGGACGGAGCACGAGGTCACCACCATCGACCTCGACATCGACGGCAGCCGTCCTGGCGACGTCGCCCGGCGCCGCCGCCGTTGACCGGGCCAGCTCCGGGCCGCCCTGGGTGTCGTCGGCGGCCATCGACCTGGCGGCCGACGACGGCGTGGTGTTGGAGTCCCACATCGCGGCGGGTTCCGCCGACGCCAGCACCTCGGCGCCGGCCATCGCGGTGAGCCGCCCGTCGGCGCCGCGCACGACACGGGCGTTCCCGCCGAGGTCGAAGCGCAGGGTGCGCAGGGCGGGGTTGGCGGCGGCCTTCGCGTTCTTGACCGCGAAGACGTGCGTGAAGCCGGTGCGGGTGGCCCGCAGCACCAGATCCGTGCCCGGCAGCACCTCCGCGTAGGTGGCCGAGTCGCCGCTGACCGTCGGCTTCGGCAGCCCACCCGGCCAGGCCAGGGTCAACGTCTTGCCCTGTCGCACCAGCGTCACCGCCGGGCCCTTGCCACCGGCGGAGAACCGCACGTCGGCCACCGAGGCGACCGGACGCAGCCAGCCTCCCGCCCCGGCGCGAAGCGAGAGATCGACCGATGCCCACGACCCGTCCGCACGGCGGACCCGCTGCGGCGTGACCGCCGACTCCGACGTGAAACCGCCGGACGGATTCGCGAAGACCTGCGTCAGCTCGGTGCGCGCGTTGGCCACCTCCACCCGCTGGCCGGAACGCTTCGCCTGGGCGACGGCCGAGGCCGCGTCCGGTGCGACCGACGGATTGGCGGGCTTGGCAGCGGGTGCCGCCGCCTCGACGGACGACGGCGCGATGAGCAGGGAACTTACGACCACAGCCGCGACGCTGGCGGCAGTGAATCGGGAACGTTTCAGGAATAAGGCAGGCAGCATCGAGCGGCCAGGCATCATCTCAACCCCCGTGATTGAACGTGAACCGGTGGCGAGACTGTAGGGCTCACACGCCTCCGTGTCCACATCGGTCACGTTCGGTCATCCTGAATCGGGCATGGGCGCCCATAGGAGCACTGCCCGCGACGGATGGTGACGGCCTTGCGCGGGGGTGCGCCCGGGGGGAAGCACTCCCGCTACCCGGCCGCTCCGACGCCGGCCGGGGCGGTCGCCGTGGCCGAGGTACGGCGATCGGTTCACCACCAGGGCATTGACGCTGGGCAATTGACTGGATGTCCAGGATGCCTCTATAACGTTGTACGGGTGGTGATGGATGTCAATCTATTTGCCATGACCTGTGGGGTGTGAATCCCGCCGACATCCGCCGTCCGCGCTCCAGAAGCCACCCGATTCCCACCGCCCGCGCGCTGCGGGCTCAGCTGCACGGCCCGCGGCGACCCGCCCCTCGGAGACGGCATGACACGTCAGGACCCCGCCCGCCCCGCCCTGTCCCTACTGCTCATCCTCACCCTCGTCGTCGGAGTGTTCGCCGCACCGACCCGACCGGCGCAGGCCGCCCCGGCCAAGACGCCGCCACTGACCACACCGTGGACCAGCCAGGCGCTGGCCGGGACGCCCCTGCCGGAGTACCCGCGACCACAGATGACGCGTCCGGACTGGCTCAACCTCAACGGGGAGTGGCAGCTGCGGCAGTCCGGCACCGACGACGCCCCGCAGTTCAACACCGACCTGCCCGAACGGGTCAACGTGCCGTTTCCGGTGGAGAGCGCGCTCTCCGGTATCCAGCGGGCCGCCAACGACAACCGCAACTACCTGTTCTACCGACGCACCGTCACCGTCCCGCCGAACTGGTCGGGCCGGCGGACCCTGCTGCACTTCGGCGCCGTGGACTGGCAGAGCACGGTCTGGGTCAACGGCGTACGGCTCGGTGCGCACACCGGCGGTTACGACGCCTTCACCTTCGACGTGACCCCGCAGCTCAACGGCGGCGTGAACGAGATCGTGGTGAAGGTGTGGGACCCGACCGACACCCGGCAGAACGGCAGCCTGCCACCGATCGGCAAGCAGACCAAGCAGCCCGGTGGGATCTTCTACACGCCCAGCTCCGGCATCTGGCAGACGGTGTGGATGGAACCGGTGCCGTCGGCGTCGATCAGCAGCGTGGACGTCTACCCGAACCTGGCCACCAACACCCTGCGGGTCCGGGTCTTCACCCGGGGCGACGTGAGCGGGCACAGCGTGCTCGCCGAGGCGTTGACCGGAAGCACCGTCGTCGGCTCCGCCACCGGCGGCTTCACGGACTTCAGCGTCCCGGTGCCCAACGCCCGCCGTTGGTCACCCGACGACCCGTTCCTCTACAACCTGCGAATTCGTCTGCGCAACGCGGGTGGCGCGACGGTCGACCAGACCGTCCATTACTTCGGGATGCGGGAGATCACCACCGGCGTGGTCAACGGGGTGCTACGACCGAAGCTCAACGGACAGTTCGTCTTCCAGGTCGGCACCCTCGACCAGGGCTTCTGGCCGGACGGCCTGTACACCGCGCCGACCGATGCCGCCCTCGCCTTCGACCTGCAGAAGCACAAGGACCTGGGCTTCAACATGGTGCGCAAGCACATCAAGGTCGAGCCGCAGCGCTGGTTCTACCACGCCGACCGGCTCGGCCTGCTTGTCTGGCAGGACATTCCGTCGCTCACCGCGCAGAACATCGACCCCACCGATGCTCAACAGGCGCAGTTCGAGACCGAGGCACGCGAGATCGTCGACGAGCACCGCAGCTCCCCTGCGGTCGTCGCCTACACGCCCTACAACGAGGGATGGGGCGAGCGCACCCTGGCCGACACCCGCCGCGTGGCACAGAACATCAAGAATCAGGACCCCACCCGCCTGGTCAACCCGCACAGCGGCCACAACTGCTGCCAGTCCCTCGGCGACCCCGGCAACGGCGACATCGACGACTGGCACGTCTACCTCGGCCCGGACTCACCCTCGCCGTCGAGCAGCCGGATCGCGGTACTCGGCGAGTTCGGCGGCCTGGGCCTGCGCACACCCGGCCACGAGTACAGCCCCAACGGGCAGTTCTTCGCCTACGAGTGGCAGCCCACCTCCGCCGCGCTCACCGACCGGTACGTGGGGCTGGTGCAGGGCGCGCAGAACCTGATGCTCGGCAAGGGTCTCAGCGCCTCGATCTACACCGAGATCGCCGACCAGGAGGGAGAGTTGAACGGCTTCCTCACCTACGACCGGCAGGTGGTCAAGATGGACCAGGCACGCGTCCGCGCGGCCAACACCGCCCTCGTCAGCGCGTCCAAGGCGATCGGCAGTTCCGCCCCCGTCGCCCTGCCGGTCAACACGCGGCACTCGTTGCAGGTGACCACCCCCGGCTACACCAACCGGTACCTGCGCCACCAGAACAGCCTGGCGTACACGGAGGTGGTCGACGCGGGCAGTTCGGCGCTGCTCAAGAACGACGCGACGTACGTCATCCGGCCCGGCCTGGCCGACGGCGCCTGCTACTCCTTCGAGTCGGCCAACTATCCCGGTCAGTACCTGCGGCACCAGGACTCCCGGGTCCGCAACTCGCCGAACGACGGCTCGGCGCTCCTGCGGGCCGACGCCACCTGGTGCGCCCGGGTGGGACTGACCGGAAGCGGCGTGTCGCTGGAGTCGTACAACTTCCGTGGGAAGTACCTCCGGCACTACAACTCGGAGGTGTGGCTCAGCAACGGCACGGGCGGTGACGCCTACAACAGCCCCACCCTCTGGGCGGCCGACAGCACCTGGAACATCGCCGCTCCCTGGGCCCCCTGACCACGACGGACCGCGCTCCGATGATCGGTGCGGGCCGGCGGAGTGCCGCCGGCCCGCACCAGCTCACGTGTCGGCCTGCGCGTCGCAGAGCACGTCGAGATGCACGATCCGCGACGTGCCGTCACGGACCGCCTGCTGCTGGCTGCTGTTCAGGTCGTCGTCGAGGTAGTCCACGGCCTTGGCCCGGTCCCGGATCTCGTACACCGTCACCGAGCAGGTGCCCGTGTCCGGATCGGTGCCCTGGCCGTAGGCCAGGTAGTCGTAGAACAGGTACGAGGTGTCCGTGCCGCCCGAGCTCAGGGTGAGCCCGGGGGCGGTGACCGGCGGAGCCCCTTCGCCGGCCGGCCCCAGGTAGGACCGACCTTCGCCGTTCGAGTACGCCGACTTGACCAACGTGAAGCCCTCCACCCGCACGCGGTCGGCGTACCGCTGGGTCTCATTGCCGTCGCCGCAGCCGGCCGCGCCGACGACCAGCAGTACGGCCGTCACCACGATCAGGGTCCGGCGGGGCACCGACGTCAGGAACACGTGAACACTCCGGAGTGGCAGACCATCTGATCGGCCGTCCAATAGTAGCGACCGATGGTCGTGGCGTAGACCGTCCCGCTCGGACCCAGATCGCCACGCTGCCGCACCGCTTCGTTGTAGTTACGCTCCCCGACGTTGTAGATCCCGGCGCCCACCTGCTGGGGCGTCCATCTCTGCTTCATGCCCACGGTGGCCGTCCGTTCCGCCGCGGCCGTGGTGTCCTTCAGCCGGTACGCCGTCACCTTGATGGAGAGGTCGTTGTGCCAGATGAGCGAGGACCAGTCGACGTCCCCCAACGCCTCCGGGTGGTTCACCTTGGTGCTCTCGAACGCTTCCTGCTGGATGTTGCCCCAACCGATCGACGGGGGATTCGCCTGTTCGCCCTTCTTGAAGCCCGTCACGTTGCCCACGAGCTGCTTCAACGGGCCGTAGATGCCCAGCTTGTCGGCCACCACGCTGGCCGCCTGGACGTTCTGGTCGATCGACGCGTACTTCTCCGAGTTACCCACCTCGGCCATGAGCACCGCGAGCAGCCACCGCGGGTCGATGTCGGCCTCCTGGGCCGACTCGACGGCCATCAGCATCCAGGCCGCCGGACCACTCGGGTTCTTCCACCACGTGGCGCCGACCACCTTCTTGTACTTCTGCTCCCAATCCTTCGTCTTGGTCAGGGTCGGCGGGCGACGTCCACCCCAGCCGTTGCGCACCGGATCATTGAACAGCCGCCTGCGGTTCTCGACGTCGTGCAGGATGTCCTGCTGGTATTCCTGCATCGAGACACCCTCTGGGATGGTGCCCGTCGGGTCGGAGGCCGTCACCGGAGAGTTGTTCGCGTACGCGTAGGCGTGGAACTGCTGCGGGTCCTTGAGGTCCTGGACCGGGTCCACCGACACGAAGCGGCCGAGGCCCGGGTCGTAGTCGCGTGCCCCGATGTGGGTCAGACCGGTCGGGTCCTTGTCGCCGCCGACGAAGCCCTTCGAGTTGCGCCACTGCGGCTGGCTGCCGCGTGGGTCGCCGTACGGGGTCTGCCGGCGGGCCGAGACCTGCTGACTGAGCGCATCGACGCTGACCTGCTGGGTGCCCTGGTGATCCGAGTAGTGCCAGGTCAGTCCGTTGGGGTCACGGCTGGCGACCGTCCTGCCGCCGAAGGTGTAGTAGCGGACGGCAGACGTCGTCGAACTACCGGTGCGCCGGATCTCCTGTCCCGGCAGGTAGAGGGTGGTGCCGTTGGCGTCCCGGCGGACGAGCCGGCTGCCGTCGACGTCGTAGACGTTCGACTCGACGCTCTGCCCACCGACGGTGACGGTGGCGAGCTTGCCCTCACTGTTCCAGCTCAGCGCCTGGGAGTTGGTGTAGGCGGTGTCGCAGGTGTTGGTGGCGGCCCCCGTCGGGCGACAGGTCATGTTGCCGGTGCTGTCGTACCCGTACCGGGTCGTCACTCCGGCGCCGCCGTTGGTGACCGTGGCCACCGAGTCGACCCCGTGTGGGCGGACCTTGTCCTTACCGCTGTCCGGCACCGCGTAGGTGCGGACCGTGTCGCCGACCGTGGAATGCACGGTCTCGGTACGGCGGTTGCCGATGTCGTCGATCGTCCACTCGTGCCAGTACGGGGCCGGGCCGCCCAGGTTCGCCACCGACGGCGCCGTCGCGCAGGCGACGCCCGCCTTCGGTGACCACGCCGAGGTCAGCCGCCGCAACGAGTCGTAGCCGAAGCACTGGTTGTCCCCCGAACCCACCTGCGGCGCGTCGGTGACCGAGAGGATGTTGCCCGCGGCGTCGTACCCGTAGGTGGTGTCCTGCACCGTGCCGGCCGCCGTCTCGGGCTGCACCTTGTACCGCTCGAGCCGTCGGGTGGTCAGGTCGTAGTACGCCGCGTCCTCGACGTACACGCCACCGTTGATCTTCCGGGTGGTGACCGTCGGCTCGCCGTAGGCGGTGTACTGCTGACCGATCACGTAGGCGCCGACGTTGATCAGGTTGGTGTCCAGCCCACTGGGCAGACCGGTCGTGGCGTCGTACCGGGTGGTCACCGTCTCGGTGGTCAACCCGTTGGCGGCCGGCAGCGTCACCGAGGTCGCGTCGCCCGTGTAGGGCGAGTAGCCGAAGCCGTAGATGTACGTCCCGGCGATGCCCGTGCCCTCCACGGTCGGCACCACGTACTGCGTGCCCGTCGGCTGGTACCGGTCGTTGTACCCGCTCACCCGGTAGGTGTACGCGTTCGCCGATCCCGCCGGCTCGTAGCGGATGCTCTGGCCCAACTGGCCGCGTACCGTCTGGCCGGTATAGAGCCGGTCGTACGTCCACGCGGCCCGCTTCGTGCCGGCCGAGACGGTGTCGTCGTACACGCCGATCTTGCGGCCGAGCTTGTCGTACTCGTAGACGAGCACCTCACCACGGGCGTCGGTGGTCTTCACGAGGTCGCCGTAGTCGTTGTACTCGCTCCGGCTCGTGCCCTTGTCGGGGTCGACGGTGACGGTCTTGCGCCCCCGGATGTCGACGGTGTACCGCCACTCGTTGCCCAACGAGTCGGTGACGGTCCGCAGTTCGCCCTTGCCGTCGTAGCCGTACCGCGTGGTGAGGGTCTTGGAGCCGGTCTGCCGAAGCTCGACGGTACGCCCGAGGGCGTCCACCACCGTCGTGGTCGGTACGCCACCCGACGGCGGGGTGACCGTCGTGGCGTCCCCGAGGTACCTGGTGGTGGTACGCCACTTCTCCACCAGGTTCGTCACACCATCGGTGCCGAAGAAGACCTGGTCGGTGGCTCGAGAAGCTCCGTCGAAGACGGTCTTGGTCAGCGCGGGCACCGACCACTCCGGCTCCCACCAGAGCGCGCCGGACGGCGTGCCGGGTTCGGCGTGGGCGGAGTAGCTGGTGACGGCCCGGCCGGCCTTGTCGTACAGGGTGTCGGTGACGACCCGGCCACCGCCCACGCCCGTCGTCTGCACCTGCCGGGACCGCAGCAGCGCGTCGAAGATCTGGTGGGACGTGGTGTACCCGCCGCCCGGGTGCAGCGTCCGGCTCGTGGTGTACGGGTAGGCGTCCCGCGCGGCGGCGAAGGTGTAGTCGTATCGCGCCGACGGGTTGTTCGGGTGGTCGGCCTTCGTCCAGCCGATCTTCCAGACCTGGGCGGTACGCCCGAGCGCGTCGTACTCGATGTCGGTGACCCGCCCGTTGGGATCGGTAGTCCGCACCGGCGAACCCCGGTACGGCTCCGACTCCATGGTGCTGACCCAGCCGCTTGCGCCGTTGGGGTCCGCGGTCGTCGTGGTCACCTTTCGCAGCGGCCCACCGGAGGCCGGCAGGTACGCCTTCGTGGTGACGTTGCCCCGGTCGTCGGTGCTCTGGGTGATCCGGCCGAAGGTGTCATAGGCGGACTCGCTGTTGACCCGCCAGGTCGTGCCGCCCGTGCTCGACCAGTCCTTCAGGCTCTCGACCTTGGTGACCAGCCCCTTCGTCGGGGCGGTGCCGACGCTCGTCGCGCCGTCGTAGTAGTTCCGCTCGTCCGAGACGACATCGTCGGGCCCGGTCGGCGCGACTCCGCAGGTGAGCGCCGTGACGGTGGTCTGCCTCACGACCTCGACGAGGTTCGCTGCGGTGTTGCGGTTGTAGCTGTAGGTGGTGCACTTCTCGTCGCCGGTCTTCGCCGTGTCCCCATCCTCCTGGGTCCAGGTCGTCGTGCCGTAGGTGTCGTCGAAGCGGGACTCCGTCCGGGTCGTACGCCACCCCGAGGCGCCGTCCACTCCCAGAGCGCTGGCCGAGTAGGTGGCCGACGTGCGGGTGAAACGGGCCGTGACGGTGTCACCGTTGATCGTTCGGGAGGCCAGTGCAGGTGACATCCAGGGCACGTTCACGGTCTTGCTGACCGGCTTGGTGCTGACCCCGTTGTAGGTCACCTGCTCGCGGGCCAGGCCGGCGAACTGGTCCTCGTCGTACACCGTCTCGTTGCCCAGCGACGCGCCGACGGTGACGGTCCGCGAGCCGCCCGAGGTGGTCGCCCGGTCGCCGTGCATGCCGCGCAGGTACGTGGTGCGGCTCAACGTCTGGCTCGGCGCGTCACCGACGCGGGTCTCGACCGTCGCGTATCCCCGGAACTGGCTCCACGTCTTGCGCTTCGGCTTGACCAGGCCGTCGTCGTCGGCGTAGTGCCAGGCCGGCGCGCCGACGTAGGTGTAATAGGTGTTCTTCACCGGCTGCCCGTGGTCGGTGCCGTTCACCATCACCATCAGGTCCGACTCGGAGATCTGGGTGACCACGTACTTGTGCCACCACTCGGTGATGTCCGGACCGTCCGGGTCGTAGGGGTCCGCGCCGATGACCGGATAGCACCGCTTGGCGTTGTCGTACGCCGTCGCGGGGAGGTTGCCCGACGAGCAGTCCGGCAGACTGTAGGTGACCTGGATCTTCGCGCCGGTCTCGGTCACGATGTTCCCGATCCGCATCCGGTTGTTGCTGGTGTTGTTCGTCGTCAGCACCCGGTTGCGCAGGGACACCGGCTCGAACGTCACCGGCGGCATGCTGACCGCCGTCCCGGAGAGCCCGGTGTGCGAGATCGCGCTCAGCCACATGCCGGCGTGGTCGCTGCCGTCACCGACGGCCGGATACGTGTGGGTGAGGGTCCAGGAGTCCACGGGCTGCCAGGCCGGCGTGGTCCTGGTGGTGTCCCAGACCTGGGTGGTGATCTTCGACAGCCGCTTGGTCGACCAGTAGGTGGGTGAGTAGTTCTCCTTGCAGTTCGCGGCGGTGGCCGTGCACTCCTGGTCCCAGGGCACGTCCTTCCAGTGCGCCGCGTCGTGGGTGCTGCAACCGGAGTCGCAGCGGTCCGCCGTCGTGAAGATCACCTGTGCGGTCGGGGTCACGGACCGGTCGCCCGACCCGCGGTCCCACGTGCCGTAGTCGATGCGGGTGAGCGTGCCACCCCGCACGTAGGACGCCTTGTCGGTGTTGCTGGCGTTCCGGCCGTAGTAGTTGGTCTCGGTGCCGTACCAGTAGGACATCGTGTTGCCACGGGGGTCGACCACGTAGTCGAGGTTCCACCGCCAGGCCTGGTCGCAGAACGAGGCGGGGAAGGAGCTGCCGTGGCACGGCTCGCCGCTCTGGTTTCCGGCCACCGGAACGGTCCACGTCGAGTTGGTCTTCGCCGACTGACCGGGCAGGGCGTGCAGGCCGAAGAAGTACTGAACTCCGTCGGCCGTGGTGACCTTCCAGTACTCACCGTTGTTGTCACCGTTGCTGCCACCGGTGACCTTCTCGATCCTCGAACCGTCCTCGTTGCGGCTACGCCAACCCTTGCCGCTCTCGTACACCAACTCCGAGCCCCGTCCGTTGAGGGACAGGGTCGCGTTGTCGGACCGCCAACACTGGTCGCCCGTCTTCTTGCTGCTGTTGCTGTCGGTCATGTCCTCGCCACAGCCGACGTACTTGCGCTCGATGTACCCGGACCACAGGTCGAACCCCTCACCGACCCACGTCGGCTGGTTGTTCTCGGTGCCGGACCTGCCGTCCATCGACGCCGAGGAGTAGCCGAGGGAGAAGGTCGGCACCGGGCCGGCGATCGCCGGCGGCATCTTCATCGGGTACGACCAGTTGAAGTCCCCGGTCGCGCCGCCTGCCGCCCAGGTCGCTGACGGTGTGAGTGAGGTGGCGGTGTAATCACCCTCGGGTCCGGCGCTGCCGGCCGCGAGTGCGACGAGGGTGGAGCCGGCGGTGCGGGCCCCGGAGGCCGCCACCGGTACGGGTACCTCGGCGCTCACCTGGCCGTCCTTGTTGACCGATGGCAGCGGCGTGGCGGCGCAGCCGGGCGTCGGTCGCTCCCGCAACGCGCACTCGGGCACCTGCCACAGGCGTAGCCGGGACGACCAACTGCCGCCGATGGCGTTGCGGAATCCCCGGTAGTCGACCGAGACCGCAGCCGCGCCGGAACCCGTCGCCGTCTCGCCCGCGGTCGCCGCGGCGGTAGCACTGACGCGCATCAGCAGACCGTCACGCCACTGCTGGGGCACGACGGACCGGTCGAGCAGCTCCACGGCCACCGCGTCGGTGCGCGCTCCCCGCGCGCCGTCGGCCCGACCCACCGTCACCGGCAGCGCGCCGGCTCGTACGGCGGGAGCGGCGGTTTTCCGTTGGCCCGCACCCGCCTGCGGCAGAGTGACGGTCGCCCGGCCGGGCTTCGGCCACGTCGGAGCCGCCAGCTCGGCGTTGCGCGCCGGCCGTGTCGGCCACGCCCGTCCGGCGGCGGTCCCACCGTCGCCGTCCAGCGCTTCCCGCTGCGCGGACAGGTGCGGTTTGGGCTTGGCGGCGGCCTCGGGCGGCGCCACGAGAACCGAGACGACCAGGACACTGCTGAGCAGTGCCGCCGCGACGCGGCGCGAGCCTGGACGTGATTTGGGCAGCAGAGATCTAGCCGGTGTCATCGCATCCCCCGTGATGAAGCTGAACCAGTTGGCGAACTGTAAGGTTTCGCGAACCCTCTGTCCATCCTGGTCACTCAGGGTCATTCGGCTCCGGCGCTGACGCCTGACGGGCGGCGCCCAGCCCGTGACGGGACGACCGTGGCCCTCGCTTCCAGGCGGCAGGGCGTCAACCGATCTTGCGTCTGACGCGGCTCACGCCGTGATGTCCTGGCCCGTAACAGCCCCGAAACTACCGGTTGAAAAAGCCGGAACTTTCTGCGAGCCTGAGACATCGATCAGTGTGAACGTTGCCATGATCCTTTCAGACCGCAGCGGCCCGGACACCGCATCCGACCGCCGGACCCGTCGGGTGACCTGGGCAGCGCTAGCGCAACCGGCACCGCGGTTTCACCCACCCGAACAGCACCCGAGTTCTCCCCACCCACCACCGGAGGATCAGCATGGTTTCCCGGCCCCGTCCCACCGGGCGTACCCGACTACGAACGGTCGCTCTTTCCGGAACTGCCGCGATAATTGTGGCCCTGGTCGTATCGATGCTGCCCAACCTGGCCCAGGCCGCCGAGACGACTCTCGGCGCGGCGGCGGCCCAGTCCGGCCGGTACTTCGGTGCCGCCGTGGCCGCCAACAAACTCGGCGACAGCGCGTACACGACGATCTTGAACCGCGAGTTCAACGCTGTCACGCCCGAGAACGAGATGAAGATCGACGCGACCGAGCCGCAGCAGAACAACTTCACCTTCGGCAACGCGGACCGGATCGTCAACCACGCCCTCTCCCGGGGTTGGAAGGTCCGCGGCCACACCCTGGCCTGGTACTCCCAGCAGCCGGGCTGGATGCAGGGCATGGAGGGCACCGCGCTGCGCAACGCCATGCTCAACCACATCAACCGGGTGGCCGGTTACTACCGGGGAAAGATCTACTCCTGGGACGTGGTGAACGAGGCGTTCGAGGACGGCAACAGCGGGGCCCGTCGTAACTCGAACCTCCAGCGCAGCGGTAACGACTGGATCGAGGCGGCGTTCCGCGCCGCCGACTCGGCGGACCCGGACGCGAAGCTCTGCTACAACGACTACAACACCGACAACTGGACGTGGGCCAAGACCCAGGCCGTGTACAACATGGTGCGCGACTTCAAGTCCCGTGGCGTACCGATCGACTGCGTCGGGTTCCAGTCGCACTTCAACGCCAACTCGCCGTACAACAGCAACTACCGCACGACCCTGTCCAGCTTCGCCGCCCTCGGGGTGGACGTGCAGATCACCGAGTTGGACATCGAGGGTTCCGGTACGACGCAGGCCAACACCTACCGCAGCGTGGTCAACGACTGCCTCGCCGTGGCTCGCTGCAACGGACTCACGGTCTGGGGAGTGCGGGACTGCGACTCGTGGCGCTCCAGCGGCACTCCGCTGCTCTTCGACTGCAGCGGCAACAAGAAGGCCGCCTACACGGCCGCCCTGGAGGCGCTGAACAGCGCCGGCCCCGGGACCACCCCCACGCCCACCACGCCGGGTCCGACCCCCACCGTCACGCCGACCGCCCCACCCGGCTCCGCCGGTGCGATCGTCGGCACCCAGTCGGGCCGGTGCGTCGATGTGCCGAACTCCTCGACCACCAACGGCACCCGGGTACAGCTCTACGACTGCAACCGGCAGACCAACCAGCAGTGGACCTACACGTCGGGCAGACAACTACAGGTGTACGGCACCATGTGCCTCGACGCGGCCGGTTCCGGCAACGGCGCGGCCGTGCAGATCTACAGCTGCCACGGACAGACCAACCAGCAATGGAACGTCAACTCCAACGGCACCATCAGCAGCGTCCAGTCCGGACGCTGCCTGGACGTCTGGAGCACCGCCAACGGCGCCCAGATCCAGCTCTACGACTGCCATGGACAGACCAACCAGCAGTTCCGGCTCTCGTCCAGCGGCGCGTAAAGCTCTACCAGGGACGTTCCGCCCAGACAAGGTCGGGGCGGGCGGGCTCGGCACCTGACGAACCCGCCCGCCCTCGTCTCTCCACCACCACCCCCAGGAGGTACCGACAGTGCGAGGACCCGCAGACCATCCGCCGCCCCCGGCGAACACCCCTGTCGACCGCAGGTCGCCCGGCATCCGAGGACGCCTGTTCACGTTGGCCGCGGCCGGGATCGCCGCCGCGGTCGGGCTGCTCACCATCACCCTGGCGACCGGGTCGGCGTCGGCCGCCGACAACCCGTACCAGCGCGGCCCGGACCCCACCCGGACCAGCGTCACCGCCGTGAACGGTCCGTTCGCCAACACGTCCGTCAGCGTCCCGACGGGGTACGGCTTCAACGGCGGCCGGATCTACTACCCGACCGACACCAGCCAGGGCACCTTCGGGGCCATCGCCATCTCGCCGGGTTACACCGCGTTGTTCTCCGCCGAACTGGCCTGGATGGGACCGTGGCTGGCTTCCCACGGCTTCGTCGTGATCGGCATCGAGACCAACAGCCGCAACGACTTCGACACGGCCCGGGGCACCCAGTTGCTCGCCGCGCTGGACTACCTGACACAGCAGAGCCCGGTACGCGACCGCGTCGACCCCAACCGGTTGGCTGTCGCCGGCCACTCCATGGGCGGCGGCGGGGCGTTGAGTGCCGCGATGCGGCGGCCGTCGCTGAAGGCGGTCGTCGGCATCGCGCCGTACTCGCCGTCGTCGAACCTGGCCAACGACCGGGTGCCCACCATGATCTTCGCCGGCCAGGCCGACACGGTGGTCACCCCGTCCTACGCCACCGGTCTCTACAACAGCATCCCGAGCACCACCGAGAGCACCTACCTGGAGGTCGCCGGCGCGGATCACGGCTTCATGGTCGGACGGTCGAACCCCGTGCTGGTCCGGACCATGCTGCCGTTCGTCAAGATGTTCGTCGACAACGACGCCCGGTACAGCCAGTTCCTCTGCCCGCTGCTGGACAACAGCGGCGTGGTCACCTACCGCAGCACCTGCCCGCTGCTGCCGTCGACGCCGACCAGCCCGACGCCGACCACGACACCGACGAGCAGCCCGACACCGACGCCCACGGTCTCGCCCACCACCCCACCCGGCTCGGCCAGCCAGATCGTCGGCACGCAGTCGGGCCGGTGCGTCGACGTACCCAACGCCTCACGCACCAACGGCACACGGGTCACCCTCTACGACTGCAACCGGCAGACCAACCAGCAGTGGACCTACACGTCGGGCAGACAACTACAGGTGTACGGCACCATGTGCCTCGACGCCGCAGGCTCCGGCAACGGCGCGGCCGTGCAGATCTACAGCTGCCACGGACAGACCAACCAGCAATGGAACCTCAACTCCAACGGCACCATCAGCAGCGTCCAGTCCGGACGCTGCCTGGACGTCTGGAGCACCGCCAACGGCGCCCAGATCCAGCTCTACGACTGCCACGGACAGACCAACCAGCAGTTCCGGCTCACCGCCCTGACCTGATGGTCCTGACCGACCGGCAACGGGCGGGCTCGGCGTCACGCCGGGCCCGCCCGCTCGTGCGGCGGTGACCGTGGCTCACGTACCGGTCCGTGGCGCCGTACTCTCCCGCACCACGAGCGTGGGTACGACGAGCGGCAGAGGCTGTGGCACCATGTCGTCGATGGCCTGGGTGACCGCCGTGATCGCCCGTCGACCGACCGCGCCGAAATCCTGCTGGATCGTGGTCAACGGCGGAATCAGGTACGCCGCTTCGGGGACGTCGTCGAATCCGACGACGGAGATGTCCTGCGGCACCCGCCGCCCGCGCTCGTGCAGCGCACGCAGCACACCGATGGCCATCTGGTCGTTGGCCGCGAAGACCGCGGTGGTCCCGCGCATCTCGCAGATCCGCAGCCCGGCCAAATAGCCGCTGTGGGCCATCCAGTCCCCCTCGACCGGCTCGGGCGGCCGGATGCCCGCCGCGAGCATCGCCGAATGCCAGCCGTCGCGGCGGGCGCGCGCCTCGGCCCAGTTGAGCGGACCGGACACGTGCACGATCTCGGTGTGCCCGAGGCCGAGCAGATGCTCGGTCGCCATCCGGGCGCCGAGCACCTGGTCCACGCCGACGGTGAGGCTTGCCCTGGACAGGTCACCCTCCACCACCACGAAGGGCACGCCGGACCGGGTCATCCGCACCACTTCGAGAGCCTCGTCGTTGCCGGCGATCATCACGACGCCTTCCACGCCCACACGCATGAGGTGTTCGGTGGCGTCGCTGAGCGCCCGTACCGTCACCTCCGACAGGCTCACCGAGGTGGCGAAGTAACCGGCGGCGCGGGCGGCGTCCTCGACGCTGCGGTGGATGCTCGTCGGACCGAACAGCGTCCTGGCCGTGCCGATGATGCCGATCATCCCGGAACGTCCCCGCACCAGCGCTCGGGCGGCGGTGTTGGGGCGGTAGTCGAGCCGCCGGATGGCCTCGAGAACACGCTCCCGCGTCTCGCGTCTGATGGCGGGTGCACCGTTGATGACCCGGGACACCGTCTGGTGCGACACGCCCGCCAGGCGGGCGACGTCCGCCATGACCGGGGGCCGATGGGCGGTCGTCACTGCTTTCTCCGCGTGAACTCGCACTGGCGGGCCGTCCGTTCTTCCATGGGTGGGTACCTCGTACGTTCCGCGCCCGTCAGTGTGAGTGGCGGGGCACCGCGCTGCCGCTACCACCGACGAGGAAGTCGAGATCGGCTCCGCTGTCGGCCTGGAGAACGTGCTCGCTGTACAGCCGTACCCAACCACGGTCGGCCACCGGCGGCGGTGACTTCCAGGCGGACCGGCGCTCGGCGAGTTCCGCCTCGTCGACCAGGAGTTCCAGGCGGCGCGTGGCGACGTCGACCTGGATCTGGTCGCCGGTGCGCACCAGCGCGAGAGGGCCGCCCACGGACGCCTCCGGTGCCACGTGCAGGACGCACGTGCCGTAGCCGGTGCCGCTCATGCGGGCGTCCGAGATCCGCACCATGTCCGTGATGCCGGCGGCGAGCAGCCGGCGGGGCATCGGCACGTTGCCCACCTCCGGGAAGCCGGGGTAGCCGCGCGGGCCGGCGTTGCGGACGACGATCACCGTGTCGGGGGTGACGTCGAGGTCCGGATCGTCGGCGGCGACGACGTACTCCTCGATCCGGTCGAACACGAGCGCCGGACCGGTGTGCGAGAGGAGGTGAGGGGATGCGGCGGAGACCTTCAGCACCGCCCCGGACGGCGCGAGCGACCCGCGCAGCACCACGGTGCCCGAGCCGGCGGCCTGGAACGGCTCCTCCAGGGTGGCGATGACCTCCCGGTTCCAGCACTGGGCGCCGTCGACGTTCTCCGCCACGCTCCTGCCACTGACCGTGATGTGGTCGGTGTGCAGCAGCGGGGCGAGCTCCTTCATCACCACCGGAAGGCCACCCGCGTACGCGAAGTCCTCCATCAGGTACGCCCCGGACGGCATGAGGTTGACGAGCAGGGGCACCTCCGCGGTGAGGGTGTCGAAGTCCTCCAACGACAGGGGCACACCAAGGCGTCCGGCGATGGCGAGCAGGTGTACGACGGCGTTGGTGGAACCGCCGATCGCGGCGTTGACCCGGATCGCGTTCTCGAACGCCTCGCGGGTGAGCACCGACGACAGTCGCTGGTCCGCACCCACCATGGCGACGATCCGACGTCCAGCGGCCTGCGCGAGGGCGTACCGCCGGGAGTCGACGGCGGGCACGGCGGCGGCCCCCGGTAGCTGCACGCCGAGCGCCTCGGTCACGCAGGCCATGGTGGAGGCGGTCCCCATGGTCATGCAGTGGCCCCGGCTGCGGGACATGCCGACCTCTGCCTCGGCGCAGTCGGCGGCGGTCATCCGGCCGGCCCGCATCTCCTCCGTGAAGCGCCAGACGACAGTCCCCGAGCCGATGTCCTGGCCGCGGAACTTGCCGTTGAGCATCGGGCCGCCGGTCAGCATCAGCGTCGGCAGGTCGACGCTCGCCGCGCCCATCAGCAGGCCGGGAGTGGTCTTGTCACAGCCGGAGAGCAGGACCACGCCGTCGAGGGGGTTGGCGCGGACCGATTCCTCCAACTCCATCGCGAGCAGGTTGCGGTAGAGCATGGTGGTGGGACGCATGAGCGGCTCGCCCAGGCTCATGGCCGGGAACTCCAGCGGTAGGCCGCCGCTCTCCCACACGCCCCGCTTCACCGATTCGGCCAGGTCACGCAGGTGGGCGTTGCAGGGTGTCAGCTCCGACCAGGTGGTGGCGATGCCGATGACCGGGCGACCGTCGAAGACGTCGTCCGCGAAACCCTGGTTGCGCATCCAGGACCGATGGATGAACCCGTTACGGCCCTCCGCGCCGAACCACTGCCCGCTGCGCAGCGGTCCATCTGTCGTCGACATCAGCACACCTCTCTGTCATTCCGGAAGATCGCGCGGCGCGACCTAGCGAAGGCCTCCGACGGACAGTCCGCCGCGCCAGTGTCGTTGGAGGCTGAAGAACGCGATGACCAGTGGGATCACGGACACGAGCGAACCCAGGATGATGAGGCTCCACAGCGAGGTGCCTCCCGAGTTGTTCGCCGACGCGATGCCCTGCCAGAGACCGAGGCCCACGGTCACCGGAAAGAGTCGGTTGTCCGAGAGCATGGCCAGGGGCAGGAAGTAGTTGTTCCAGGACGCCACGGCCGACAGCAGCAGCACGGTGACCACCGCGGGCCGCATCAGTGGAAGCGCGATCTGAAGGAAGGTGCGGATCTCCCCCGCGCCGTCGACCCGCGCCGCGTCCAGCAGCTCGTCCGGCACCGCGTCGCGCGCGTAGACGTGCATCAGGTAGACGCCGAACGGGTTGAGCAGCGACGGAAGGATGACTGCCCAGACGGTGTTCGTCAGGCCCAACCGGGAGAACATGATGAAGGTCGGGATGACCAGGGCGGTGGCCGGCACCATCAGCGCGCCGAGCACGACGGCGAAGCTGAAGCGCCGCGCCGCGAACCGGTACTTGGCGAACCCGTAGCCGGCCATCACCGCCAGGACCGTGGCGCCGACGCCGCCGGCGATGGCGTACAGCGTGGAGTTGAGGATCCACCGCAGGTAGATGCCACCGTCGTAGGTGAAGAGCTGCCGGAGGTTACCGAGGTAGTCGACCTGGTCGGTGAACCAGAGGGTGTTGCCGCCACCGAAGAGGCCCGGCGCGTCCTTGGAGCTGTTGACGATGACCCACCAGAACGGTACGAGGAAGTAGATCACCAGGAAGCCGAGGAGGATCTGCAGAGGGAGATAGCGCTGCGGCCGGCGAGCGCTTGCGCGAACGCTTGTGTGGTCGGTCATCTACAGGAAGCTCCTCCGCTTGCGGGTGAAGAACAGGAAGGCGTACACGCAGATGAAGACGATGCCGCCGAGGGCGAAGGAGATCGCCGACCCGTAGTTGAAGTTGGCGAGTGAGAACGCCTGCTGGTACGCGTACATGTTGGGGGTGAAGTCGGTCCCGATGGTGCCTGCGGCGAGGTAGCGCAGGATCTGCGGTTCGTTGAAGAACTGCAGGGTGCCGATGAGCGAGAAGACCAGGATCAGGATCAACGCCGGCGCGATCAGCGGAATCTTGATCCGCGTCGCGATCTGCCACCGCCCGGCACCGTCCATCCGGGCCGCCTCGTAGAGCGTCGGGTCGACTCCCTGCAACGCCGCGTACAGGATGATCATGTAGTAGCCGGCCCACTGCCAGGTGACGACGTTGAGCAGGCCGTAGAAGATCAGGTCGCTGCCCAGGAAGTCGGGTGCGCTGGCGCCGAAGAGCCCGAAGATGTCGGTGAGCGGGCCGAAACCCTTGCTGTAGAGGAACCCCCACATCACCGCCCCGATGACTGTCGGGATCGCGTACGGAAGAAAGATCATGAGGCGGGAGAAGCGGGCGAACAGCGTGGTCACCGCGTCCAGGATGAGGGCCAGCGCGAGCGCGAGGACGATCTGCAGCGGGATCGAGACGAGCGAGAAGCGAAGGACGAACCACGCACCCGACAGGAAACTCGGGTCGGTGAACGCCTTCACGTAGTTGTCGAAGAGGACGAAGCTGGTGCCACCGATCAGCTTCTTCTGAAACAGACTGAGGTACAGCGCGTACGCCAGCGGCGCGATGAGGAACGCCAGGAAGACGATCGCGAAGGGCCCGACGAAGAGCCACCCCATCAGGTGTTCGCGGAGGTGCACCTTGCCACGGATCTTGGGCTTCTCGTGCTGACTGCGCGGTGTGCGCTTCTCGGTCAGGGTTGTCATCTCGGTCTCCGGGACGTGGACGCTGCGGGGTGGAGGGTGGGCCGGCCAGGGCCGGCCCACCCGAAGCGGTCACTGGACGGTGAAGCCCTGCTCCTTGGCGTACTTCGCCACGTCGTCCTGGAGCTTGTCGGCGGCCTGTGAGCCGGTGACGGAACCCTTGATGACCTCGCTGATCTGCTTCGTCATGGCGTCCAGGTAGTACTGACCGAAGGGCGCGTAGGCGACACCCTTGTACGCCTCGGCGGCGGGAAGGTAGACCTCCTTGTTGGCCTGCTGGCCGTCGAAGAACGCCACCTTCAGGTCGACGAACGCGGGGTCCTTGAGCGCCGTGAGGTTCAATGGGAAGATGATCTGGTTGGTCCAGCCGTCGGTGAGCGACTCCTTGTCGGCGTAGAGCCCGTACGCGACCTTCGCCGCCAGCTCCGGCTTCTTCGCCTGCTTGGTCACCGAGAAGGCCGACCCACCCCAGTTCACCTGCACCGGGTTGGCCGGATCCCACTGCGGCAGTGGCGCCACCGCGAACTTGCCGGTGTCCTGCCCCTTGCCGACGCCAGCGCCGGTGAGGTAGCCCGGAGCCCACGCCGCCGAGATGTACGTCGCGTAGTTCCCGTTGATCACACCGGAGATGTACTCCGGGGTGAACTGGTCCTGCGTACCCACCAGGCCCTTCTTGGCGAGGCCGCCCCAGTAGTCCAGCACGTCCTTGGACGCCTGGTCGTTGAGCTGCACGCCGATCGACTTCGGCTGCGCCGGATCGAAGGTGAAGGGCGAGGCGCCCTTCTGGATCTGCAGCGCCATCAGGACCGCCGGGACGTTCGCGCCGAGATCCCCGAACAGCGGACCACCGGCGTCCTTCACCTTCTGCGCGGCCTGCTCGTACTCGGCCCAGGTCTTCGGCGGCGTGATCTTGTACTTGTCGAAGATGTCCTTGCGGTAGATCATGCCCATCGGGCCGCCGTCGACCGGGACGCCGTAGACCGCGTCGCCGACCGACACGTCCTTCCAGGCGCCCTCGCCGTAGTTGGCCTTGACCGCGTCGTAGCCGTACTGCTTGATGTCGACGAGCGCGCCCTGGATCTGGAAGGTCGGAATCCGGTCCGCCTCCACCATGATCACGTCGGGTGCGCCGGTGCCCGCCGAGATGGCCGTCTGGAACTTGTCGTACTCGTCACCGCCCTGCCCGACGTTGGTCCAGCAGACCTGCACGTCGTCGTGCAGCTTGTTGAAGTTGTCGACGACGAGCTGGGTGTTGGGGTACCAGCCCCACATCGTCACGACCGGCACGTTCTGCTTGGTGATGGTGTTCGTGCAGTTGCTCGCGTCGCTGCCGCCGTCGTCCGAGGAGCAGGCGACCAGGCCGCTCACTGCCGCGAGCAGGGCCACCGTGGCGAGCTTGCGTCTTCTCTTCATTGAGATGGTTCCCTTCGGGGGTGGCGGTGCACAGACATCCATGCGCTGGCCGGGCGCCACCGGGGCAGGCTCTCCTGCTCCCGGTGGCGTCGCCGGGGACGGCTCCTAGCGCTTGAACAGACGCGGCGCCAGGTCGATGAGGTTCTTCTGCCACACGTCCCAGCCGTGCGGTCCGGGGGTGACCCCGTCGAACTCGTAGCGGATACCGAGGGTGTCCAACGTGGTCAGCGATGCCATGAAGCTCGGGTACACGAAGTCGGTGCGGTCGCCGACGTACAGGCGCAGCATCGTGGTGCCGTTGTTGATCGCCTCGACGTCGACGCCGGTGCCGCTGCCGAACCCGGCGGAGAACGCCGCCACGTAGGCGAACTGGCCCGGGTAGGCGCGCAGGATGCCGAGCGCCTGCCCGCCGCCCATCGACAGGCCGGCGATGGCCTGCTGGGACGGGTCGCTGGAGATGTGGTAGCGGGATCGGGCCGTCGGCACGATGTTCTCCAACAGTTCCCGGTTGAAGTTCGACGAGTTGCCGTTGCCCATCACGACCACCATCGGCGTGAGGTCGCCGTCGAGGAACTGGTGGTCGAGGATCTGCTTGGCCCGGCCCATCTCGACCCAGTCCGTGTAGTTCTGGCCGCCTCCGTGTTGGAGGTACAGGACGGGATACGGCTGCGCCCGACCAGGGTCGTACCCGGGTGGAGTCCACACCAGCGCGGTGCGGTCCTGGCCCGCCACCGTGCTGGCATAGGTCATGCTCTCGACCTTTCCGCCCTGGCCGGCGGGCACGTCCGTCAGCAGTCGAGCCTCCGGGCCCGGGACGAGGAACGTGCTCCACATCGGTTCCGTGGTGACCTTCGTCGGATTCGAGGTGTCCTTGAACGGCACCCGGTCGACGATCAGCCGGTAGTAGTAGAACCAGGGCTTCAGCGGCCCGACGGTCGCCCGCCACCGGCCGCCGTCACGCGTCAGCGGCACGCGCAGCCAACTGCCGCCCGGCGCGATGTTGGCCCACACCGTGACGTGCTGGGCGTCCGCGAAGTCGGTGGTGGTCTCGAAGGTGACGAACCCGTCCTCGGTGACGAACGGCGTCGGGGTGGTGCCGGCCGGCGGAGGCGTGAACTCGCCCGTGAACCGACCGTGGCCCGGGCTCGGCCCGTGGTCCGACACGTGCCGGAACAGCCGTGGCACGAAGTCGACGAGGTTCTCCTGCCAGGTGGTCCAGTTTCCCCCGCCGTCGGGGTCGACCCCGTCGAACTCGAACCGGACGTCGGCCCGGTCCAGCGCCTTCGTCAGCCGGTAGGTCGTGTTGTAGGCCGGGTCGGTGACGTTGCCGGTGTAGAGCCGCAGCAGCTTCAGGCCGTGGTTGACCGCCTTGGCGTCCTTGCGGTCGATCGTCGGAGTCGACGTGCCCGAGAACCAGCCGACATAGCCGAACTGGCCCGGCCTCGCGAACGCCGCCCGTACGGCCCGTGCCGCGCCGTCGGTGACGCCGGCGATGGCCTGGTGCGCCGGATCGCGAAGGACCCGGTAGTTGGCGGCGACCGCCTTGCGGAGATCCTTCAGCTCCCGGTCGTCCGCGCTGTCGGCGATCACCACGACCATCGGCTGCATGACGCCGGCCGCCGAGAGGTTGTCGAGGATCTGCTTCGTGCGGCCGAGGTCGAGCCAGTCGGTGGCGGCCGCACCGGCACCCGACTCCAGGAAGAGCGTCGGGTAGCCCTTCGGCTTCTTGGCCGCGTACCCGGGTGGTGTCCAGACCAGGGCCGAGCGCTGCTCGCCGCGGACCCGGTACGTCAACGTCCCGACCGTGCCGCCGGTGCCGGCGGGCGCGTCGGCCAGCCAGCGCGCCGAGTCACCCGCCACCAGGAAGGTGCTCAGGAGCGGGTTCGACGCCACGCTCGTGCTGTTCGTCGGGTCCTTGATGGTCTTGGTGTCGTCGGCGGTCACCTGGTAGCGGTACAACCCCGGCGTCAACGCGCCGAGCACACCGGACCACACGTCACCCCGGCGCGTCAGGCCGAACTCCGCCCAGGAGGCGGACGGCCCGAAGTTTCCCTCGACGACGACCTGCGAGACCTCGCCCAGGTGCTCCTGGACGTACGCGGCCGGGACGGTGAACGACGCGTACCGGTCCGGGGAGACCTCCAGCCACGGCGTGTCCGCCGCCGCTGCCGGTTGCGGTGTGAGCAGGGCCGCCGCCATGGCGATGACTCCGGCGGTGAACGCCGCCGAGAGCCGGCGTACGCCCAGACGGCGTAAGCGCCCGTGATAATGTTCGGTTGTCACGCTCCACTCCTTTCCTGTGCCGGCAGCGGATGCGACCCGCTGGCCAGCTCAACCCATCGGTGGATCTCGCCGTGCGGTTGCGCTCACCTCCTCTGGTCGCTCGTCGGTGCCGCGGTCGAGCCGCGCACCACGAGACTGGTCGGGAGCACTATCTGGTTCGGCTCGTCCCACTCGCCGGTCACCAGCGACTTGAGCATCCGCGCGGCTTCGTACCCGAGCTGGTACATCGACTGGTCCACGGTGGTCAGACCCGGCTCGGTCGACGCCGACTCGGGGATGTTGTCGAAGCCGACGACGGACAGGTCACCGGGGACGGCGAGTCCCAACTCCCGGGCGACCTCCAGCACCTTGAGGGCCATCCCGTCGCTCGCCGCGAAGATCGCCGACGGCCGGTCCGGCCGTTGCAGCAGGGCACGCGCCAACGGCACCGCCGACTCGGGGTTGAAGTCCCCCCTGCCGATCAACGTCGGGTCGACAGGCACGCCGGCACCGTCCAACGCCGCCCGGTAGCCCTCCTCCCGGGACCACGCCGAGGCGAGACTGTCGCGCCCGGCGATGAACCCGATGCGTCGATGACCCAGGTCGAGCAGGTGCGCCACAGCCGTGGTGGCACCGGCGAGATTGTCGGCCATGACGGAGGGCCCCGTCGACCCTCGCACCGGGTCGATGGCCACGACCGGGGTACGGCTGCGCATCTCACCCCAGGGCGTGACGACGATGCACCCGTCGGTGAGGGTGCCCGACAGGCGCGTCAGGTGCCGCTGTTCCCAGCCCTCCGAGTAGGACCCGTAGAGGTCACTGTTGGCGTAGATGATGAGGTCGAAGCCGGAGCGACTGAGCGCCTTCATGACGCCCTTGAGCACCTCCGCCGTGTATGACTGGAAGCTGTGCGCCACGAGGCCTAGAACGTTGGTGCGACTGCGTCGCAGGCTCGACGCCACCAGGCTCGACTCGTAGCCGAGTTCCTGGATCGCGGTGCGGACCTGAGCGATCGTGCGGGCGCTGACGCCGTAGTGCCCGTTGACGACACGGGAGACGGTGGCGGTGGAGACGCCGGCGATCCGGGCGACATCACTCATCGTTACCGGCGCATTGGCTTCGATCATGCCGCTCTCTCTGGACTGCAATCGTTATCGGTTACGTTTCCAGGATGTTGCCAACGTAACGGACCACGATTACGAACACAAGAGCCTTTCGCCTCACCAGCGTTCCGCGCGCGGGGTCCTAACGGGATGTTCACAGCGTGAACTTCCCACCTCTCGCGGCGATACCGAGAAAGCCACCGGATCGCTATTTCGCGCGATCGATCCACCCGCTGACAACGGAACGACACTCTCCGTCAGGCGCCATTCCGCGACGGGTGTTCCCTCACGCGAGCATGATCGGTAACGTTTACATAGATCGGGAACGTAATCGATGATCATGGCGATGTCCAGAGGTCACACCGACCCACCACCCCTCGGCCCCCGGCACCGCGACGCGGATCTCGACGTCGGTGGCCTCGCACGAAGGGAGCCCGCCCTGAACACCCACCCCGCCCCAGCGCCGCACCCACTCCCCCACCGCGCCGCCTCGCCCGTCCGGCCCCGTCCGAGCCGGCCTGGAGGGCAGTCGTGAACACCGCGCGCCTGCTCCTGGACCCACGTCGACGCGTCGCACCGGTGCCGCGCCGGCTCTTCGGCTCGTTCGTGGAGCACCTGGGCCGCTGTGTCTACACCGGGATCTACGAGCCCGGCCACCCGACAGCCGACGCGGACGGCTTCCGGGGCGACGTCCTCGCGCTCGTCCGGGAGCTGGGCATCACCACCGTCCGCTACCCGGGCGGCAACTTCGTCTCCTCCTATCGCTGGGAGGACGGCGTCGGTCCGGTCGACCGACGACCCGCCCGGCTCGACCTCGCCTGGCACAGCCTGGAGACCAACGCGTTCGGGCTGGACGAGTTCATGCGCTGGGTCGGTAAGGCGGGCGTCGACCCGATCATGGCGGTCAACCTCGGCACCCGTGGCACCGCCGAGGCCGTCGACCTGCTGGAGTACGCCAATCACCGCGGCGGCAGCCACCTCGCCGACAAGCGTCGCGACAACGGCGCCGTCGACCCGTACGGGATCACACTGTGGTGCCTGGGCAACGAGATGGACGGCCCGTGGCAGGTGGGGCAGCGGAGCGCGACCGAGTACGGCCGGCTCGCCGCGCAGACCGCGAAGGCGATGCGCCGCTTCGACCCGGACCTCGAACTCGTCGCCTGCGGTTCGTCCCACCTCGGCATGCCGACCTTCGGGAGCTGGGAGCGCGACGTGCTGACCGAGGCGTACGACGACGTCGACCTGATCTCACTGCACGCCTACTACCAGCCGGTCGACGACGACCTGCCCAGCTTCCTCGCCTCGGCCGAGGACATGGACAGGTACATCGACGCCGTCACCGCCATCGCCGACTCGGTCGGTGCGATCCGCCGGTCGAGCAAGAAAATCATGATCGCGTTCGACGAGTGGAACGTCTGGTACCAGTCCGCGGCGCCGTCCACGCCGCCGAGCGGCGAGGACTGGCCGGTCGCGCCGCCTCTGCTGGAGGACCACTACAGCGTGGCCGACGCCGTCGTCGTCGGTGGCCTGCTCATCAGCCTGCTGCGGCACAGCGACCGGGTGACCGCGGCGTGCCAGGCCCAACTGGTCAACGTCATCGCGCCGATCATGACCGAACCGGGGGGTTCGGCCTGGCGGCAGACCATCTTCCACCCCTTCGCCCGGACGGCCCGGCACGCCCAGGGCGTCGTCCTCGACGTGCTGCGTGACGGCAGCACCACGACCACCGACCGCTACGGCGTCATCGACGCGGTCGACGCGGTCTCCACCTGGGACGACAGCACCGCGGAGATGACCGTGTTCCTCGTCAACCGGGTCGTCGACACCCCGGCCGAGGTGACCGTCGACCTCGCCGGCGGCCAGGTGGGCGGCATCATCGAATGCGTCACCGTCGGGGGCGCCGACCTCGGTGCCAAGAACACCGCGGGCGGTCCCGACCACGCCGAGCCGCGTCCCAACGACACGGCCCAGGCGGGCGGCGGCAGCGTCCGGCTGACCCTTCCGCCCGCGTCCTGGACCATGCTGCGGCTGCGCACCACCGACGCGACCCCGTAAGACCAACCCCGGCCGCGCGCCCCCCGGCTACACCAGGGGGTGCGCGGCCGGGGCCTTTCCCCACCACAGGGAGTACGGAGAATCGCGTCGACGGTCAGACCAGGACCGAATAATCGCGTCTGATAATGGCACTGGGAGCGCCTGCACAACTGGCGCGAACTATCCGCTCGGCTTCGTTCCGCAAAGGAATCCGCGCGTCACCCGCAGGTGACGGAGAAACGCTCCCGAGTGACCCGTGGACGCAATTATTCGACCGCTGGCGTCAACCTCCCGTCGACCCGTCGCGCAATGGCGGAATACTCGTCGCGCAACTCCTCGGGTAGGACCCAGGCCGGGGCGTCCTGCCATGCCAACGGCCGGAGGAACCGCCGGATGGACGTCGCGCCCACCGACGTGTGCACGGCGTTCGTCGACGGCCAGGGTCCACCGTGGTGCTGGGCCCACGACACCCGGACACCGGTGGGATAGCCGTCGAAGACGATGCGCCCCGCGCGGGCGGAGAGCACGTCGACCAGCCGGCGTACGACGTCGACGTCGTCCTGGACGCCCCGGTGGACGGAACCGGTCAGCGACGGCGGGACGGCGTCCAGCGCGGTGTCCAGTTCGGCGGCGTCGTCGTACCGAACCACGACCATGAGCGGACCGAAGCACTCGTCGGCGATCTCGGGGGTCAGGCCCGACAGGTCGACCTCCAGGAGCCTCGGCGCGACAGCGAAGCCCGCCCCTGGGTCGACCTGGGCCTGCGCCGAGACCCGGGCACCGGCCCGCTCGAACCCCGTGGCCCGGCTCTCGAACGCGTCCCGGATGCGCTCGTTGAGCAGGATCGCGCCGCCCGAGCTGGCGACACTCCGCCGCAGGGTGTCCACCAGCAGGTCACCACCCTTACCAGCCGGGACGAACGCCAGGCCGGGCTTGGTGCAGAGCTGACCGCCGGAGGCCGTGAAGGAGGCGAACAGGCCCTCGGCGATCTCCTCGGCCCGGTCGACGGTCGCACCGGGCAGGACGACGATCGGGTTCACGCTGCTCAGTTCGGCGTACAGGGGGATGGGATCGGGTCGTTCGTCGATGGCCGTCTGGATGGCGCGGGCGGCGTTGACCGAGCCCGTGAGGGCAGCCGCACGGATCGCGGGGTGCCGCACCAGCGAGCGGCCGGCCTGTTCCCCGTACACGGCCGCGATGACACCCTCGGGTCCGCCCAGGTCGCGGACGGCCGAGGAGATCGCGGCGGCGGACGCGTGCGACGTCAGCGGGTGGGACGGGTGGGCCTTCAGGACCGTGGGACAGCCGGCGGCGAGGGCGGCGGCTGTGTCACCGCCGGCGACCGAGAAGGCGAACGGAAAATTGCTGGCGCCGAAGACGGCGACCGGTCCGAGGGGTACGAGCATCCGCCGCACGTCCGGACCGGGTCCGAGTGGGGTGTCGGCGGCGTGGTCGATGGCCGCTTCGACGTACGCGCCGTCGCGCAGCACGTCGCCGAACATCCGGAACTGGACCGCGGCCCGGGTGAGCTCGGAGTCCAGTCGTGCGTTGGCCAACCCGGTCTCCGCCTCGGCGGCCGCGACCAGGTCCTTCCGACGGGATTCCAGGGACGCGGCGATGGCGTCCATCAGCTCCGCCCTGCCGATCCTCCCCAGACCGGCCAACCAGCGCGTCGCCCGGGACGCCTGGCCGGCGACCTCGTCCAGGCGGGACTCGTCGGTCTCGCTGAGATCCGTCGCGCGACGCTGGCCGTCGCGCGGATCGACGGTGCTGACCACGTTCACAGCAGTCCTCTCCTTGCCAGATTGCCCATCAGATCGCGGACGCCGAAGTGCCAGGGTTCGCACTCCTGGGCGTGCCGCACCCGGTTGACCAGGGTGCCGAGGGCCGGGCAGCTGATCCGTACCACGTCGTCGACCTTGTGGGTGAAGCCCTCGCCGGGGCGGCCCCGGTCCTGGACCGGCGCGAACATGGTGCCGAGCATCAGCGCGGCGCCGTCCGGATAGTGGTGGTGCGGGCCGATCAACTGCCGCACCAGGTCCTCCGGGTCGCGCGACATCTGCGTCATCTGCGAGACCGCCTCCAGCCGGAAGCCGTCCGCCCCGCAGACCTCCAGACGCACCTCGAGCTCGCGGACCCGCTCCATGCCGAACCGGTCGTCGACGAGCCGGATCAGCGGGCCGAGGGCGCAGGACGCGTTGTTGTCCTTCGCCAGGGGAAGCAGGAGCGCCGAGCGGCCCTCGATGTCGCGCAGGTTGACGTCGTTGCCGAGGGTGGCGCCGACGATCCGGCCGCTGGACTGGACGATGAGCGTGATCTCGGGTTCCGGGTTGTTCCAGGTCGACGCGGCGAGCACACCGACGTCGACGGCGCTGCCGACGGCGGAGAGAATCTGCCCCTTGGTGAAGATCTCGGCGTCCGGGCCGATCCCCACCTCCAGGTACTGGCTCCACATGCCCTCGGCGACCAGCATGCTCTTGAGCCGGTCCGCCTCGCCCGAGCCCGGCTTCAGGTTGTGCAGGTCGACACCGATGTCGGCGAACATCCGTTGCCGGATGTCCGCCGCGAGAGCCAGGTCCCCCCGTGCCCGCTCCTCGATGACCCGTTCGATCATCGAGATGGGGAAGGTCACGCCGGCCGCCTTGAGCGCCTGGAGGTCGACCGGGGCGAGCAGCCAGGCTCTGCCACCGTCTCGGGTCGCGGCCACCGTGTTGGCCAGGATCTCGCCGAAGTCGCCGACCCGCGCCCCGTCGAGCCCGGCCACGGTCGCGGCGGGGTCGGGCAGTTCGCAGATGTCCCGGACGGTCGCGAACCGATGGCTCAGGTCGATGACCACACCGTCGCGCACGGCGACGGGCGTCGGGCCGTCGACGGACGGATCCCAGATCCGGCCGACCAGGACACTGTCCACGTCGTCCGGTAGGGCCTCGGCGGCGGTACCGACCCAGTCGGCGCGCGGAGATTCGCCGTCGGTGGTCGGCGTCAGCCGCTCGTGGGCGATCTCAGGACGCGAGGGCATGGTTGTCGCCGTCATTCGTCGCCCTGGCGAAGCCGATACGAGCGCGCTGCTTACCCATCGTCGCTCCACCATTACGAGTTGGAGTCAAGTTCATAAATTGCAACGATCGTAGCGACATGTGCAACGTTGTCAAGTGGCGATTGCGCATTGCGTCAACTACATTGCACATGATGCAACGACAGCGGCGTAGCCGCGCGTCGCGCGAGGGGAGACAGAGCCGTGGCGCAATCGATTCGCCGCGCGATCGACCTCATCCGTCGATCGGCCGAGCATCCGCTGTCCCTGACGGAGGCCGCGGACGTGCTCGGGGTCCACAAGTCGACGGCCCTGCGGATTCTGCACACACTGGAATCCGCGCGCTTCGTCCGTCGTACCGGCGCGGGCACCTACGTGCTCGGCAGCGGACTGATCGAGCTGTCCGAACTCGCGCTCGGCTCGATGGACCTGCGCCAGCCCGCCGCCGCGCACCTGCGTGCGCTGCAACGCGAGACCGGCCACACCGCGCACCTGGCACAGCTGACCGGTGACGAGATCATCTACATCGACAAGGTGGACAGCCCGGCGTTCGACGCCGTCAAGCTGCCCTCGCGGGTCGGGCGCGCGGTGTCGATCTACGCGAGCGCCGTCGGGAAGACCATCCTGGCGTACCTGCCCCGGGACGATCGTGAGCGGCTGCTCTCCCCCGTCGTCTTCGAGAGGTTCACCGACACGACCTTCGCCGACCGTGAGGCGCTCGATGCCGAACTCGTCCGCATCCACGATCGTGGTTGGGCCGTGGACGACGGCGAGCACGACGCGTACGTGATGTGCGTGGCCGCACCCATCAGGGACTCGCGCGGGCAGGTCATCGCCGCCGTCTCGATCACGGCGATCGAGGTCATCGCGAGCCTCGACGAGCTGAAGGGCAACCTGCCACTCCTCCTGGACACCGCCAGCCAGATCTCGTACGAACTCGGCTACCCGCGGCCCTCCGCGACCTGACCGCGCTCCCGTTGCGCGGTGTCGCCGTCGCGGAAGCGGTCCAGCTCGGCGAGGTACAGCGCGTGCATGCGGTCGTAGTGCCGGACCAGCAGCTCGACCTCCTCGGCACGGTAGCCGTCGACGAGCCGCCCGACGCGCCCGGCGAACCGCTCGTACGGCCGCGTCAGCTCGGCGACCCGGTCCGGTCGCAGGGCGACGATCACCCGCCGCCGGTCCGCCGGATCGCGCTCGGCCGTCACGTAGCCCGCCTGCTGGAGCCGGCGCAGCATGCTGGTCACCGCACCGGTGGTGAGGTTGGTCCGCTCGGCGACCTGCCCCGCCGTGGCGGACCCGACGTCCGCCAGGAAGTCCAGGCACTCCAGGTCGCTCACGGTGAGGCCCAACTGCTCCGCGATGGCGTACCGGAACACCATGGACAGCCGCGACATCTCCCGGCCGGCGCGCATGAGGTCGGCGATCGCGGACGCCCTGGCCGGCACGTGGGACATGCCCGCAATCATGCCTCCGGCACGGTGACCCGGTGCAGCCGAGGTAACACGCGGGTCAGCACCCAGTGGGGTGCGGCCGCGCCCCCGGTGAGGCGGCGCATCAGCCGACCGGCGGTGTCGACGGCACGGAAGGCGTACGGAACCATCTCCTCCTGGTAGGCGGCGATCGCCTCCTCCACTCCCCTGCCGCTCGCGCGGGCCTCGACCAGCTTGCGGCCGAGCAGGGCGGCGTCGCGCAGCGCGGTGTTGCCGCCGTGCGCGCCGAACGGCGGCATGACGTGCACGGCGTCGCCCATCATCGTCGCCCGGGGCACCGCCCAGCGACGCGGTCGTCGGCCCGTGGCGAAGAGATTGAGCACGGTGGCGTCCAGTTCGGCCGTGGCGACCAGCCGTCGGATGAGCGGGTGGAAGTCCGTTGTCATACCGGCGGCCAGTCTCCACAGCGCCAACAGGTCCCCGCGGACACCGATGGGCACCTCCTCCTGGCGAAGCAGCAGTCCCCACATGACGTAGTCGTCGCCGGTGGGCGCGTAGTTGCCCGGTGCCAGACGCGCGAACGCCTCCCGTGGGCTCTCGCCGAACCGCATCGAGGTGAAGAAGAAGGCGCGACCTGGCCGGTCGCCGATGGCCAGGACACCGCTGCTGCGCAGCGCGTCCGGGATCATGCTCTCGCCGTTGCGGCGCAGGGGCGACCGGCCGTAGATGCCCGCCAGTGCAGCGCTCGCCGGGTGCGCGTCCGGCATGAGCTGCGCGCGCAACGCCGAGCCGACGCCGTCCGCGCCCACGACGACCGTCGCCGCCACGGCCCCGCCGTCGGAGAACCGCAGCCGTAGCCCTGCCGGGCCGCCGCTGTCCACCGCGACGGCCTCCTTGCCGTAGTGGATGCGTCCGTTCAGCCCGGACTGCAGGATCGACCGCAGGGTCAGCCGGTCGACCTGGCGGGTCGCGTACGGCTCGTCCTTGAAGGTGATGGTGAACGCGTCCCGCAGTCGACTGTCGGTGAAGCGGAGGTGCCCGCCGGGCTCGTCGCCCGTGGCCAGCGCCAGGTTGTACAGCTGGCGGGGCAGGCTCTCGCGCAGCGCCTCCAGCCCGTACCGGTCGAGGATGATCCGGTAGCCCTGTCGCCGGACGAAGGGGCCCGGGTCCCGCTCGTAGACATGCACCTCGATGCCGGCGCGCATCAGGTACTGGGCGAGGCAGAGGCCGGAGAGGCCGCCGCCGGCGATTGCCACCGAGAAGTCTGTCGATATGCCCATGCGATTATCTTAATGACTAAGATGATTTCCGCAAGGTCGCCCGAGACCGTCGGTGGCGATGGTCTTGTGTCCACGCGCCGAAAAGCGAGATCATCACGCATGCTCGACCCCGCAAACGAGGACGACGGGACCGCACCAACCGTCTCCACCCCGCGCTTCGTGGGTCGTGACCGGGAGCTGGCGGCACTCCGGGGCGCCCTGGCCCGGCCACCGGCGATCGTGCTGGTGGAGGGCGAGGCGGGCATCGGCAAGAGCCGGCTGCTACGCGAGTGGCACGCCGCCCCGGCCCGACGCACCGCCCTGGTGTCGGTGTGCCCACCGCTGCGCGAGTCGCTCACGTTGGGGCCGATCGTCGACGCGTTCCGGGGGATCGACAGTCCGGTGTCGCGGCTGCGGCTCACCGCGCTCGCGGGCGCGCTACGGCCCCTGTTCCCCGAATGGTCCGCGAGCCTGCCGCCCGCGCTGCCACCCCTGGACGACGCGAAGGCGGCCCGGCACCGACTGTTCCGCGCCCTGGACGAGCTGATGCGGGCGCTGGGGGTCGACGTCCTCGTCCTCGAGGACGCGCACTGGGCCGACGAGGTGACGCTGGAATTCCTGCTGTTCGTCATCTCCCGACAGCACTCGGACGGTCCGAGCCTCGTCATCTCCTACCGGCCCGAGGAGGTCGGCGACGGATCGCTGCTGCTGCGGCTGACGTCCCGGCTGCCCGCGGGCGTGACCCAGCTGAGGATCGCCCTGGCGCCCATGCGACCCGACGACACGGCGGCGCTGGTGTCCTCGATGCTGGACGGCAATCCGATCTCGCAGGAGTTCACGACGTTCATGCACGAACGGACCGGCGGCGTGCCGCTGGCGCTGGAGGAGTCGGTCCGTCTCATGTGCGACCGGGCCGACCTGGTCTTCCGCGACGGCCAGTGGGTCCGGCTGAAGCTGCGCGAGCTACAGGTGCCGCCGACGGTGCGTGACTCCACCCGCGAGCGGGTGAGCCGCCTGTCGCCCACGGCGCAGCAGGCGTTGCGCGCCGCGGCGACGTTGGCGGAACGGTCCTCGGTGGCGACGATCGCGATGACCGCGGGCCTGTCGCCGACCGCGTGCCGGGCCGCCATCGCGGAGGCGGCCAGCGCCGGTGTCCTGGACGGAGACGAGCGCGGCAGGTGGCGCTTCCGGCATGTGCTGGCCGCCACCGCCGTCTACGAGTCGATCCCGCTGACCGACCGCAGACACGTCCACCTGCTGGCCGGGCGCTCCCTGGAGCACCTGCACCCGCCGCCCGTGGCGCGCCTCGCCCACCACTTCCGGGAGGCCGGCGAGACCCGGTCCTGGGCGCGGTACGCCGAGCAGGGCGCCGAGTTGGCCATCGCCTCGGGCGACCACACCAAGGCGGCCGACATGCTTGTCGACCTGCTGTCGTGGGCCGTGCTGCCGCCGGTGGACCGGGCGCGGGTCGCCCGCATCGCCGGAGTCGCCGCACTGGGCCGCCGAGAACAGGTCGACCAGGTCTACCACCGGGTTATCCGTACCCTGCGTTCGGTGCTGGAGACCCCCGGCCTCTCCGCCCGGCAGCAGGCCGAGATCCGCAACCCCCTGGGTCGGCTTCTCATCACCGGGGGTGAGGCGCAGGCCGCCCTCCGCGAGCTGGAGCAGGCGGTCGCCAACCTCGACCACGACCCGGTCGAGGCGGCTCGGGCGATGACCTACCTCGGCTGGGCGTACGCGGGACCGTGGCCGGCGTCCACCCATCGGCGATGGCTCGACCGCGCCGCCGACCTCACCGCCCAGATCGACTCCCCCGCCGAGAAGCTGAACCTGGCCGGGAACCGGGCGGCGGCGTTGCTGATGCTGGGCGAGGAGGAGGCCTGGGAGGTCGTCGCCGACCTGCCCGTCGGTGGCACGACCTCGGCGGAGCGTCTCGACGTGGCCCGCATCCACACGAATGTCGGCACCGGCGCGCTGATCTGGGGGCGGTACGCCGACGCCGAGGAACACCTCGACGTCGCCATGAGCCTCGCCGAGGTCGAGCAGGCGTCCCGGTTGCAGCACAACGTCCGACTCGAACAGGCCAATCTGGCGTGGCTCACCGGTCGGTGGGACGGCCTCACGGAGACGAGCGCGGCACTCGCCGACGCCGACCGGGACCGGCCGGCACACTACCTGGGCAGCATTCGCCTCGCCGCCCGCCTGGCGGCCGCAGCCGGACGGCGGCGTGTCGCGGAGGAGCAGTTCCGGCTCGTCCTCGAGGAATCCGCCCGCCTCGGCGCGGCCGACGACACGATGGAGGCCGCCGCGGCGCTGGCCAGGTTGTGGCTGGCGGACGGCAACAGCGGCCGAGCCCTGCGGATCACGAACGAGCCGATGGAGACCGTCCGGCGAAAGGGCGTCTGGGTCTGGGCGACGGACCTCGTACCCGCCCGGATCGAGGCGTACCTCGCCGCCGGCGACCTGACGGCCGCGACGCGCCTGACCGACCAGTTCGCCAGAGGACTGCGTGGCCGTACGGCGCCCGCGCCGCGCGCCGCGCTCACCGTGTGTCGCGCCCTGCTGCTCGCCGCGACCGGGGAGCACGCCCGCGCGGCGACGGCGTACGACCGCGCGGCGCGTGCCTGGAGCGCGTTGCCGCGCCCCTACGACGCGATGCGTGCCCGCGAGCGCCAAGCCGAGGCGATCATCGCGCAGGGCCGGATCGAGCAGGGTGGCGAGCTGCTGGCGGCACAGTACGAGCGGCTGTTCAGGCTCGGCGCCCGCGGCGACGCGGACCGTGTCGCGCAGCGGCTTCGCGAGCACGGCGCCGAGGTCCCGCGACTGTGGCGCGGCGGCCGACGCGGGTACGGGGACCAGCTCTCCCCCCGCGAGCTCGACGTGGTCCAACTGGTCGTCGCCGGCAAGACCAACCGGGAGATCAGCCGGATCCTGGCCAAGTCGCCGGCCACGGTGGACCAGCAGCTACGCGCGGCGATGCGCAAGCTGAAGGTGAGCAGCCGGACCGCGCTCGCGGTCAAGGCGGTGGAGGCCGGCGTGTTCGCCGAGGACGAATCCCTCGACAACGCATCGTGAATTTTGACGTATCCGCCGGATAGCTAAGGCCACCCGGCTCATCCAGCATGAGTCCATGATCCATAGCCCATGGGCGATGAATGCCTGAGCGTCCCGTCGTGCCTGACGACTCCGCCCTCGAACACCAGCCGCCACCCGAGCGGCTCGGCGAATCGCGCGTCACCCCGCGCGACGCCTCCGACGTACGCGACGCCGACGGTGCCGTCGACCACGAGAGCCACGACCCCTACCAGCCCCTGTAGGCGAAGGACCCCGATGAGATTCACAGCCCTCGCGGCAACGCTGGCCGCAGCGGTCGGCCTGAGCATGCTCCAGCCGATACCGGCGTCCGCCGCCGAGCCGGATCCCGGCACGGCGGCCAGGAAGATCGCGCCGACCCTGAAAGACCGTTTCCGCGCACAGCCGGCCTCCGACTTCTGGATCACGTTCGACACGAAGCCCGACCTCGGGCCGGCGAAGAAGATCGCCGACTGGACAGCCCGTGGTCAGTTCGTCTACGACGCACTGACCACGGCGTCGAAGAACTCCCTGGCCTCCGTCTCCACCGAACTCGACGGGGCCGGGGTCAAGTACACCCCCTACCCGATCGCCAACGCCGTACTCGTCAAGGGCGGCACCGAGAAGCTCGCTCTCGACGTGGCGGCGCGGGTGCAGGTCGCCGAGATCCACGCCACGCCGCAGGTCGCCCTGGTACAGCCCGTGGAGAAGAAGCTCCCCGCTGACCAGGCTGCCCGCCCCGCCACCCCGAAGAAGGGCGCGGACGACACCGTCACGTGGGGTCTGGACGCCATCCACGCCCCGCAGGCCTGGGCCATGGGCGCCACCGGCGCCGGCATCACGGTGTCCAACCTCGACTCGGGCGTCCAGTTCGACCACCCCGCCCTCATGCACCAGTACCGGGGCGCGAAGCCGGACGGCACCGTCGACCACAACTACAACTGGATGGCCACCCGGGGATCGTGCACGGGCGCGCCGTGCGACGACAACGGACACGGCACGCACACCATGGGCACCATGGTCGGCGTCGACGGCACCGACCACGTCGGCGTCGCCCCGGACGCGCAGTGGATCGCGACGAACGGCTGCTGTGACAGCACCGGTGTCGAGTCGCTGCTGCGCTCCGGCTGGTGGCTGCTCGCCCCGACCGACCTTGCGGGCAACAACCCCGACCCGTCCAAGCGTCCGCACGTGGTCAACAACTCGTGGGGCCAGACCGTCGAGCACGACTTCGACGACTTCTTCCAGGCCGTCGACGAGGCCTGGACCGCCGCGGGCATCTTCAGCACCTGGTCGTCAGGAAACACCTCGCCGTACGCGGCCTGTGACACGGTCTCCTCGCCGGGTTCCGCGGCGAGCGCCTACTCCGTCGGCGCCTACGCCGAGGACGGCACGATCGCGTCGTTCTCCCGCAAGGGCGAGGGTGAGGGCGGTCGGATCAAGCCGGAGATCTCCGCGCCGGGTGTCAACGTCCGCTCGTCCTATCCGAACAACAGCTACGTCGAGATGGCCGGTACGTCGATGGCGTCACCGCACGTCGCCGGCGCGGTCGCGGCGCTCTGGAGCTACGACCCGACGCTGATCGGGCAGGTCGACGAGACCCGTCGCCTGCTCGCCGAGTCGGCCACCGACGTCGACGACACCGAGTGCGGCGGCACCGCCGAGCTCAACAACATGTACGGCGAGGGTCGGCTCGACCTCGTCCGCCTGCTCGAACTGGCGCCCCGCAAGGGCGGCACCCTCACCGGTGTCGTGACCGCCGACGGCGCCGGAGTCCCCGCCGCCGACGTGACGATCAGCGGGCCGTTCAGCCGGTCGATCGGCACCGACAAGGACGGTCGGTTCACCACGAACCTCCCGGTGGGCGACTACCAGCTCAGCACCAAGGTCTTCGGCTACCTGACCGCGACCGCCACCGTCAGCGTCTCCCTCGGCCAGGACACCTCGGTCAAGCTGCCCCTCACGGCCGCCGCGAAGCACGACATCAGCGGCCGGGTCGTGGACGACAAGAAGCGGCCCGTGCCGAACGCGGACGTCGCGATCCGGGACACGCCGCTGAAGCCGGTACGCACGGACGCCAACGGCGCGTTCACGATCACCGCTGTCCCCGAGGGCGCGTACAAGCTGGCCGTCAAGCCCAACGCCTGCTTCTCCCCCTCGACGGTCCCGCTGACCGTCGGCGCGCAGAACGAGCCGTCCGAGATCCCGGTCGGGCTCGTGGTCGACAAGGGCGGCTACAGCTGCGCCGTCACCGAGGGCGAGTACCTGCGCGGCACCGAGCAGGTCACGTTCGGCAGCGGGGTGTGGGCAACGGTGCAGCTGCCGTTCCCGATCGCGCTGTACAACGGCAGCCACGACACGCTCGGCGTCGGCCTGCGCGGCATCATCTCTCCGGACGGCAGCACCGGCCCCGGCTACGGCGGCGCGGGTGCCTTCCCGTTCTACCTGGAGGGCCCCATCGAGTTCGCCCCCGGCGGTGGTGTCTTCACGGCCACCACGAAGGTCGACGGTGAGGACGCGTTCGTCGTCGAGTACCGCAAGGCCAAACTCTGGGCCTACCCCATCCGATCGGAATACACGGAACCGGTCAACTTCTCGGCCACGTTCACCCGCTCGGGCACGATGATCTTCGGGTACGGCGACGGCGTCGGATCTGACGATCCGGTGACCGCCGGCGCGAACGGCGTCACCGGCATCCAGGGCTGGGCCGGCGTCGACGGCATCCGGTTCTCCGACCACGCCCCCGTGCTGCGCGACGGGATGGTTGTCACCTACGACATGCCGGACTTCGGGTACCTCGACGCGACCGTCGTGGACAAGAACGACGGGCTGCCGGTGGCCGGCGCCAAGGTCTCCTTCAGCACCGAGGACGGGCTCGTCGAGACCGTCACGACCAACGGAACCGGCCTCGTGCACCGCCAGCTTCCGACGGGCGGTTACACCATGACGGTCGAGGCGCCGAACTACACGACCATGTCGTACCCGTTCTCGCTCGACAAGCTCTTCTCGCAGGCGAAGATCGACGCGCGTCTGACCACGGGTGTCGCCGGCCTGAAGGCCGACGGCCTCGAGACGCTGTTGGGTACCGACCAGAACGGCGTCGGCTCGCTGACGTTGACCAACACCGGCTCCGCCCCGCTCACGTACACCCTGGGCGAGGCCGCGCGGCACCCCGAGCTCGATGCCACCGGCGCGACCGCGCGCACCGGCACGGGCGCGGCAAGCACGATCGACCTCGCCGGCTGGAAGGCCGGCGCGAGCGGTATGAAGCCGTCCAGCACCGACAGCAAGACCGCCACGTCGAGCACCGCGGAGGCCCAGGCGGCAGCCAAGGTCGGCGCGACCTCCGGCGGAGACGTCATCACCCGGATCAAGATCCCCGGCACGATCGAGGAGAAGGAGCCCTCCGGCGTCGGGTACGACGGCGACGTCTGGGTCCACGACTACTGGGCGCGGACCAACACCGCCTACACGGTGACCGGCAAGAAGACCGGCAAGGTCTTCGACGCGACGTGGAACCCCGCGTACCGGGCCTTCGACATGGCGCTCGACACCAGGACCGGTGACATGTGCCAGATGGAGGACAGCCCGGCCAGCTACATCCACTGCTTCAACCGGGAAACCGGCAAGGAGACGCGCCAGATCAAGGGTGACTGGTCCACGCTTCAGCTCACCGGTCTCGCCTACAACCCGGCCAAGGACGTGTTCTACGTCGGTGGCCGGGCGAACGGCCTGATCGGGACGGTCGCCGGCACCTCGCACGACAATCCCGGCGCGCTGCTGTCCTTCTGCACGCCGCCGCTGCCCGAGATCATGGGCCTGGCCTACAACCAGGCGTCGGACACGATCTGGTACACCGACCTCACCTCGAACCGGCCCACCCGCCTGTTGCAGGTCGACCCGGACGACTGCTCGCTGGTGAACGCGTGGTGGTTCCCGGGCCAGAAGGCGAACCAGGGCGGCGGCCTCGAGACCGACTCGTCCGGCGCGCTGTGGGCGGTCGATCAGGTCGCCGACGACGTCGTCCTCGTCGACGTCGAGGACGACCTGCTCACCGACCTGCCGTGGCTGTCGCTCTCCTCGACCGGCGGCACCCTCGCCCCCGGCCAGTCGACGACCGTCCAGGTCTCGATCTCCTCGAAGGGCGCCAAGCCCGGTGTCCTCGGCGCGAACATCGTCGTGCGGTCCGACTCCGGACGCCAGTCCAAGACGTACGTGCCGGTGACGCTCACGACCACGAAGTACCAGGTCGGCGTCAACGCCGGCGGCGCGAAGCTCACCGACGGCACCGGCTACACCTGGTCCGCCGACCAGCCGGCGAGCAAGAAGGCGTGGGGCTACGAGGGGAAGACGAAGGTCACCTCCACGAAGGCCCCGATCGCCGGCACGACGGACGATCTCCTGTTCCAGTCGCAGCGCACCACGCCGGAAAAGCAGTTGTTCTACCGCTTCCCGGACGCGCCCAAGGGCACCTACGCGATCGACTTCGGCTTCGCCGAGATCGAAAAGGCGCCGAAGGGCAAGCGGGTGTTCGACGTCCTCGTGGACGGGACGCTGACGAACTACGCGTACGACCCGACCGCGGCCGTGGGGCCGAACGCCGCGGACTGGCGTAAGGCCGTCGTCGAGCACGAGGGCGGTCCGCTGACCGTGGAGTTGCGGGGCTCGAAGGGGCTGAAGCCCCCGAGCATCGCCGCGCTGCGGGTGACGCTCGACCCGCGGGCGGACACGGTGGAGCCGGAGCCGGAGCCCGAGCAGCCGGACCCGGGTCCGGTGCCGGTGGCCCCCGCCGGTCGCTCGTACTCGATGAAGGTGACCGAGGGGCTCTACCGCCAGGGCACCCAGGAGTCCGGCTGGCATGGCGACGAACGCTGCGGCCCGCTGTTCTTCGACGCCAGCTACCTCCAGCCGTTCTACGACACGGCCTGGGACGGCGTGTGCGTGACGATGAACGGCGCGCTGACCTTCGATCGCATCGGCGGGTTTTCAACCAACACGCCGCTCCCGTCGTCGGACACCCCGATCGACGCGGTCTACCCGTTCTGGGACGACCTCGTCGTGGACGACGAGGCGGGCATCTACCTCGGCACGACCGAGATTGACGGGTTGCCGGCGCAGGTCATCGAATGGCGCAACGTCACCTTCTTCGCTGACCCGAGCGCCCGGGTGAGCTTCTCGGTCACCCTGATCGCGGACGGACGGATCCAGATCGGCTACGGCGACGGCGTCGGCGGCGACAATCCCCTCACCAAGGGTTCGTCGGCGACGGTCGGCGTGGAGAGCCTGAACCGCAACCCCGCGAGCCAGTACTCCTTCGACCAGCCCGTCCTGAAGGCCGGCCTGGGCCTGGAGTACACCCTCCCGGCCGCGGGCACCATCGAGGGCACGGTCACCGACAGGAACGACGGCAAGCCGATCGAAGGAGCGATCGTCACGCTCAAGGGGCCGGCGGGTGAGCGGGTCATTACGACCGACGTCAAGGGCCGGTGGAAGGCCCAGGCGCTCGTCGGCGAGAACACCGTCCAGATCGAGGCGCCGAACTACGTCGCGGTCAGCCACTCCGTGACCATCGCCAAGAAGGACCAGGCCGAGGTGGTCGACACGGCGCTGACGACGGGCATCGCCACCGTCGCGGCGGCTGACTTCGACTGGCTCCTGGACAAGGGCCAGAAGGCGACGGCCGATGTGACCGTCACCAACACCGGTTCCGCACCGCTTCAGGTGCGGGTCAGCGAGCAGAAGCGCACCGACGACGGTGGGCACGAGGCCGCCGACCTGCCGTGGCTGACCCTCTCGGGCCCGGCCGCGACCGGCCCGGTCACGCTCGCGGCCGGCACGTCGACCACGGTCACGGTGACGGCCGACAACGCCGGCATCAAGCCCGGCGTACTCGTCGGGGACGTGCTCGTGGCGTCCAACGCCGGCAAGGGTGAGAGCCAGCTCAAGGCGGTCCGCCTGGCGACGTCGGCCTACTGGAAGGGCGTCGACGCGGGCGGGTCCGGGTACGTCGACGCCGCGGGCTTCTTCTGGGCGCCCGACCAGGCGCTCGGCTCGCGGCAGTGGGGCTACGTCGGCGGCAAGGCGCACACCACGAAGGCCGACATCGCCGGTACGACGGACGACGCGCTGTTCCGCACCCAGCGGACCGGCGACACGTTCAGCTACGTGTTCAAGAACGCCCCCGCCGGCACGTACCGGATCGACCTCGACTTCGCGGAGCTCGAGAAGGTCAAGGTCGGCAAGCGTGCCTTCGACGTGCTCGCCAACGGCAAGGTCGTGCTGTACGACCATGACGTGCAGGCGAAGGTGGGCGCGTTGGCCGTCGACACGAACACGGTCACGGTCGAGCACACCGGTGGCGATCTGACGATCCAGTTCACCCGGGAGAAGGGCGAGGGCGATCCGATCCTCAACGCGCTGAAGGTGCAGGAGGACCCGCGCCTGAAGAGATAGCCGCTCACTGGTCAGAGCCTCCCCGGCGACGTCGCCGGGGAGGCTCTGCCGTTTCCCGCACACGCCGCACCGATCCTTACGCGCTTGACGGGAAGCCGGCCTTCTGCTGAACTTTTATCTATGCAGATAATACCGGAGGCCGATCGAAAGACGCAGATTCTGGAGGCGTTCGTCGAGCTGCTGGCCGAACACGGCTACGCGGGGGCGACGTTCGCGCGGATCGTCGAGACGGCGCGACTCAGCAGCACACGGCTCATCACGTACCACTACGACACCAAGCAGGAGTTGGTCGCCGCGGCGTTGCGCCACATCGTCGACCGGGCGCAACAGGTCATGGTCCCGGCCATCGAGGCTGAGTCGACGGCACGTGGCAAGCTCGCCGCGTACCTACGCTCGAACTTCCGCTTCCTGGGTGAACGACCGGCGTACGCCCGCGCGGCCGTCGAGATCGTCCGCAACCTGCCCAGGGACACGGCGGATGCGGACGTCCACGAGGACGTACCGGTGATGCTGCTGGCGCACCTGTTCATCGCCGGCCAGGAGTCCGGGGAACTGCGCACGTTCGACCCGGTGGTGATGGCGATGACGGTCCGCGCCGCCGTCGACGCCGCCGTCGAGCGGTTCGCCAGCGGTGCAGGGTTGGACCTGGCCGCCTACGCGGAGGAGTTGTGCACGCTCTTCGATCGCGCGATCGCCGTGGACCCCGCCGCACGTGATCTCGGCGAGGTGCTCCCATGAGGCCAGCCAGGAACGCCGACCAACAGGTGGTGGCCGGTGCCGAGGCGACGCCCACGAGCCAGAGCGCGCGCCGCGCTCTGGTCGGACGAATCGTCGTCGACGTGGTCCTGCCCCTGGTCGCCTACTACGCGCTTCGCGCCCTGGGCGCCGGCGTGCTGGCGGCCACCCTCGCCGCCGGGGCGGTTCCCGCGGCGAACGCCGCCCTGGTCGCCGCACGCAGCCGGCGGATCGACGTCGCGGGCCTTGTCGTCGTCAGCCTCTTCCTGGCGGGGGGCGCGCTGAGCGTGGTCACCGGGGACGCGCGGCTGCTGTACGTCAAGGACGGCTGGCTCACCGGTCTGCTCGGCGCGTGGGTGCTGCTGTCGCTGACCATGAAGCGGCCGTTCATGCTCCACCTCGGCACGGCCATCGCCACGGCGAAGGTCGGTGATGCTGGCGCCGCGGCATGGCAGCAGCGCTGGACCGACGATCCGGTCTTCCGGCGCCGCCTGCGCCTGGTGAGCGTGGTGGTCGGCGTCGTGCTGATGCTGGACGCCGTGGTCCGCGTCGCCATCGCGTCAGTGATCGACCTCGACGCGGTCGCGACGGTCACCAACGTGCAGTACGTCGTCATGCTCGCCGGCCTGCTGTCCTGGTTCTTCTGGTACACCGCCCGGCACGGGCTGCGCGCGTGAGCACGAAGGCCGGTGCGCACGTCGCCGTCCTCGCCGTCGGGGCCACTGGTCACCTGTTGCCCGTCCTCGACGTCATCGAGGAGTTGCGGGCCCGCGGGCACCGGGTCACCTGTTTCGCCCCGGACGTCGCGGCACCCGCTGCGCGAGGTGCCGGCGCGGACGTCGTGACGTACGAGTCCACGCTTGTCACGCGCCCGTCGTCGGCGGTGCCGCCGGCCGATTTCGCGGTGTGGCTCCCGTTCGTGCTCGTGGCGGAGGCAGCCGCCGTCGTACCGCAGATCATCCCCGTCCTGCGCGGCGACGTTCCCGACGTCCTGCTCTACGATCGGGCCGCGCATCCGGCCGGCCGCGCGCTGGCGCAGTTGCTGAATCGGCCGGCGGTGGCGATGTTCCCGTCCTTCGCACAGGGGCCGGCGTGGTCCTTGGCCGCCGCCACCGGGCAGACGAGCGTCCTCGACCCGGCACACCCCGCCTTCACCCCGTTGCAGGACCAGCTCGACCAGTTCTCCGCGCGCTGGGGACTGGAGCGCGGCACCGTACGCGACCTGGCCGAGGCACGCGAGCGGCGATCGATCGCGTTTCTCCCGCGCTGGTTTCAGTGGAACGGGGAGGGCTTCGGCTCGGACCACCACTTCGTCGGACCGTGCCTGCGCTCGCGGCTCGGCACCGGACCGGCAGTGCACGAGCGCCTCGTGTACGTGAGCGCGGGCACCGCGGCGGCCGAGCCCGAGGCGCTACGGCCACTGATCCGAGCAGCGGCCGCCGCGTCGCCCGACCGCCGGGTGCTCGTATCCACCGGTGGGCTCCCGATCGCCGATCTCGGGACGCTGCCTGACCGGGTCGAAGTCCACGAGCACGTCGACCAGCTCGCCGCGTTGGCGCGGGCCGACCTGTTCGTCACGCACGCCGGGATGGGCAGCGTCATGGAGGCCCTCTGGTTCGGCGTTCCGATGGTGTGCGCGCCGCGTACCAGCGAACAGCATGTCGTCGCGGCACGGGTCGAGGCTCTCGGTCTCGGGGTGACCATGTCGAACGGTGCTGGTCAGAGCAGCGACATCGAGGCCGGCATCCGCGACCTCACGCACGATTCGACGATCCGCGAGCGTCTGCGTACCGCGTCGGCGACGGTGCGGGCGGCGGGAGGGCGCCGAGCTGCGGCGGACGCGGTGGAGATGGGCATCGCCTCCGACGGGGATCCGGTCCGCGCCTGACCACAAGCGGATCCTCAGACATTGACACTTGCAATTGCGTGATCTAGCGTCGAGTCGAATCGGTTCGACCCTCGAATCTGGTGCTCCGGCACCCTCCGACGGTCGGTCGCGTGGTGTTCGGGCGAACGTTGTGGGCCACCGACGATTCGACGGCTGCTCGGTCCCGCATGGCGGCGAGACCAGTGACGGGCACCCGTGGCCCGAGCCGGCCGTCCTCGTGGGCACATCACGTCTTCAGGGTTTCTCGGCGGCGAGCCCGGTGGACGGAGTGACCGACGGTGACGGAGCGCGCGGTCGTCGCACACCATTCCACCCGAGCAAGGAGATCCAGCTGTGCCACTTCGCAGACTGTCCGTCCCCTGGATAGGGGCAGCCATGGCGGCCCTGGTCCTGATCGCCGTCGGAACGTACGTCGTCACGAGCGTCACTCCGGCAGCCGCGGCCACCACCGCCGGCTGCGGTAAGGCGCCCGGACTGACCAGCGGAACCCACACCATCCAGAGCGGCGGGAAGAGCCGCAGCTTCATCCTCCGGCTACCCGACAGCTACAACAACACCTACGCCCACCGGCTGGCCTTCGGCTTCCACTGGCTGGGCGGCACCGCGAGCCAGGTCGCGTCGGGCGGGACCGACGGCGCGCCGTGGGCCTACTACGGCATGCTCTCGCAGGCGAACAACACCACGATCTTCGTGGCCCCGCAGGGCCTCAACAACGGTTGGGGCAACGCCAACGGTGAGGACGTCACCTTCACCGACGACATGGTCCGTGTGATCGAGAACGCCCTCTGCGTCGACACGACGCAGCTCTTCTCCGTCGGGTTCAGCTACGGCGGCGCGATGAGCTACTCGTTGGCGTGTTCCCGGCCGACGGTGTTCCGCGCGGTCGCGGCCATCGCGGCACCGGGAGCGATCAGCGGATGCAGCGGCGGCACCCAGCCCGTGGCGTACCTCGGGATTCACGGCATCAACGACAACATCGCGAACGGGCGGGCACTACGCGACCGGTTCGTCCGGAACAACGGATGCGCCGCGCAGAACCCACCCGAACCGGCGTCGGGCAGCCGGACCCACATCACCACCGCCTACTCCTGCCAGCCCGGATACCCGGTGCTCTGGGCCGCGTTCGACGGCGGCCACCAGCAGGGCCCGGTGGACGGGTGTGCCGGCTGTGAGAGCGGCGCGCGGAGCTGGGTCAAGCAGGAGGTGTGGAACTTCTTCGCCCAGTTCGGGGGCGGCACGCCGCCCACCACTCCCCCGCCCACCACTCCCCCGCCGACGACCCCGCCACCCAGTCAGCAGAGCGTGCTGATCGTGGGCAGCCAGTCCGGCCGGTGCGTCGACGTCCCCAACTCCAGCACGACCAACGGTGCCCGTCCGCAGCTTTGGGACTGCCACGGCGGCACCAACCAGCGCTGGACACGGACCGCCAACCGCACGCTGACCGTCTACGGCAACAAGTGTCTGGACGCCAGCGGGGCCGGCAGCAGCAACGGCACCGCCGTCATCATCTGGGACTGCAACGGCCAGACCAACCAGCAGTGGAACGTCAACTCCAACGGCACCATCACCTCCGTGCAGTCGGGGCTCTGCCTGGACGCCGTCAGTTCCGGCACGGCCAACGGAACGCAGCTGCACCTCTGGGCCTGCAACGGCGGCGCCAACCAGCAGTGGAGCACGCGTACCTAGGGCCTCGCCCCCCGCATGTCGTAGACGCGCCGCTCGGGTTCTTCCCGGGCGGCGCGTCTCCTTTGGGTCCAATCGCACTTGCGCGTGCGACCTTGGCCGGGTCGCCAGGGAGCGCAAGGTCGTCCACGTGCGATGGCACGTCACGCTGCGCGGCGGCCACGGCGTGCGCCAGCGGGGCGACGCCGCGCCGGGGGCCAGTCGCGGCAGGACGCGCCGGAGATTTCCTCCGCGCGATCGCGAACGCGCACCCGGAACTTTCGTGCCGCGGCGACCGACCAACGAGCAGCAGCAACCATCGGAGGACGAATTCATGCGCACTACCAGCCCTTTCGGCTCACAGCGACGCCCGGCCGTCGCACTCGCCGTCGCCGCCGCGCTCGTGGCGTTCGGCGCCACCGGGTGCGGCTCGTCGGACCCGTCGTCGGCCGCGCAGCCGAGCCCGTCGGTGTCGGCAAGCGCCACTGCTGGCGTGGTGACGGTCCGCGATCCGTGGGTGAAGGCCGCCGACAAGGGGATGACGGCGGCCTTCGGGACCCTGGTCAACGACGCGGACACTGATGTCACGCTGACCAGCGCCGCGACCTCGGCCTCCCCGATGGAGCTGCACGAGATGACCATGAAGGACGGCAAGATGGTCATGCAGCAGAAGCAGGGCGGCATCGTCATCAAGGCCAGGAGCAGCCACGCGTTGGAGCCCGGCGGCGACCACCTGATGCTCATGAGCATCGCCAAGCCCGTGCAGGCCGGCGACGAGTTGACCTTCACCCTCACCTTCGCCGACGGCAGGACCCAGCAGTTCACCGCCGTGGCCAAGCCGTTCACCGGCGCTCAGGAGAGCTATGCCCCGGGCCACGGCGAGCCCGTGCCGGGCATGAGCGCCACGCCGGAGATGAGCACGAGCCCGGCATCGTGACCGACATCTCGCGGGTCCGCCCGATGAGCAGACGCGGTCTGCTCACCGGGGGGGCACTGGCCGCCGGAGGTGCGCTCACGGGCGCAGCCGCCATCGCCGCGACCCGTACCGGACGGGGTGGGCCGCAGGCGGCCGACGCGACGCCGGTAGCGAGCGTCGGAAGCCTGGTCGAGCCCTTCAACGGGCCCCGACAAGCCGGCGTGTCGACCGAACCGCAGGCCCACGCGTCGTTCGTGGCCCTGACCCTGCAGTCCGGCGTCGACCGGGCCGCGTTGGGCCGGATGCTGCGGCTGCTCACCGACGACGCCGTGCGACTCACCCAGGGCCAACCGGCCCTGGCCGACACCGAGGCCGAACTCGGGCTCCTTCCCGCACGCCTCACCGTGACGTTCGGGTTCGGACCGAACCTCTACCGCGCCGCCGGCGCCGACGACCGGCGACCGACCTCGGTCACCGACCTACCCGCGTTCCGCATCGACCGGCTCCAACCAGCCTGGTCCGGCGGCGACCTGCTCCTTCAGATCTGCGCCGACGACGCGATCACCGTCGCGCACACCCAGCGGGTGCTGCTCAAGGACAGCCGGCCCTTCGCCACCGTCCGATGGGTGCAGCAGGGCTTTCGCCGCAGTCCCGGCGTCGAGCCGAGCGGCCACACCCAACGCAACCTCTTCGGTCAACTCGACGGCACCGCCAACCCGCGCCCCGGCACACCGATGGACTCGGCGGTCTTCGTGCCCGACGGCCCGGCGTGGCTGCGCGACAGCACCACCCTCGTCGTCCGACGCATCAGCATGAACCTGGAAACCTGGGACCTCCTGGGCCGCGCCGACCGCGAGCTCGCCGTCGGTCGGCGCCTCGACAGCGGCGCCCCACTCAGCGGCAGCGCCGAACACGACGAACCCGACTTCGCGGCGACCGGCCCCGACGGGCTCACCGTCATCCCCGACTTCTCCCACATGACCCGAGCCCACGTCACCGACGACCGGCTCAAGATCCTGCGACGGCCCTACAACTACGACGGCGTCCCCAACGCCGACGGCCACGCCGACAGCGGACTGATCTTCACCTCGTACCAGGCCGACATCACCCGTCAGTTCCTGCCGATCCAACGCCGACTCGCCGACCGGGACCTGCTCAACGAGTGGACCACCCCGATCGGATCCGCCGTCTTCGCCATCCCACCCGGCTGCCCACCAGGCGGCTGGATCGGCGAGCAGGTCCTCGGGTGAGCCGCGTCGACCGAAGTGTCGTCATGACCGCATCGCCGTCCCGACCGATCGTCCTCCGGCTCGGCGCGGCAGTGCTCGCCGTCGTCGTGGCGATCCTCATCCCGGCCAGCCCCGCGTGGGCGCACAACGCACTGCGGTCGGCGGCACCGGTCCAGGAGTCGACTCTGTCCCGCGCACCCACCGAGATCGTGCTCGAATTCGCTCAGCGGCTCGACCCAGCGTTCGCCACCATCGTGCTCACCGACGCCGCCCGGCGGAAGGTCCCCACCGGCGACGCGGTGGTCAGCGGGGCAAAGGGATCGATCCAGGTCACCGAGGCGCTACCCAACGGGACGTACACCGTCGCCTACCGGGTCGTCTCCACCGACGGGCACCCGGCCCAGGGTTCGTACCCGTTCACGGTGGCCGACCCCGACTCGAGCGTCGCGCCTGTCGTCAGCACGACGATCGACGGGGCGTCCGCGCCGCGCGAGCGCGGCACGAGCGCGGGCGTCCTCGCCGGCGGCACCGCAGCGGCCGTTCTGGTCGTCGCGGGCGTCGGGCTGCTGTGGCGGCGGGCGAGGCGTCGATGACCGAACCGCTTCCGCAGATCCTGCTGACGCTCTGGTGGGTACGTCGCCGACTGGTGTGACGCCCTGGCCGGTGGGGACGGGCGCAGCGACTGCCCCCACCGGCCTGGATGGCGGCGACGCCCCGTCGAGCGCCCCCGCGCATCCACCGGGCGTCGGTTCAGCAGCCGAGCCGCTTGGTCGAGAGGGCGATGTCGTCGATCCAGAGGTCGAACTCGCCCGGCGTCGTCCCGCCCTGATAGAGCTGCCAGCCGATCTTCACCGTGTCGACCGTCGGCAGGACGAAGGGAACGTCGTTGCCGCCGTGGTCGTTCGTGGAGGCGGTCAGCTCCGGGTTCGCCACGCCGTCGATCCACACGGCGACGCGGTTGTCCGCCGCGTCGATCTTCCACTCGAAGCACTGCCAGGTGTCCTCGACGACCGGGGCGGATTCCCGCCAGTTGGTCCAGTCGCCGGTGGGACCGCCGTCGGCGCCGATGCCCCAGAACGTTCCGGGGACGGTGGGCGCGTACTGGCCACCGATTGGCCGAACGACCTCCGTGCTGCCTGCGCCGGTCGCTTCGACCAGCGTGAAGTGCGCCCAGTCCGGGGCGGTGGGAAACGCGTCGACCCGCAGGCGCATCCGGCCGTAGAAGCGGTTGCCGGGCGCCGCGAAGTCGTCGACGCGCAGGAAGGCGCGTCCGTTGTCGACCGTGTGGACGTGCAGCACCTGGTTGCCGCGGCGGGCGCGTTCGACGGTGAGCGTGCCGTGCCGGGTGTCGACGCCCCAGTTCACCGTGCTGGCCCCGCCGGCGGGCAGTCGCTCGAAGTCCTCACAGAAGAGCAGGCCACGGGGGCACGACGGCCGGGTGGCACCCGACGCCCCGGCGGGAGCGCTGCCGACTGAGGTGCCGAGGATCAGGGCGGCGCTGAACACCGCGAGAAATCTGCGCATGGTCGTACTCCATTCGACGAGGTGCGGTACGCGAAGGCGGCTACTCCGGTCGCGGACCGGTCCGAACACGACGGCACCCGGGCCCGGAGCCGATGACTCCGGGCCCGGTCAGCGTCCTGACGGACAGGGCCGGTACGTGTCGCCGGTCAGGGACTGGTGCAGGAGAGACCACTGGGCGCGGTGCTGCTGCTGCCGTTGACCAGGAAGCCGAAGGTGGTCGAGGCGTTCGCGCCGAGAGAGCCGTTGTAGTCGGCGTTGCGGACGCTGACCGTTCCGCTGGTACCGGTGTTGACGCCGTTCCAGACGTTGGCGATGGTCTGCCCACCGGCGAGCGTCAGCCGTACGGTCCAGCCGCTGAGGGTGGCGGAACCGTTGTTGGCCACGGTGACCTCTCCCTGGAAGCCACCGTTCCAGCTGTTGACCATGCGGTACGTCGCGGTGCAGGCACCCGGCGGCGGCGTGGTCGGCGGAGCGGTGGTCGGCGGAGCCGTCGTGGGTGGCGCGGTCGTGGGTGGCGCCGTCGTCGGTGGAGCGGTCGTCGGCGGAGCGGTCGTGGGTGGCGCCGTCGTCGGTGGGGCCGTGGTCGGCGGCGTGCCCGGCACGGTGGTGGAGGCGGCGTTGAGAGCGTTCAGGACGGCGGTGTACGCCGCCTTGGGGTTGCTGTTGCGGTCGAAGAGCAGCGGGCTTTCGCTACCGCGCCAGGAGTCGCTGTCCCGGATGCCCCACGTCGTGATGCCGACGCAGCGGGGGACGTTCGTGCAGGCCTGGGTCAGGCCCTGGTACTGGCTGGTCGAGGCGTTGGTGACGTCGGCCTCGGTCAACGCCACGTCGACCCCGAGGGCGGCGAAGCTGGACAGCGTCTGCTGGAAGTTGCCCGGCAGCGAACTGCCACCGGTGAAGTGGGTCTGGAGGCCGACGCAGTCGACCGGAACGCCCCGGGACTTGAAGTCCCGGATCATGTTGTAGACGCCCTGCGTCTTGGCGTACGTCCAGTTCTCGATGTTGTAGTCGTTGTAGCAGAGCTTCACGCTCGGGTCGGCGGCGCGCGCGGTCCGGAACGCCACCTCGATCCAGTCGTTCCCGGTGGACTGCAGGTTCGACGACCGCCGGTTGCCGTTCTCGGCGAAGGCCTCGTTCACGACGTCCCAGTAGGCGAATTTGCCCTTGTAGTGCGCCATGACGCCGTTGATGTGGCTGATCATCGCGGACCGCAGGGCGCTGCCGCTGAGGCTCCCCCAGAACCTCGGCTGCTGGGCGTGCCAGGCCAGGGTGTGACCACGGAAGCGCATGCCGCGCTGGGTGGCCCAGTTGTAGATCGCGTCACCGCGTTGGAAGTCGAACTGACCGGGGTTGGGTTCGGTCGCGTCGGGCTTCATCTCGTTGACGGCGGTCATCATGTCGAACTCGCGGCTCGCGATGGTCAGGAAGCCCGAGTCGTTGAGGCGGTCCGCCCCCATCGCGGCGCCGAAGTACCGGCCGCTGCGCTCGGCGGCGGCCTTCAGGGTGGTCCCGGGCGGTCCGCTGAGATCGGCACGGGCGAAGGTCGCCACGGCCATCGAGGACACGGTGATCGCCAGGGCGCAGGCCCCACCCAGGAGCAGCCTGGCGGCGCCCCTGGTGCGGCGTTTCGGTCGAGCGGGTACGTCGTTCATCTGCGCGTTCTCCTCGGTGCTCTGTCTGGTCCATTGCCGATGCGAGGCACGGAACAGACGATCACCGCACGGCCGACGACCGGCGCGTCGTGCTCGCCGTTGGGCCAGCACGCCGCAGGTGACGTCGAGCCGGCGTGAATCCAGCCGTGCCCGAATCGGTGGCCACCGCGGGCTGCCCGGTCCGCCCGATGGATGGCGAGCACTCCGCGCCGTACGCCCCTGCGGAGTGCCACTGCCCTACCGCGATGCTATATCGAATTGGTTCGATCTGCGCGGCCGGTGGCCGATGGTGTCGACGCGGCGCGACGGGCGTTCGACGAGTTTGGCATCGACTTGTCTCAATGTAGTGTGGAAACGCTCCCACACCACACCACACCTCCACCCACCTGCTCGAGGAGCTGAACATGCAGCGACGGCGTTATCGCCCGGCCACCACGTTGGCCGGTCTGCTCACCCTGGCCCTGTCGGCACTTCTGTTGCCACCGGCATCGGTGGCCGGCACCGCGGCAGCCGGCACATCCCACACCCGCGCGGCGCCACTCACCGAGCTGACCGTGGTCTCCGAACGGGTGGCGTTCGGTCTGCAACGGCCGATCGCGATCACCGGACTGCCGGACGGTCGGATGCTGATCGCGGAGAAGAACGGCACCGTGCGCTCCTACCACCCCGACACCGGTCTGGCGGCGGAGCCGGTGCTCGACCTGACCGCCCGGATCGACACGTCCGACAACGAGCGTGGCCTTCTCGGCATCACGCCCGCGCCGAACTTCGCCCGCACCGGGATGCTCTACGTGGCCTACACGAGCCTGCCGGCCGGCACGTTGACCCTGGCGCGAGTGCCCCTTGGCGCTCCCAACCGGCTCCAGGTGCTGCTCACGCAGGAGCACGCCGAGTTCGGTAACCACAACGGCGGACAGGTCGCCTTCGGCCGCGACGGCTACCTCTACTGGTCAACCGGCGACGGCGGCAACGCGAACGACCCGTTCAAGAGCGGTCAGAACCTCGGCACCCTGCTCGGCAAGATCGTGCGCATCGACGTCAACCGCAGCTGCGGAGGCAAGCCCTACTGCGTACCCGTCGACAACCCGTTCGTCCGCACGGCGGGCGCACGGCCGGAGATCTGGGTCTACGGGCTGCGCAACCCGTGGAAGTTCTCCATCGACCCGGTCGACAACTCGCTGTGGATCGGCGACGTCGGCCAGGGCCTGATCGAGGAGATCAACCACATCCGCCCGTCGCAGCGTGGCGCGAACCTGGGCTGGTCCTGCAAGGAGGGCACGCCGGTCTTCGACCAGACGCAGTGCCGGCCGGGCGTGCGACTCACCGATCCGGTTGCCGAGTACGAGCACTACCTGACCGAGAACTGCTCCATCATCGGTGGCCTGGTGTACCGGGGGTCCGTCACCCCGGAGGCGCGGGGAACCTACATCGCGAGCGACTACTGCTCGACCCGCGCGTTCGCCGTGCGCCCCACGTCCTCGGGTAGCTACGAGACCGCCGAGATCGGCACCTTCCCCACTCAGCCGACGGCGTTCGGCGCCGATGTGAACGGCGAGTTGTACGTGCTCAGTGACCTCCCGGGATGGCTGAGCAAGGTGCGGTTCGAGCGGGTTCAGCCCACCCCGAGCGCCAGCGCGGCGATCCGCTGACCCTCGGGAACGATCCCCCGCATCCGTGACACCGCCGGGGACGGCCGCGCAGGCGCGGCCGTCCCCACACGTCCACCGCGTCGTCGTGAACCGCTCACAGATGCGTGGCAGAGCCGATCCCCGAGTCGACAGAGCGCGGCAGCACCACCGCTTGAGCGGCGATGACGCGTTCGCCGTCGAAGGTCAGCGCCGGCGACCCGTGCAGCTGGTAGCCCTGGTCGAGAAGGGCGCTGACGCGGGCACAGAACTCAGCGTCGTCAGGCCCGGTGATGAGGCGGTAGCCGAGCGGCTCGGTGAGATCCGACATCGCTGCATTGTCCCCTGCGCGGCTGCCCGAGCATCACCCGCCGGGCCGGCCACCCGCCGGGCCTGGCAGGCCCGCTCAGGAGGCGAGCGCGTGCGACTCGTCGAAGCCGAGCCGGAACCCCACACCCCGCACCGTGATGATCGAACCACCCGACCCGATCTTCTGCCGCAGGGTGCCGACGTGGGTGTCGAGCGTCCGGCTGGCCCGCGACGACCGTCGAGCAACGGCGCCGGTGTCCTGCCAGACCCGCGCCATCAACTCTTCCCGGGTGAACACCCGGTCCGGATTGGAGGCGAGCAGGTGGAGCAGGTCGAACTCCTTACGGGTCAGGGTGACCGGGCGCCGACCCACGGCGACCTGCCGAAGGGCCGGATCGATGCGCAGTGCCCCGTGTTGCAGAGTGCCGCCGTCTCGCGCCGTTCCGGTTCGGCGAAGCAGCGCCTCCATGCGGGCGGCCAGTTCGCGCAGGCCGTACGGCTTGCCCATGCAGTCGTCCGCGCCGGCCTTGAGGCCGAGTACGCGGTCGGCCTCGCTGTTGCCGGCGGAGAAGGCGATTATCGGGATGTCGCCCGCCGCGCGGATGCGCCGGCACACGTCGAGTCCGTCGATGTCGGGCAGGTCCAAGCCGAGAAGGATCAGGTCGCTGTCGTCGAACGAGGAGAGCGCCTGCCTGCCACTGTGCACCAGCGTGGCGCGATAGCCCAGGCGGCGTGTGCAGCCGACGAGCCGCTCCGCCGCGAAACCGTCGTGCTCAACCGCAAGTACGTGCATGTGGCTCCCCCGCGTCTTCAGAACGGCAACTCGGTGGCCTCGGCCGCCCATCGGCGCGCCGATGGAACCTCGACCGTGCCAGGGATCGACGGTCCATGCCGGGTAGACCACGTTGATCGACAAGCTTCGATCAGGTACGCCCTGCCCGTTCCGCCCGGCACGACGGTCCGACGACCCTGGCTACCTCAATAAGAAACCGACCGACCCGTTTCGTCAAACGGCATTCGTTAAACGATGGTGACTCTTCGTCATGCCCATCAGGCGACGAGTTCGTTACAGGTCGTCGAATTCGCGTGGATAAATGCGGGCAGAACGGGCGTAGCGTCCGTGCCTTACGGAACTGTGGGCATCGACGGTGACAATCGTCACATTATCTATAACAGCCTATCTGGTATCTTTTTTTCCTGCCAGCCGACCGACGACGGGGGTCCGGTCATGTCTGATTCGTCTGCCGCAGGGCTTCGCGAGAGCAGGGTGGCGAGCCGATGAAACTTTCCTATGACTTCACGGTTTCCCGTCAATTGGTACACCGGTCAGCCGTTGCCGAGGTCCTGCTCACCGACTGGCGGCAGACAGGCCCGGACATGTTCATCGTGGCCGCGCAGTGGCCGAGGGGGCACTCGCTCTACGGCGTCCGCGGCGGCCGGTTCGACCCGCTGCTGGCCGCCGAGACGATCCGTCAGGTCGGGATCCTGCTGGCGCACGTCGGCTTCGAGGTACCGCAGAGTTGCGCCTTCCTCATGCAGCGACTGGCCTTCGACTGCGCACCGGATCAGCTGCACGCGTCGGACGAGCCGTTCGATCTGGTCGTCACTGTCGAGGTCGGCGGGGTCATCCGCCGGGCGTGCACGATCGGCGGAATGCGGATCGACGTCACGCTGCGACACGGCAACGACGTGGTCGGCGAGGGCAGCGGGTGGCTGCGTTGCATCTCCCCGGCGACGTACGAGCGGTTGCGCTGGGGCGGCTCGGCCAGAGCGGTGGGTGCCCCGCCGCTGGTGGCCCCGGCCGACCCCGCCTCGGTCGGGCGTCAACTCCCCGCCGACGTGGTGGTCGGCCCGCCGGACCCGGAGGGCATCCGTCAGCTCCGGGTCGCCCTGGACCATCCAGTCCTCTTCGATCATCCCCTGGACCACGTCCCCGGCATGCTGGCGTTGGAGGCGATGCGGCAGGCCGCCCTCGCGGCCGTCGGTCGACCTGACGCCCTGGTGGTCGGTGCGGACGCGACCTTCCCCGCCTTCCTGGAGCTGGACCGGGAGTGTGATCTGGTGGTGCACTCGGTGACCGCCGCACCTGACCGGCAGCTCGTCAACCTCCACTTCGTGCAGGACGGTGCCGTTGCTGTCCGCGGTGAAGTGGCCCTCGCCCGCTGACCGGTTCAGCCGTCGGTGAGTTCCTTGCGGACGGCGACCACGTAGTTCAGGTAGTAGTGCAGCCGCTTGGACAGCACCAGGCCGGGCAGGACGATCTGCCAGAGATCCACCATGCGGTCCGGAAGGTTGCGCCGCTCGTTGAGGACCTGCGCGACCAGCTGGAGACCCGTGAAGGAGCTGACGATGAACTTGGCGAACCGGTCCAGTTCGACGCTGGTACGCACGTCGCGCTCGGCCGTCGCACGTTCCAGCAGGCCGGTGACGATCAGTATCCAGTCGAGGTACGGGTCGGGCAGTGGCCGCTGGAAGGTGCCGTGCTCCAGGGTGAGCCGAATCCCGCCGCGTACCAGTGGATGTTCGACGAGCTGGGTGGAGAGGCTGAAGGACATCCGGATCAGCGACTCCAGGGCCGGATCACCATCGACGAAGGACCGGGAGTGTTCTGTCCAGATGGCGTGCTGCTCCTGCACCACCGCGTGCGCCAGGTCCTCTTTGGACGAGAAGTGGAAGTAGAGCGACCCCTTGGTCACCCCCGCGTGGGCGATGATGTCGCCGAGGCTGGTGGCACCGTATCCGTAACGGTCGAAGAGGTCCGCCGCAGCCCTGATAATGGTGGACCTGGTCATTTCGGCACGCGCCTGCCTCGCCATGTATACGCCTCCTCCAAAAAAACCGGTCGTTCGGTATTTTCTCGGACAGGTGTCTTGCCCGCAAGACTTAATCGACCGGATACAGCATGGTGAACGGCAGGAACAGCCGGGTACTCCTCACCGGCGCGACCGGATTCATCGGCTCGGCAGTACACCACAGCCTCATCCGAGCCGGCCTGCCGGCCGTCCGTCGACTGATTCGCGGCGACGTCCCGACCGGGCTCGCCGGCCCGGCTCGGCCCTTCCGCGGCGACCTGACCGACCCCGCCTCACTGCGCGGGAGCTGCGACGACATCGACGTGATCGTCCACGCCGCCTCCCACGTCGGCGCCGATGCGCGACGCTGCCGGGAGGTCAACCACCTCGGCACCTGCCACCTCCTGGCCGAGGCGGCACGGGCCGACGTCCGACACGTGATCTACATCAGCACGGCGGCCGTCTACGGCGCCGGACCGCACCGCGGCCTGACCGAGGGAATCCGTGACCCGGCCCCGGTCTCCCCGACCAGCGCCAGCCGGGCCGCCGCCGAGGCGGAGGTTCTCGCCCGCGGGGGAACCGTCCTGCGCCCCCACCTCGTCTACGGTTCGGGCGACCGATGGGTCGTACCCACGCTCGCGGCCCTGCTGGGCTGGCTGCCCGGCTGGATAGACGGCGGCCGACCCCGGTTGTCGATGATCGGGGTGCACGACTTGGCGCGCCTGGTCGTCGCGCTGGTCGTCACACCGGCACCGCCCGGAACGGTCTACCACGCCAACCATCCCGACCCGGTCACCGTTCACGCCGCCGGCGAGGCGCTGGCCCGGCACCTCGGAGTCCGGCTCCCGACCGGTGACGTGCGGGCGACCGCGCTCGCCGACCTGACGCTCCCGCCCGGCCTGCGCCGGCGGCACCTCGACCTGATCTCCATGGACCACTGGTACGACTCGGACCGGTTGTGGGCTGCCACCGGCTGCCGCCCCGGCGCCGCCTTCCCGAACGACCTCGCCAGGGCGACCCAGTGGTACCCGGACCTTGCCCGCGCCGCTTCGCCCACCCCCCACCCAGGAGCTGACACATGCGACTGACCGTTATCGGTGCGACCGGAGGGACCGGAACCCTGCTGGTCGAACAGGCGCTGGCCGGCGGTCACGCGGTGACCGCGGTCGTCCGGCGGGGCTGGCCCGGCCCAGACCACCCGCGACTACGGGTAGTTGTCGCGGAGGTGCTCGACCCGGGATCGCTGCCGCCGGCGCTCGACGGGGCGGACGCGGTGCTCTCCGCGCTGGGCTCCGCCGAGGCCGGCAGACCCACGCGGGTGTACTCGGCGGGGGGCAGCGCGATCCTGGCGGCGATGCGGGACCTCGACATCCGACGGCTCGTGGCCATCACGGCCCTGCCGATCGCCCCCGTCGCCGAGCAGGACGCGCTGCAGCGCCGGCTGGTGCATCCGCTCCTGCACCGGTTCTTCGGCGGCGCGTACGAGGACATGCGCCGGATGGAGGCCGTCCTGGCCGCCAGCGACAGCGACTGGACGGTTTTCCGCCCTCCGTACCTGCGCGACGGCCCGGCGACCGGCACCTGGCGCAGCGCCGTCGACGCCCCACTGCCCCGCGCCTGGACACTGCGCCGCGCGGACCTGGCCGCCGCCATGCTGGCGGCGACGAGCGACGACCAGCTCGTCCGTCACGCGGTGAACGTGGCGGCCTGAGAGGGCAGACACCGCGGCGACCGGTGCCGTTGCGCTGTCGGATGCGTCAGGCCGACGACGCGCCGGCGTGGGACCCGACACTGGTGTCCAGATGATCGGGCAGCGCGGCCATGTCGGTGAGCACAGCCTCGAGCCATCCCCGGGGCGGCATCGCACCCGAGGCCTGACGCAGGCCGTGCAGCCACTCCCGGCGACGCGACGCCGGGAGGTCGAGCGCGGCGGCGAGCGCCCGGGTCAGTTGCCCGACATCGCCGGGGTCGACGGTCAGGGCGTACGGCGACAGCTGGTCGGCGGCACCCGCGTCCCGGGACAGGATCAGAACGCCGTCACGCGCGTTCACCGCGGCACCTTCCTTCGCGACGAGATTCATCCCGTCGCGCCACGAGTTGACCACGAGGACGTCGGCGCGGGTCAGCACCGCCAGCCCACGGTCGAGGTTGTTGCGCGTGTCGAGGACGACCGGCGGACGGGCGGCGGTCAGATGGCGCGCGTTGACCGCGCTCACGGCCGTGGCAACGGCCGCGGCGTACTCCCGATAGGCCGGAAGCGAGCTGCGTGACTCGTACGCCAGTACGTAGTGGACAACCCGATCCACCAGCTCCGGGCGGGCACGCAGCAGCTCCCCGAACGCCTCGATGCCACGCACGGCGTTCTTCGCCGGCTCCATCCGCTCGACCCGGGCCACCAGCGTCCGCCCGGCGACCACCTCGTCGAGCCGTTCCCCCTCGACGCGGGCCGGACCGGCGGCAGCGCGTTCCCGCAGCATGGGAACGTCGACCCCGACCGGATAGACGCGCACCGACACCGTACGCCCGGGGAGTCGCACCTCGCGCCGTGCCGGGTCGACGGCGTAACCGAGGTCCGCGCAGGAGGCCAGGAACGCCTGTGCCCAACGCGGCGTCAGGAAGGCGAGCAGGTCGGCGCCGAGCATGCCGTGGATCAGCGACCGGGCTGTGTGCTCCGGCAGTTGCCGGAAGTGGGCGGGATCGGCCCACGGACACATGGTGAAGTGGGCGGTCCGCACGTCCGGACGCCGCCGCCGCAACTGCGACGGTGCCAGCGCCAGGTGGTAGTCCTGCAGGAGCACGGTCGCGCCCGGGGCGGCGGCATCGGCGCAGGCGGCGGCGAACTCGTCGTTGACCCGCTCGTAGTCCTGCCAGGCAGCCTCGAACGCGGGACCGGACGCCGGGATCGGCAGGTGGTGGTGCAGGAACCAGAGAGTCTCGGTCCCGATCGTCCCGTAGTAGGCGGCGTAGGCCCGGGGGTCGAGGTCGAGGTAGCGGACGGCCACGACCCCGTCCGGCAGGTCGACAGCGGTGGGCTCACCGGACGACGTCGCGCGGCGGGCGACGATCCGGTCGCCGTCGGTGCGCGCACCGGCGATCCACACGCCCTCGCCGTCGGCGAGCACCGGCGTGAGCACGGCGATCAGCCCGCCCTCGCCCCGGCGGTAGCTGATCGTCCCGCTCGGGTCGGTACGGAAGTCGACCGGACCCCGGTTGCAGGCGATGACGAGTGCGTGCGACATGAATGATCATTCCCTCAGGAGAGTCGCGGCCGACAGCACCCGGCCCAGGCCACGGGGCGCCGGGTGCGGTGGGGCGGCGGGCAGCAGACGTACGGCTATACCAACCGACAGCGCGCCGGAATCGGTGCGGGCATCGTCGCCGACCATGACCGTGCGGGCAGGGTCGGCGGCCAACGCGTCGAGGGCGACGCGGAAGAGTTCGGGGCCCGGTTTGGCGCAGCCGTGCTCGAAGGACAGCGCGTAGGCGTCGACGAGGTCGGCGAGCCCGGCCCGTTCGAACGACCCCCGCAGATCCCAACCGCAGTTGGAGACCACGCCGACCCGTACGCCGTCGTCGCGCAGCGCCCGCAGCACCGGTCCCGTGTCCTGATAGGGGCGCCAGCGCGCGGGGTCGGTGATGCAGTCGTGGAACGCCTCGGCCAGGACCGGGTCGACGCCCGGCACGAGGACGGCGGTCGCCACCCAGCCGGCCCGGTGCTCGGCCGCGGACAGGTCGCACCGCACGCGCTCCCGCAGGCCGGCCGGACTCTCGCCGTACTCGAGGATCCGGTGCCCCAGGGTGTGGGCCCGCGATTCCGCGAGTTCCCTGCCACGTCGCTTCGCGCAGGCGGCGAAAGCTGGGCCGTCGACGACCCGCGCCGGGTCGAACAGCGTGCCCGAGAAGTCGAACAGCACCGTCTCGATGGTCACGGCAGGCCACCTCGAGAGCGGTTCAGGACCAGGGCCGTGCCGGCGTTGAGGGCGAATGCGGCGACCGCCACGCCGGTCAGGCCGGCGACGCCGAGCAGCGGCGCGGCGAGCAGCGTGCCGGCCGCAGCGGCCGTACCCATGATGATCTCGCCGAGGTCCTCGGCCCGCCGCCGGGCGGACTCGCGGGTACGGGCCAGCAGCAGCGCGGTGCCGCTGACCAGTTGCACGTTCCACGCCAACCCCAGCACGAGGAGGAACCCGGCCGCCGCCGCGCCGCTGTGCGGCCGGCCAGCGGTCAGGCCGGCGCCGAGCGCGCCGACAGCGGACAGGATCGCGCCCGCCGCGGCCACCGTGACCGCCCCGAAGGTGTCGCAGAGCCGGGCGGTTACCGAGGAGAAGCCGAACATCGCCGCCACGTGCGCGCTGACCACCGCGCCCACCATTCCCAGGCCCCACCCGTGGTGGTGCATGGCCGGGGGGACCACCGCCATCATCGTCACCATTGTCGCGTTCGCGCCACCGAGCACCAGCACCGGCAGGGGTGGCAGCCCGATCCGGGCCGTGGGGGTCGGATCGGATCGGGCTGCCACCGGCAGCGCCGTAGGCGCCGGCATTCGGGCTACGAGCAGGGCGGCGATGCCGAAGGCGGGCACGGCCAGCAGGTAGAGGCCCGCCGCGGCGGGCAGCCCGGCCGCCACGGCGAGGCCACCGGCGGGCCCGAGCAGGTTCGGTCCGAGTACCGCACCGACCGATGCCGCGGTCAGCGCCGCGCCCACCGCGCGGGTCCGCGCCTCGGCCGGGACGAAGTCGGCCGCCGCGTAGCGGCCGAACATGACAGCAGTGTTGCCAGCGCCGAGCAGCGCATTGCCGGCCAGGACGAGGGACAGGTCGGCCAGTCGGGCACCCGCCACCACGGCGACCGCACCGGTGACCGCCGCCACCAGCCCGAGCAGGAGCCCGGCCTTTCGGCTGCGCCAGCGCATGGTCGCGCCGACCGGCAGGACCGCCACCGTGGCCCCCACGGCGATCGCGCCCAGCGGGAGCACGGCCGCGGCGGCCGAGCCGGTGAGGTCGGTGGCCAGCAAGCCACCGGCCGAGCCGCCCGCCGCCATGCCGACGGCGGCCACCGCCTGGGCGGCGTAGAGCAGAACGGGTGCTCCGGTACGGGACGGCTGTCGCGTATCGACGGTCACGAGAAGGACACCGGCTGGGCCAATCCCGCGAACCGGCGGAACATGTCGTCCATCCGGAGGTGGTTGGGGCCCATCACCGGACGGTGGGCTGCGGTCAGTCCGGTGATGCGGTGCAGGATCGCCGGGGAGACCGTCTGCACGGTCGCCTCGAGCAGCGCCCACGCCGCCGACTGGAAGACCTCGCGCACCGCCTGATCGTCGTTCGTGGCGCAACCGCGCTCCGCCTCGGCGAGGAAGGCGTCGAAGGCCGGGCTGTTGGCGGCGCGTACCGGGATCATGTCGACGGCCGGCGAGAGGCTCTCCCTGGCCTCGTGGGCCTCGATCGCGTTGATCAGTGGACTGACGTCGCCCGCGAGCGCCGGATCGTAGAGGCCCGGGTAGGGCGCCTGCTCGTAGCCGGGGTCGTAACCGGCAACGTACAGCGGTGAGTCGCTGCCCGACTCCTCGATGATGCCGAGAGCCAGGTCGAGCAGGCTCACCGGCCATCCGAGGTCGCGGATCATGAACATCCGCATCTCCCGGTTGGGCCGGTGCGTCGACTCGGCGAGGGCGACAAGCATCAGCTGGGCCGACTCCTTGGCCGACTGGACGTAGAACACGGTCTCGGCGGAGTGCAGCCGCAGCGGCAGTCCGAGGTGACAGGCGCTACGGAACCGGTTCAACACGATCGAGTTGTCCACCACGTGGGTGAAGCGCACCCCGGTGCAGCGCATGCGACCGCGCGCGGCCACCCGGCTCAGGACGTACTCGCCCATCCGCTTCGACTCGGCGTAGACGTCGTTGGTCCACGGTCGTAGCGCTTTGCCGGTGGAGGCGTAGACCAGGTCGGGGACCTCGGCGCGCTCGGCCGCCTCGGCGACGTTGCGCGTGCCCAGCACGTTCGAGTACACGGTCAGGGCGGCCTCCTCCTCGGCCCGCCCGGGGTCACGCTGGGCGGCCAGGTGGAACACCACGTCCGGCCGGAGGGCCCGCAGGCACTCCTCGGTGCGCCGGCGGTCGCCGACGTCGAGGTGCAGGTAGCGGACGCCGGGAACGCTGTGCGCCGGCGGCGTGTTGGCGGCACTCACGAGCACCGACGGCTGCAGAGCTGCCAGCGTACGCAGCAGTTCGGTGCCGATGCAGCCGCTGCCACCGGTCACCAGCACCCGTCGGCCGCGGATCGCTGCTCCTGCCTCTTGTTCGGGTACCGGTATGCCGCGCTCCTGAACGGACAGATAGCGGGCCAGTTCGGTGTGGCTGTCCGGTTGCGACGCCATCAGCTGCCCCGTCAGCCGACGCAGCCGGTCGAGTTCCTCGCCGGCGGGCGTCCGCCCGGGCGGTGCGACCTGAGTCATCCGGCACAGCGTGTCCAACGCACTCTGCATGATCATCCTCCCCGTTGCAGCCGGTCGTCGCGACAACGCGACTGATCGCCCCCGGGGAACGCTACGATCGCAATGTTCATCCATCAAGCCAAATTGGTGAACTTTGCAGTCAATTGACGCTCATTTTGCATTGCCCACACCAATCACTGAACGCGTCGGAACCGAATCACATTGTTATGCCGCCCCCCTCGATTCGAGGCATACTCAGTGACGGTTCATCGATGTCAATCGCTATTGGAGGGTCTTTCGACATGCGCGTCCTCGTCGTACAGGACGACCTCACCGGCCGTCGTCACCTCGTACACCGGCTGGAACAGCACGGATACGAGGCATGGAGCGCCGGCACCGGCAAGTCGGCCCTGCAACAGCACCACCGGGTGGATCTGGTGGTGCTCGACATGGACGTACCCGACATCGACGGTCTGCTGGTCTGCACCGAGATCCGCCGCGAGTCGGACACCCCGATCATCGCCCTCACCGGCCGGGGCACCGAGGTCGAACGCGTGCTGGCCTTCTGGGCCGGCTGCGACGACTGCCTCGACAAGCCGTTCGGCGCAGAGGAACTGCTGGCCCGGGTCGATGCCGTGCTGCGGCGGCTGCGCCCGGCCCCGGACGCCCACACCATCTCGCACGGCCCGCTGCACATCGACGTGGCCCGGCGTGAGGCCCGGCTCGGCGACCGGGCGCTCGCGCTGACCCGTAAGGAGTTCGACCTGCTGCAGCTGCTCGCCGCCCGCCCCGGGGTCGTGTTCAGCCGGCGGGAACTACGGGCCCAGGTGTGGCACGACAGCGCCACGGCCACCGGCCGGACCATCGACACCCACGTCAACAGCCTGCGGGCCAAGCTGGGCGACACCAGGTGGATCGTCACCGTACGGGGTGTCGGTTTCCAGCTCGGCCGCGGCTTCAGCGCTGCGGCGTGAGCGCTACTTGCCGTACGGGTGCCGTTCGCGTGCCGCGCGCAGCGCCTCGCCCCACCACACGAGCTGGTCGAACATCGTCTTGACGGCCGCACCGACCGCCTCCGGATCGACCGGGTTGCCGTCCGGGCCGAACTTCTCCCACGCCATGTGGAAACTCACCTGCTCGCGGATCGTCATGGCGTGCAGCTCGGCGAAGACGAGCCGCAGGTGCTCGGCGGCACGCAGGCCACCCGCCATGCCACCGTAGGAGACCAGGGCGACCGGCTTGGCCTGCCACTGGGTGTAGTGCCAGTCGATGAAGGACTTGAGCGACGCGGGGTAGCTGTGGTTGTACTCCGGCGTGACAACGACGAACGCGTCCGCCTCGGCCAGCCGGGGCCCGATCCGGGAGAGCGTCTCGGCGACGTCCGGGTCCGGCGACTGGGTCAGTCCCACCGGCAGCGGATGGTCGATCAGATCGATGTAGTCGACCTCGAGATCGTCACGACTGCCGGCCTGGTCGGCGATCCACCGGGCGGCCGTGGGACCGAACCGGCCGTCGCGGACGCTGCCGCAAATCACTGCGAGCCGCAGGGAAGCCATGTGCGGGTGTTCCTTTCGTCTGGGGGCGTGATCGGTGGCGGTACGCGCGTCACCTGGTCGGGGACAGCGCGTCCAGGTACTCGTCTTCCGAGCGGGCGCCGGACAGCTCCGGGCCGTCGTCCACCCGCACCAGCGGCACCGACGTGACGCCTCGCTCCCGCACGGCGAGAAGGGCGGCGGCGACCTCGTCCGGTCCGGGACCGCTTCCGCCGGCCGTCACCGGCGTGACACCGGCGTCGGCCGCGAGTTCGTCCAGCGTGTCCGGATCTCCGATGTTGCGGCCCTCGCTGAAGTAGGCCCGGAACAGCCGTTCCGCGGCCGCCTCCGCCCGCCCCTGTCGTTGCGCCGTCGCCAGCAGCAGGTGGGCCCGGAACGTGTTGACGAAGACGGCCCGGCCGAAGTCGAGGCTGAGGCCGTCGCGGGCGGCGGTGCCGGTCATGCGCTGCACCATCTCCTCAGCAGCGGCACCGAAGTCCCGGCGGTGGCGCTCGGTCAGCGGCTCGCCCTCCTCGGGGGCTCCGGCGTCGATCTGGAACGGCCGGAACGTCACCTCGATCGTCCGGCCGTCCGCGCGCCGGCGGGCGGCAGCCTTCTCGAAGCGGGTGAAGGCCAGGTACGAGTGCACGCAGATGAGGTCGAGGACGAACTCGACCCGCGTCGAGCGGTCGGCGTCAGCGGACATGGGGAGATCCTTGGTCGAGTCGGGACGCGAGCACGTCGGCCCGGTCGGTGTCGGGTTCGGCGTCCGCGCGGGCACGACGCCGGGACGCGGCGAGGTAGCCGGCGGCGACGATCAGCGCGCCGGTCGCGATGATCAGGAACAGCGGCTGGATGCCGAGGCGGCTCACGGCCGGCTGGGTCACGATCGGCGCCAGGAACTGACCCAGGAACAGGGCGGTGGTCAGGAAGCCGGCGTACCGGCCACGGGAGTCCTCCGGCGCGGTGTTGACCACCCAGTTGTTCAGCGTCGGCATCAGGATGCCCAGACCGACGCCCATGACCAGGGTGCCCACGCCCAGCACGACGACGTGCGGGGCCGCGAACAGCACCAGATAACCGGCTCCGATCGCGGCGAAGGCCACGGCGACGAGCACGTACTCACCGGCCAGCCGCCGGATCGCGGCGAAGCGCAGCGACACCAGGCCGGTGGTCAGGGTCTGCACCGCGATGACCGCGCCGGTGGCGATCGAGGTCGCGTGGAAGTCGTTCTCCACCAGGAACGGCACCTGCACCGGTACCGAGTAGAACGCGACCTGACCGAGCAGCATCGCGACGAGCGCCGCGGTGATGCCCACCGGCCACCAGCGCCGGGCGGGGACGCCGGAGCCGGCGTCCCCGTCGGCGGAGCCGGGCGGGCGGGCACCACCGGGCAGGTAGCGCAGCGCGGCGACGGCGAGCACCGCGCCGAGCAGGTAGACCAGGAAGACGCTGCGCCAGCCCAGCCCGGCCAGCGCGCCACCGCCGACCAGCAGGAGCACTCCACCGAACGCTCCGGCGGAGGTCTGCCGGCCGAGCAACCGCTGCCGCTGGGACCCCTCGTAGAGGTCGGCCACCATGGCGACGCTGGTGGTCATCACGAGCGCGACCCCGAGGCCGAGCACGATCCGACCGACCAGGATGCTGTAGAGGTCGGGCAGGTAGAACCCGGAGCTGCCGCCCAGGGCGAACGCGAGCATGCCGATGACCAGAGCCCGCTTCCGCCCGATCCGCTCGGACAGCGCGCCAGCGAACGGGGCGAACACCACGATCGCCAGCGCGTGGGTGCTGGTGATCATGCGGGACAGCAGGTCGGCGTCGGCCGTGTCGGCGAACGCGGCCCGGATGCCGGGAATGGCGGGTGACACGACCGCTCCCGCCATGATCGTCAGCATGCCCGCAAGGACCAGGACCGCTGCCTGCGCGCCCGGGGGCGGTCCCGCCGTCCGGCCGGGGCTGTCGGGAGGGTGCACGCCAGGCTCCTTTCCTCGGTTTCGCAGTGCAATCACGGACATTCACACCGTAGAAGCTGAACCAAGGATGAAGTCAAGTTCCGTCAGACCGGTGGTCGCTGGCCCCAGACCGAGAAGAGCAGGGTCGTGACATCCCGGGACGCCGGCGCCTCGATGGTGGCGACGAAGTCGGCCAGGTCCTGCGCGCTGACCCAGCCGTTGTCGACCAGCGGCTGGCCCTGCAGCTCAAGCCGGCGACGCATCAGCTCGTTCTCGTACTGCCCCTGACCGGGGCCGAGCGGCCGCAGGTGGAAGTCCACCCCAGCGAGCCCTTCGGCGGCCAGCCGGGCCGGCAGCCGGCGGGCGAACCGCATGTCAGCACCCTGTGCCCGGAACGCACGCAGGTAGGCCTCGATGACCCGGTGACCCAGCGGGGTGGCCGCGTCCTCGGCCGGCATGAAGTAGAAGTCCTCGACGAGCACCCAACCGCCCGGAGCCAGCCACCGCATGGCCCGGCTCAGCAGCTCGTCGGGGCTCTTGAGGACCGAGAACACCCCGCGGGCCAGGATGAAGTCGAACGATCCGGGCGCGAACTGCTCGGTCTCGATGTCGCCCTGCCGCACCGTCACCCCGACGCGCACGTCGTCGAGGCCATCGGTGTTGACGTCGACGGCGAGCACCGATCCCTGCGGAACCCGCGCGGCGAGCCATTTCGTCATCGAGCCGGCGCCGGCGCCGATGTCGAGGCAGCGGGCGCCGGGCCCGAGCGGCAACCGGCCGATCAACTCGGTCGTCAGGGGGTCGTAGTTACGCTCCCACAACGCCGCGAGGATGGCCTCGGCCTCCTGCGCCGTCGGTTGGGTCAACGTCATGGCTCACCTCTCCGGTCGGCCCGATCCGCCGGTGGCTGGCCCGACGGTGAGCTCGACGGCTCCCATCGGGCAGCAGTCCGCGACAGAACGGGCGGTTTCGAGTTCTTCCGGGCCGGTCAACCGGGCCTCGACGGCCACGGCATGACCGGCCGCAGTCAGCCGGAACAGCGCCGGCGACATCGCCTGGCACAGCCCGGTGCCGCGGCACAGCCGCGGGTTCACGTGCACGGTGGCTTCGGTCTCCCGGTCGCCGGAGATCACCGTTGCGTGCCCGTCGTCCGTACCGGCAGCGTGACCAGGCGGCGCATCGCCCAGTTCTCGATGTAGCGCAGGTCCTGCCGGGCAACGGCGAGGTCCAGCTGGGGGAACCGGCGGAACAGCGCCGGGATGGCGATCCGTCCCTCCAGCCGGGCCAGCGCCGCACCGAGGCAGTTGTGCAGGCCGTGGCCGAGCCCGACGTGGCGCAGCCGGGTCCGGGTCAGATCGAGACGGTCCGGCTCGTCGAACTGGCGTGGGTCGCGGTTGGCCGACAGGAGGGCGGCGATCACCGGAGCGCCGGCCGGCAGCACCGTGCCCGCGAACGTGAGCTCCTCGGTCGTGACCCGGAACAGCGCCGTGCTGAGCGCGCCCTCGTACCGGAGCAGTTCCTCGACCGCCGATTCCTCGATGCCGGGCCGCTCGACCAGCAGGTCGCGCTGGTCCGGGTGGTCGAGCAGGGCGAGTGCCGCGTTGCCGACGAAGGCCCGGATGGTGTCGCTGCCGGCCAGGATCATGGCCGCGACGGTGGCGACGAGTTCCTCCTCGGAGAGCTGGTCCCCGTCCTCGCGCGCCTGCAGCAGCGCCGTGGTCAGGTCGTCGTCCGGCCGCCGGCGCTTCTCGGCGACCAGGTCGGCGGCGTAGTCACAGATCCGGGCGAAGCCCTCGGCGACCTGGGCCATCTGCGCGTCGTCGGACGGGAACGCCTGGGCGAGCGCCTGCACGAGTTGCTCGTGGCGGTCGATGCGCAGGCCCAGGATCTCGCCCATCACGGCGGACGAGACCGGCCCGGCGTAGTGCTCCATCACGTCGAACGAGCCGCGCGCCTCGCAACGGTCGAGCGCCGCCGCCACAGCCTTCTCGACAACGGTCTGCCACTGGGCGATCCGACTCGGCGTGAACGCGCTCATCACCAACCGCCGCAGGCGGGTGTGTGCCGGCGGGTCGACCACCGTGACCGCCTTCTCGAGCACACTGCCGGCCCCGCTGACCAGGCCCGCCGCCTGGAACTCCGGGTTGCCCCAGGTGCCGCCCTCGGAGCTGAACCGCTGGTCGGCCAGGAGCGTCCGCACGTCGTCGAAGCGGGTCACGATCCAGGTACGCACGCCGCCGACCGGGAACGCGAATTCGTGCACCGGCGAGGTGTCGCGCAGCCATCCGAGCGTCGGATAGGGGTCTTGGAAATACGTCGCACTGAACAGCGGAGCAGGCAAGGTATCCATTGTTTACGTCCCTCCGGAACCATTCGGACCGAGTCTGGTTGTCGACTCCGGCACCAGCAACGGCACCCGTGCCAGAGCCACGTCAAGAAATGCAAAGAATCGACAGGGCATACGCTGGCGGGCATGACGCAGATGTCCCCCATCGCCAAGGAGCTGACGGTCGGCGAGCTGGCCCGGCGCAGTGGCGTCTCCACCTCGGCCCTGCGCTTCTACGAACGCGAGGGGCTGATCCGCAGCCGTCGCACCCCGGGCAATCAGCGTCGCTACTCGCGCGACACGCTGCGCCGGGTGGCGTTCATCCGGGTGTCCCAGCGGGTCGGCATCCCGCTCACCGAGATCGCCGAGGCGCTGAGCATCCTGCCGACGGACCGGGCGCCCAGTCAGGAGCAGTGGGTGCAGTTGTCGGAGGAGTGGCGGACCGACCTCGACCGGCGCATCGCCCAGCTACTCAAACTGCGCGACGAGTTGATCGACTGCATCGGCTGCGGCTGCCTGACCCTGGAGAGGTGCGTCCTGGTCAACCCGTACGACGTGCTGGGCCGGCAGGGTGCCGGCCCGCGCCGCCTGCAGATCGAGTGAGGCGCTCCTCTACCGGTGGAGCCCTCGCGGTCACCGTTGCGGGCTGATGTGGTGCCCCACCACCTCGTGCTCCACGGTGCACACGAAGTACTGCGGGGGTGCCAGCTCCAGCCGCGCGACCTCGGCCTGACCAGCACTGATGCGCGGATCGGCCATCCACGCCTCGTACGCGCTGCGCCCGGTCCACGCCGGATAGTTGACGAACGTCCGGCCGTCGGCGCTGAGGCAGACGTCGGCGGCGATGAACCCGGGATGATCGCGCTTCCACTGCCCGGAACGGTGCAGCAGGCCGAGCACCGCCGCCGCCGGTTCGGGGCCGGCGAAGTGTCGGATCGCGACCGCCGCCACCCGTGGGGGCTGGCCGACGGCTGGACCCTGGATTCCGCCGGCCGCGATGCCGGTCACGGTGACGGCCGTACGCACCGCCGCATGCCGGTACGGGGGGCCCGGCTCTCCGACCGCGGCGTGATCGGGACACCAGAGGCGGTAGTTCCGCTCACTGGTCCACCGGGTGTGGTGCACCAACGTCGAGCCGTCGAGGGTCAGATGCACCCGGGAGAGCAGGAATCCGGGGGTGGTCCGCGCGCGGGCGTCCACGACGGCGGCCAGCGCGGCAACGACCTCCCCGGCGTCCGCCGGCTCGGCGAGGCGGAAGATGTCGAAGGCGGCGAAGTGTCCCATGTCCGCCCCGCTCAGCGGAACGCCGCAGCGTGCTCGTGCGCCCACTGGCGGAACGTCCGGGCGGGCTGCCCGGTCACCTCCGCCACCACGGTGGACCCGACCTCCGACTCCTTGGTCAGCATCGCGAAGTAGTCGAGGGCGCCGTCGGCGTACGACGGGGGCCAGCCGGTCGCCACCATCTGCCGCCGGGCCTCCTCGGCGTGTACGTCCTGCCACTGGAGCGGGCGACCGACGACCTCACCGATGATCTCGACCTGCTCGCGTTGGGTCAGCACCTCCGGGCCGGACACCAGATATCTACGGTGCTCGTGCCCGTCGTCGAGCAGCGCCCGTACCCCGACCGCAGCCAGGTCGGCCTCGTGCACGGAGGTGCGGGCGGCGTCCCCGTACGGGAAGCGGACCACCCGCCCGTCGCCGCGGATCTGCGCCGCGAAGCCCAGGGCGTTGGCCATGAAGCCGGTCGTGCGCAGAAAGGTCCAGGTCAGCGTGCTCTGCTCGAGGAGGTGCTCCAGGTAGGCGTGGCAGTTGTTGTCGACCGGCTCCAGTCCGATGTGGACGCCGACCGAGGAGACCACCACGACCCGGTCGACCTGCTGCTCCATCTTCTTCAGCACCGCCGGGGCGGTGGCGGTGCTGAGCGAGAAGAACGGCCACATCCAGAAGACGCCGTCCACCCCGTCCAGGGCCGCGTCGAGGCTGTCCGGGTCCGCCAGGTCGCCGGTGCACAGCTGCACGCCAGCGGGGAGGCGATCCACGTTCGGGTCGTCGGCGAGCACCAGCGCCCGCACCCGGGCGCCGGCCGCCAGCAACTGACTGACGGCGTGTGGGCCGACGTTGCCGGTCGCCCCCGTCACCAGCACGGTCCGTTGATCGTTCATCGCAGTTCTCCTTCTCGGTCCGAGGCCCGTGCGGCGGTGCGCCAGCTCCGCGGGCAGTACTGTTCCGCGATCAGCCCGTGCCGGTGCCAGCCCGCGGTCCGGTCACGGGACGCCGGGGCGGGAGCCGGGGAGGCGACGCGACGCGTCAGCAGGACCGCGACCACGGCGGCCAGTTCCTGCGGGCTCGGCTGTCCCCGCTCGACACGGACGTGGGTGGGGGTGCTTCCGGTGCTCATTGCGGCGGGTTGCCGTGCTTGCGCGACGGCCGGTCGCGGTGCTTGTCGCGCAGCATGGCCAACGCGCGGACGACGGTCTGCCGGGTCTGGCGCGGGTCGATCACGTCGTCGACCAGCCCGCGCTCGGCCGCGTAGTAGGGGTGCATGAGCTGGGTCCGGTACTCCTTGACCCTCTGCTGTCGTACCGCCTCCGGGTCGTCGGCGGCCTGGATCTCGCGCCGGAAGATAACGTTGGCCGCCCCCTCGGCGCCCATCACCGCGATCTCGTTGCCGGGCCAGGCGAAGGCGAGGTCAGCGCCGAGCGAGCGTGAGTCCATGACGATGTAGGCACCGCCGTACGCCTTGCGCAGCACGATCGAGATGCGCGGCACGGTGGCGTTGCAGTACGCGTACAGCAGCTTCGCCCCGTGCCGGATGATGCCGTCGTGCTCCTGGTCCACACCGGGCAGGAAGCCGGGCACGTCGACAAGAGTCACCAGCGGGATGTTGAACGCGTCGCAGAACTGCACGAACCGCGCCGCCTTCTCACTGGCATGGATGTCGAGCACGCCGGCGAGCACGGCCGGCTGGTTGGCGACGACGCCGGCGACCTCGCCGCCGAACCGCGTCAGCGCACACACGACGTTGCCGGCGAAGTCGGGATGCACCTCGAAGTACTCGCCGTCGTCGGCGATCTCCTCGATCACGGACCGGATGTCGTAACCGCGGCTGGGATCCTCGGGCACCAGGTCGAGCAGGCCGTCGTTGGGACGATCCCCGGGATCGTCGCAGGGCACCGCCGGTGCGAGCACGCGATTGTTGGACGGCAGCAGCGACAACAGATACCGGGTGTCCGCCAGGCAGGCGCGCTCGTCGTCGTACGCCAGGTGAGCGACCCCTGACGACCCGGCGTGCACGTCGGCGCCGCCGAGGCCGTCGTGGGTGATGACCTCGCCGGTGACCGCCTGCACGACGTCGGGGCCGGTGATGAACATCTGCGCGGTGCCGCGCACCATGAGCACGAAGTCGGTGAGCGCCGGCGAGTAGGCCGCCCCGCCCGCGCACGGCCCCAGCATGACGCTGAGCTGCGGGATGACGCCCGAAGCCCGGGTGTTGCGCTCGAAGATGCCGCCGTACCCAGCCAGCGCCGCGACCCCTTCCTGGATGCGGGCGCCGGCGCCGTCGTTGAGCGACACCAACGGGGCGCCAGCCGCCAGGGCCATGTCCATGATCTTGTGGATCTTGGTTGCGTGCGCCTCGCCGAGGGCACCGCCGAAGATGCGGAAGTCGTGGGCGTAGACGAAGACCGTGCGTCCGTGCACGGTGCCCCAGCCGGTCACCACACCGTCGGTGTACGGGCGTTTGTCCTCCAGACCGAAGCCGGTGGCCCGGTGCCGGCGCAGCGCCTCCACCTCGTGGAACGACCCCGGGTCGAGCAGCAGGTCGATACGTTCGTACGCGGTCAGCTTGCCCTTGGCGTGCTGGCGTTCGGTGGCCGCCGGGTCGGGGCCACGGCGGATCTCGTCCTTCATCCGGGAGAGCTCGTCCGCGCCCGGACGAACCGGATCGGTGGCGGTTGTCATACGGCTAACTCCTGTGCTCGGTACGGATGGGGGTGGGCAGGGAGTATCCGGCGGCCCTGGCCGGTCGCAGCAGGCCCGTGACGGCAACCGCCACACCGAGCGCGCCGAGGGCGATCACGAGCCACAGCGCCTGCGGGGCGGACCAGCTCAGCAGGACGGCCACCGCCAACGGCACCACCACCGCGGCCGCCTGCACCGCGGTCTGGTACCGGCTCGTGGCCGCGGCGCGCTGCTCGGGCGGCACGGCGGTGGCCGTCTGCACGTTGAGGGCGGTGAAGCTCAGGGCGAACCCGATGCCCACGAGCAGCAGCGGGAGCAGCACCGCGGACGCGTCGACGGGCCCCGGCCGCAGGACCCGCCCGAACACCAGATAACCCAGACAGACGGTGACTGCCCCGGCCAGGATCGGCCAGCGGACACCGAACCGGCTGACCACCCGGCCCGAGAACGGTGCGGCCAGCGCGAGTGGCACGCTGACGGGCAGGAGCGCCACTGCCGTCCGCAGCGGCGACCAGCCCGCACTGCTCTGTAGCCACACCGTGGCCAGTAGCAGCAGACCCAGGTACGAGCCGTTGAGCGTGGCCGCCCCGGCCATCGCGCGCAGCAGCCCTGGCGCGGCGGCGACCGCACCCGCGCCGAGGCGTACCGGTGGGGGCGCGGCGACGTCCGGAAGGACGGCCAGCCCGAGCAGGAACAGCAGGAGCGCCGCCGGCGCCGGAGCGATGAGCGTCCAGCGCCAGTCCGCCGCGCCCACGGCCCCGGCCAACAGCAGCCCACCGGTGAAGCCGGTAGCGGCCACGATCGTGTAGACCGAGATCGCCCGGTCGCGCTCCCGGCCCGGCGGGAAGGCCGTGGCGATGATGGTGAGCCCTGCCGGTGCGGTCAGCGCCGCGCAGCACCCCTTGACCACGCGGGTGGCCACGATGAGCGGGAAGTCGGCGGACAGGCCACCGAGCACCGAGGCGGCGGCGAACAGCAACAGCGCGCCGAGGTACACCCGCCGTCGGCCGAACCGGTGCACGGCCCGGCCACCGAGCGGCAACAGCGCGGCGAAGCCGAGCGCGAACCCGGTGACCAGGGCCTGCACCTGCGTCACCGCCAGGTTCAGGGAGCGGCCGGCCGAGGGCAGCACCACGACCATCATCGACACCTCGAGAGAGTCGATGAGCATGGTGCCGGCCAGCACCAGCAGAAGAGCCCAGCGGGCAGCGGTTCGCATCGGAAGCTCCCGGAACGGAGGGCGGCGGGGCGGCTCAGCCGAGCAGCGTGCCCCCGGTCGCGTCGAGGAAGGCACCGGTCACCCAGCGGCCGTCCGGGGACGCCAGGAAGGCCACCACATCGGCCACGTCCTCCGGCTCGCCGACCCGTCGGAACGCCGACAGCTGCGCCATCTGCTCCACCGCCTCGGGGATGTCGAAAACCGGGTTGCCGTTGCGGGTGATGCCCGGCGCGACGCTGTTCACGGTGATGCCACGTGGTGCCAGGTGCTTCGCGAAGTGCAGGCTGAGCTGCTCGACCGCGCCCTTGGTCATCGCGTACGCGATCTCCGAGGGGTTGGCGACCCGGGTCAGCCCGGAGGAGATGTTGACGATGCGGCCACCGGCGGCGAGGTTGCGCAGGGCGCGCTGGATGAGGAAGAACGGCGCCTTGGCGTTGACCGCGAACAGCCTGTCGAACTGCTCGGACGTGGTCTCCTCGGGCGCCACCCCGCCCATCTGGCCGGCGTTGTTGACCAGGATGTCGAGTCGGGTGTCGCCGGTGCGCTCCTTGAGGCCTTCTTCCAGGGCGAGGAACAGCTCGTGGACGTCGCCGCTGACCCCGAGTTCGGCGCGGACAGCGAAAGCGCGACCGCCGTCCTTCTCGATGGTCGCGACGACCTCCTCGGCGGCGTCGGCGCGGGCGGTGTAGTGCACCGCGACGAGGGCCCCCTCGGCGGCCAGGCGCACCGCGATCGCGCGGCCGATACCCCGACTCGCACCGGTGACCAGGGCTGTCTTGCCAGCCAGTCGATCCATTGTGGTTCCTTTCGGGAGGTGATCGGGCGCGGACGGCCCGAACCAGCGTTCGAGGGCCTCGGTCAGCCCGGCGGTGCCGTCGGGTGCGGTCCAGGCAACGTGGCCGTCGGGCCGCACGAGCACCGGGTCCGGCAGACCAGGGGCCGCCTCGGTGGGGACCGCCTGGACGCGGTCCCGCCACCCGTGGACGGCCCGGACCAGACGGGTCTGTCGGTCGTCGTCGGACGCGGGGATCAGCAGCAGCCCTCGGCCGTCGCGCAGCAGTCGGGCCGAGGTGGTCGGGCCGGATGCGGTCCGCAGGGCGACGGGGGCCAGCCGGCCACCGAGCAGCGGTTGGTCATCCCTGTCAGCGCCGTAGCGCACGTCCAATCCGGAGATCGTGGCGGCCAGGTGCCGTCGGACCGGCTCGTAGGCAGCCAGCTCGGCGAGTACCTCCCGCACGGGCTCCACCTCGGGACCGCCGAGCAGCAGCGCCGCCTGCGCCTCGATGCCGGTGAGAACCCGGGCGGCGACCGCGTGCCGCTCGTCGTGGTAGGTCTCCAGCAGTCGCTCCGGGGCCCGGCCCCGCACCACCGCGGCCAGTTTCCAACCGAGGTTGACAGCGTCGTGCAGGCCCAGGTTCAACGCCTGTCCGCCGATCGGCATCTGCTGGTGGGCCGCGTCCCCGGCGAGCAGCACCCGGCCCCGCCGGTATCGGGCTGCCAACCGGCAGGCGTCACCGAAGGCGTTCACCCACAACGGCGTGCCACCGCTGATGTCCTCGCCGGTCACCGCCTGCCAGTCGGCACAGACCTCGGCGAAGTCGGGCGCGTCCCGCCGGCCGGTGTCCCGCCGGTCGAAGACGTGCACCATCACCCGGGTCACCCCGTCGCGGGAACGCGCCGCGATCGCCAGCCCGGCCGGGAGACGCTGGAACCGGCGGTTCGGGATGTCGATGCCGGCCACGTCGGCCCGGATCATCTCCCGCGCGGTGCCGTGACCAGGGAAGTCGATCCCGGCCAGGCGGCGGACGGTGCTGTCCTCACCGTCGCAGCCGACGACGTAACGGGCGCGCACGGTCGCGGTGCCGGCGGGACCGGTGACGACGGCCTCCACCGTGCCGGCCCGCTCGGTCAACCCGACGAGCTCGCGGCTCCGCGCGACGTGCGCGCCGAGGTCACCGGCCCACTCCCCGAGAATCGCCTCGGTCCGGGTCTGCGGCACCTTCCACTGCCCGGGGTACGGCGTGTCCAGGTCCAGGCTCAGCGGGATGCCACTGAGGTGGCCCATCACGTCGTTGGGCAACGTGCCGAAGCGGGCCAGCAGGCCCCGGTTGTCCAGCAGCTCCATCGTGCGGGCGTGCAGGGTCGAGGCCCGGGATTCGCTGGTCGGCGCGGGCAGCCGGTCGACGACCGCCACCTCGACGCCGGCGAGCCGCAGTTCCCCGGCCAGCATGAGCCCGACCGGGCCGGCGCCGACGACGAGCACCTCGCACTCCCGTCCGGGGGTGGCCATGGTCAGCGCTTCTTCTCGGCGTAATCCTTGGCGTGCCCCAGGGTCGCCCGGCTGTTCGCGCTCAGCGCCTCGCGGACGTACGTCCGGGCGTCGTCGACTGTCGCGTCCTCGCCCAGCACCCGGGCGATGGCGGCCGGGTTGAGGACGACCGTGTGCTGCGAGGTGGCGGTCACGCCCTGGTCGTCGTCGGTGAACGTCCACACGCCCGTGTGGAGGGTCATCAGCGCGGGCAGAGTCACCTGCTTGTAGGCGATCCGGTGGTACGGCAGCGTCACCCGGTACGACTTGGTGGTGTGCGTGGAGCCGTCCCGCGCCCGCGTGTCCATCTCGAGCACCTGCAGCCCGGGAGTGTCCTCGGTGAGCGTGACCCGGGCGACGTGCGGCAACCGCTGCTCCCACAACCCGGCCTCGTTGATGAAGTCGTAGACGTCCTTGGCCGAGCCGTCGACGCGGACCGTGTCCTCGAACGAGAACGACAGTCCGGCGTCGGCGACCGTCGCCTCGACGCTGGCCCGTAGCGCGGCCAGTTCGGAGCGCGAGTTGCGGTCCACGGCCTCGTCGATCCAGCGCAGCGAGTCCGGCTCGTCGTCGACCGCGCGGTAGTCGTGCAGCAGTCGGATGCGGCAGCGGGTGGTGGTCAGCGGCTCGATCTTCCAGGTGCCGCCCATGGCGGCCACCGGCGGCGCCGAGATTTCCTGGCGGAATCCGATCGTCAGCCGTTCGGGGTCCAGGGTCCGGCGCGAGGTCCAGGTCTTGGCGGTGTTGTTGGCGGTCGCCCAGATCCTGATCCGCTCCGCACCGTCGCCGGCCTCCACCTGCTCGGCGTAGATGGTCGGCGGGAAGAGCCGCGGCCAGTTCCCGACCTGGGCGATCAGGTCGTAGACGGTGGACGCCGGGGCCTCGGCGACGATCTCGTGCTCTACCTGACGGGTGGTCATGTCGTCCTCCGTGGCTCAGAAGTTGCCCAGGCCGCCGCAGACGTTCAGGGCCTGGGAGGTGATCGAGGAGGCGGTGTCCGAGACCAGGTATCCGACCAGCCCGGCGACCTCCTCGGGGGTGGAGTAGCGCCCGAGCGGGATCTTCGCCTCGAACCTGCTGAGGATCGCGTCCTCGGTGGTGTCGTACGCGGCCGCGTAGCCCTGGCGCACCCGTTGGGCCATCGGGGTCTCCACGTAGCCCGGGCAGACCGCGTTGACCGTGATGCCGGTAGGCGCCAGCTCGTTTCCCAGCGCCTTGGTGAACCCGACCACCCCGTGCTTGGACGCCGAGTACGGGGCGCCGAGCACCACGCCCTGCTTACCGGCGGTGGAGGCGATGTTGATGATGCGGCCCCACGACCGGTCGCGCAGACCCCCGGTGGTGAGGACCTCCCGGGTCATCCGGAAGACGCTGGTGAGGTTCGTCTCCACGACGTCCTTCCACAGCTCGTCGGTGATGTCGGCGGTGACACCGCCACCGCTGCGCCCGGCGTTGTTGACGAGCACGTCGACCGGGCCGAAGTGGGCGACCGCGGCCCGCACGAACGCCCCTACCGACTCCCCGGAGCGCACGTCCAGCGCGCTGCCGCCGACGGTGTGACCCTGCTCGGTCAGCTGCTTGACCGTGGTGGCGACGTTCTCCGCGTTGCGGGCGCCGAGGTAGACCCGGTGGCCCTGCGCGGCCAGGCTACGGGCGATCGCGAGGCCGATACCGCTTGTCGCGCCCGAGACGAGCACGACGCGCTGCTGCTGCGACATGGTGGTTCCTTTCGCGGGCGGGTGGGTCAGGCGAGCTGGGCGTTGACGACGTCGAGCAGCGCCCGTGGGGTCTCGGCCTCGACCACCACGGCGTCGTCGAGGGCGACGTGGTACTCGCGCTCGATGCGCCCGGCCGTCTCGAGCAGGGCGAGCGAGTCGTAGCCGAGCTCGATGAAGGTGTGGTCGAGGATCTCCGCGTCGAGGTCGGTGCCCTCGTCGGCGCCGGCCGCCTCGCGCAGGATGCGCCGCAGGTCGTCCAGATTGATCTGCAAGATGTCCTCCGTCGTGCGGGAGCTGGCCCGGCGGGCCGGCTCTGAGCGGGAAGAAGATCAGGAAGCGACGGCCCGGACGACCATCGCGGCGTTGAAGCCGCCGTGGCCGCGGGCGAGCACCAGGGCGGCACGCACCAGCGCCGGACGCGGTTCCCCGATGACCAGATCGAGCCGGTACTCCGTGGCCGGCGTGACGTTGATCGTGGGCGGAATCCGGCCCTCGGCGATGGCGAGCACGGCCGTCGCCAGGTCGAGCGGTGCCGCGCCGGAGTTGAGCCGCCCGGTCATGGTCTTGGGGACGGTGACCGGGACACCCCGGGGGCCGAAGACGGCGGTGATCGCGTCCGCCTCGGCGCGATCCTCGGCCGGCAGTCCGGAGGCGTCGGCGAAGACCACGTCGATGTCGGCGGGAGCGGCCCCGGCGTCGGCCAGGGCGAGGTCGATCGCGTGGCGCAGGTTCGGCCCGCGACCGCTGCCCGGCGGCGGATCGAGCGCGGCACCGTACCCGGCGATCTCGCCGTAGATCCGAGCACCGCGCCGCCGGGCCGCGCCGAGGTCCTCGAGAATCAGCACGGCACCACCCTCGCCGGGCACCTGCCCGCACGCGTCCGCGTCGAACGGCCGGTAGGCGCGGTCGGGATCAGGCTCGGTGCTCAGGCGGCCACCGGCGATCTGGGCCACCCACCCCCACGGGCACACCGAGGCGTCGATGCTGCCGGTGACCAGGACCGGGGTGCCGCGGCGAATCTGCCGGCGGGCGTGGGCCAGCGCGTCCAGCCCGCCCGCCTGGTCGCTCACGACCACGCCGCTGGGGCCCTTCATGCCGTTGCGGATCGAGATCTGGCCACTGTTGACGGCATAGAACCAGGCAAAGGACTGGTACGCGCTGACGTGCTGGCTGCCCTTGCTCCACAGCTTCCGCAGTTCGTTCTGACCGAACTCGAAGCCGCCGGCCGAGCTGGCCGTCACCACACCCATGTCATAGTCGTCGAACTCCTCCGGGCGGACGCCGGCGTCGGCGAGCGCCCAGTCCGTGGCGGTGAGGGCGATCCGGGTCATCCGGTCGGTCTGCGGCAGCAGCCGGCTGGGCAGGTGCTCCTCGGCGGTGTAGCCGGTGATCTGGCCGGCGAGCCGGGTCGGGTAGCGGCGTGCGTCGAACCGTTCGATGGTGCTGATCGCGTTCTCGCCCCGCAGGGTGGCGTCCCAGTGCCGCTCGGCGCCCAGACCGGTGGGCGCGGCGACGCCGAGGCCGGTGATCACCGCGGTCGCACTCATGCCCGCCCCCGATCCGGCCTGGTGAGCACCATCGCGGTCTGGAAGCCGCCGAAGCCGCTGCCGACGGTCAGGACGGTGTCGATGCGCTGGTCGCGGGCGGTCACGGGCACGTAGTCGAGGTCGCATTCCGGGTCGGGGGTGCGCAGGTTGGCCGTGGGCGGGACGACGCTGTGCTCCATGGCCAGGGCCGATGCGGCGATCTCGATGGAACCGATGGCGCCCAGCGAATGGCCGACCATCGACTTGATCGAGCTGACCGGCGTCCGGTACGCGTGGTCGCCCAGGCTGCACTTGAAGGCGGCAGTCTCGTGCCGGTCGTTCTGTTTGGTGCCGGAGCCGTGCGCGTTGACGTAGTCGACGGCAGTGGCGTCCAGCCGCGCCTCGTCGAGCGCCACCCGGATCGCCTCGGCCATCTCGGCGCCGTCGGGCCGCAGGCCGGTCATGTGGAACGCGTTGCACCGCGAGGCGTAGCCGGCGATCTCGGCGTAGAGGTGCGCCCGCCGTCGCCGGGCACTGCTCAGCTCCTCCAGTACGAAGATCGCCGAGCCCTCGCCGAGCACGAACCCGTTACGAGTGCCGTCGAACGGGCGGGACGCGTGCTCCGGGTCGTCGTTGCGCGGTGTCGTGGCTTTGATCGCGTCGAAGCAGGCGAGCGTGATCGGTGAGATCGGCGCATCGGTCGCCCCGGCGATCATGACGTCGGCGGAGCCCTCCCGGATCAACTCGACCGCGTAGGCGACCGCGTCCAGTCCGGACGTGCAGCCGGTGGACACCACCGTGCCCGGTCCCTCGGCGCCCACCGACCAGGCCACCTCGGCGGCGAACGAGCTGGGCACGAAGTAGTTGTAGAGGTGCGGCACCGCGTACTCGTGCTCGACGAGATCCAGCCGTCCGCCGTCGCTGACCACCCGGTACTCCTGGTCGAGTCCCATCGTGGCCCCGACCGCGCTGCCCACGGTGACGCCGATGCGGTGCGGGTCGAGTTCGGACAGTTCCAGCCCGCTGTCCGTGACGGCCTCCCGCGCGGCCACCACGGCCAGTTGGGCGGCGCGGTCCATGCGGCGGATCTGCTGCGGGCTCAGGCCGTGCGCCTCCGGATCGAAGTCGATCTCGGCCGCGACCCGGGACCGGAAGGGCGCCGGGTCGAAGGACGTGATGCCGCGGGTGGCCGTACGGCCCTCACTGAGCAGGCTCCAGAAGTTCTTCGCGCCGAGGCCACCGGGCGCGAGCACGCCGATGCCGGTGATCACCACACGCCGCTGGCTCATGCCGAGGCCTCCCACCGGTAGAAGCGCGTGGCCATCGCGTCGGCCGGCGAGCGCCAGGTGGCCGGGTCGAAGGCCTGGATGTACGGCTTGAGGTCGGTGCTGATCGCGACGAACCGGGGGTCCGTCTTGGCCTCCTCGATCCGCCGGTCGCCCTCCTCGGACGCGAAGTCCTGGAGGTGGAAGTAGAGCCCGCGGTAGGTGAACAGCTGCCGTCGCCGGGTACCCATCAGATGCGGCATCTCGGTGCGGTCGAACGCGCCGAGCGCCTCGGCGACGGCGTCGGAGCTGCCCGGGTCCATCCGGGCGACGATGAGCGTGCTGTACATGTCTCCTCCTGGCTGTTCCTGATGACTGCCGGCGATGCCGTGGCGGGTCATCGCGACGGGCCGAACCAGCGGTCCAGGGCCGCCGGCAGGTCACTGTGGCTGCCGGGCGCGGCCCAGGCGACGTAGCCGTCCGGCCGGACCAGCACCGCCGTACTGCCGGCGAGCCGCCGGATGTCGGCCTCCCCGGCAGGGGTCGCGGTGACGATGTCGACCCGGTCCCGCCAGCCTGCGGCCCGGCGGCGCAGAGCGGCGTTGTCCTCGGTGTCCAGCAGCACGCCCCGGCCTCCGTGCAACGCTGCGGTGCTGCTGGCCACGTCGCCGACGAGCGCCACGTGCGGCATCCGTGCGCCGAGCAACGGGTTGGTGCCGCCACCGACGTCGTACCGGATCTCGAGGCCGCTGACCATGCCGGCCAGATGCCGGCTGACCTCCGGGTACCTGATGAGCTCGGTGATGACATCGCGCAGCGGTTGGACCTCGGGGCCGCTGAGGAACAGCAGGCCCTGGGCCCTGGTGTTCATCAACAGCCGTCGACCCACCGGGTGCCGCTCGTCGTGGTAGGTGTCCAGCAGGCGTTCGGGCGCGCGGCCGCGGACCACCGCGGCCAGTTTCCAGCCCAGGTTCACCGTGTCCTGGATGCTGGCGTTCATACCCTGGCCACCAGCCGGCAGGTGGATGTGCGCGGCGTCGCCGGCCAGCAGGACCCGACCCTTGCGGTAACGCGTGACCTGCCTGGTGGCGTCGCCGAACGCGCTGACCCACACCGGTTCGCCGTGCGAGATGTCGTCGCCGGTCAGCCGTTTCCAGGCGGAGGCGACCTCGTCGTACTCGGGCGGGGCGGTACGCCGCTGCGGAGGCGCGCCGCGCTCGCAGACGATCAGCCGGGTGACGCCGCCGGGCAGCGGGCCGACCATCACCATCCCACCCGGGAGCGTCTCACCGATCATGCGCGGGGCAAGGTCGAGGCCCTTGACGTCCGCCAGGAACATCTCCATCGTGGCGGGCGTGCCGGGGAAGTCGAACCCGGCCGCCTTACGGACCGTGCTGCGGCCGCCGTCGCAGCCCACCAGGTAGCGCGCGCTCAGCCGCTGCTCCCCGTCGGGTCCGCGGACCTGGGCCGTCACCACGTCGCCCTCGTCGGCGATCGCGGTGACCTCCCAACCTCGGCGGATGTCCGCCCCGAGCCCGACGGCCCACTCATCGAGCACGCTCTCGGTGTGCGACTGCGGCACGGTCTTGGCAGCCTGGTGCGCGCCGTCGAGCAGCCCGAAGTCGATCGGCAGGCCGCCGAAGTGGCCCTGGTTGCTGATGTCGACGTCGCCGAAGCGGCTCAGCAGGCCGCGCTGGTCGAACACCTCCATCGTGCGTGCGGTGAACCCGAGCCCTCGGGACTCCCCGGTGCGCGCCGCGAGCCGTTCGAGGACGGTCACGGGGACCCCGGCCAGCCGCAGTTCCCCGGCCAGCATCAGCCCCGCGGGACCGGCACCCACGACAATTACTTCGGGATCCATGCATGCTCCCTCATCGGTTGATGAATATCGGGCAAGAATGGTGAGAGCGACTATTCGTGACGCCATTTCATCGTCGCCAGACCGACCGCGTGGGTCAACGGGAACATGTGCAGATAACTGCAAGGTCGCGTCGGCGAATGCAAACTGCCCCGGACCGCTCAGTCCACGACGCGGCAAATCGCGGCGCCGGTCGCGATCGCGTCCCCGACGGTGGCCCGCAGATCGCGTACGACCCCGGCCCGGTGCGCGGTCACCGGCTGTTCCATCTTCATCGCCTCGAGGACGACCAGTACCTCCCCCGGCGTGACGGCCTGGCCGTCGGCCACCGCGACCTTGACGACCGTGCCCTGCATGGGCGCGGTCACCGCGTCGCCGGACCCGGCCCGGCTCGCGGGGCGGTCCTGGCCTCGCCGCACCCGGACCGCCCCGGCCGCGACCGGCGCCGCGGCGCCGACCGGTGCCGCCGGCAGCGTCACCTCCAGCCGCCGGCCCTCCACCTCGACCACCACCGTCTCGCGGTCCGGCGGCTCGGCGGCCTCGACGCCGCCCGCGTACGGCGGGATGTCGTTCGCGAAATCCGTCTCGATCCACCGGGTGTGCACGGTGAACGGCCGGTCGGAGCCGGTCAGTTCGGGGGCGAAGGCCGGGTCGGCGACGACCCGACGATGGAACGGGATGACCGTGGGCAGGCCCGTCACCTCGAACTCGGCGAGCGCTCGCGCCGCCCGCTGCAGCACCTCGGCGCGCGTGCGCCCGGTGACGATCAGCTTGGCCAGCAGCGAGTCCCAGGCCGGCCCGATCACGGTGCCGGTCTCCACCCCGCTGTCCAGACGCACGCCGGGCCCGGAAGGCGGCGCGAACCGGGTGATCGTGCCCGGCGCGGGCAGGAAGTTGCGGCCCGCGTCCTCGCCGTTGATCCGGAACTCCATGGCGTGCCCGTGCGGGACCGGGTCGTCGTAGCCGAGGGTCTCCCCCTCGGCGATCCGCAGTTGCTCCCGGACCAGGTCGATGCCGGTCACCTCCTCGGTCACCGGATGCTCCACCTGCAGCCGTGTGTTGACCTCGAGGAACGAGACGGCGCCGTCGGCGCCGACGAGGAACTCCACGGTGCCCGCGCCGACGTAGCCGGCCTCGCGCAGGATCGCCTTCGACGACTCCCGGAGCTGCGTGACCTGCGCGTCGGAGAGGAACGGCGCCGGCGCCTCCTCGACCAGCTTCTGGTGCCGTCGCTGCAGCGAGCAGTCCCGGGTGGACACCACGACCACGCCGCCGTGCCGGTCGGCCAGACACTGGGTCTCCACGTGCCGGGGCCGGGGCAGATAACGTTCGACGAAGCACTCTCCGCGCCCGAACGCGACGACTGCCTCACGAACCGCCGACTCGTACAGCTCGGGTACCTCGTCCAGCGTGTGCGCCACCTTGAGGCCACGACCGCCGCCGCCGAAGGCCGCCTTCACCGCGATCGGCAGCCCGTGCTCGGTGGCGAACCGCAGCACGTCGTCGACGCCGGTCACCGGGCCTGGGGTGCCCGCCACCAGCGGGGCCCCGACCTGTTGCGCGACCTGCCGCGCGGTCACCTTGTCGCCGAGCCGGCGAATCGCCTCGGGCGGTGGGCCGATCCAGGTCAGCCCGGCGTCCACCACGGCCTGGGCGAAGTCCGCGTTCTCGGACAGGAACCCGTATCCGGGATGGACGGCGTCGGCGTCGCACTCCCGCGCGACGGCGAGGATCTTGTCGGCGTCGAGATAGGTGGTGGCCGGGACGTCCCCGCGCAGCACGTACGCCTCGTCGGCGCAGCGCACGTGCGGAGCGTCGCGGTCGGGGTCGGCGTAGACGGCGACCCCCGTACGGCCGGCGTCCCGGCAGGCCCGCAGCACCCGGACGGCGATCTCACCGCGATTCGCGACAAGAATCTTGCGCAGCATCGGCACAGTCCTTTCTCAGGGAATTCCGCGTCTCTGCATCGAGCAATTTACGGGCGCAGCCGAAGCGCGCATGATTGCGTCGGAAAGGGTTGGCGGTACTCTCCATAATGCTCACCCACGGGTAGCCCGTCAAGGCGGAGAAGTTCCGGCCCAAATCTGTGTCAGACCTTTGCAAAGTATGTGTTGGCCCGAAGCTGCGGTGACACTATTTCCCCGGAACGACACCGCACGACGAGGCAAGGGAGCGAGCATGCGGGTGCTTCTCGCCGAGCGGGCCGAGGCCCCCGGCATGGCCCACAGCCTGCGCCGGCAGGGGTATGACGTGCACCGCGTCACGACCGGCACCGAAACCGTACGAGATTCGCGCCGGGCCGACGTCGTCGTGCTCGACCTCGACCTGCCGGACCGGGACGGCCTGCGGCTGTGCGCGGACATCCGAGCCGCCAGCGATGTGCCCATGCTGGCGCTGAGCAGCGATCGCACCGAGGCCACCCGGGTCGGGGCGCTGCGGGCGGGCGCCGACGACTGCATCGACAAGCCGTACGGATTCCGCGAGCTGGTCGCGCGGGTGGAGGCCATCGTCCGCCGCGCCAGCGCCAGTATGAGCGGAGCCGGACCGGTTCCGCTCACCGTTCCCGATCAGCGGCTGCGTCTCGACCCGGTGACCCGGCAGGCACGCATCGGCGACCGCGACCTCGGTCTGACCGGCAAGGAGTTCGATCTGCTGCAACTTCTGGTCGCCCGGGCCGGCACGGTCGTTCCCCGCGACGAGATCATGGCCCGGGTCTGGGCCGACCCGTGGAACCGGCGCAGTCGCACGGTCGACACACACGTCGGCAGCCTCCGACGCAAACTCGGCCACGACGACTGGATCGTCACGATGCGCGGCGTCGGCTTCCGCTTCGCCGTGCTGCGGACCGGGTAGTTACGACAGGCTCGGCGCGGGCCGTCCGGGCCTGCCCTGGTGACGCGTGCTCGTCAGAACCGGTCCCGGGTGCCCAGCAGGACGTTGTGTGCGGTACGCCGCCAGGGCGCGAGTTCGGCGTCGACCTCCGGCCAACGGATGTCGTCGACACCGAGGGCCCCGTCAACCTCGGGCAGAGCCTCGATCAGCCGCATCCGCTGGTCTTCGCCGGGGTGGGTGCTCCACAGATCGGTGGTTCGCCGGCTGACCTGGCGGGCCAGCGGCACCTCAGGAGCCAGGCGCTGCTGGGCCTCGGCGGCCATGGCCTCCAGTTGCTCGGCGTCGATGCGCGGCGCGAGATGCCACAGGTCCTGCCAGATGCGGTCGGCGACCAGGACCGTCTCGCAGGACCGGAGGAAGGCCGCGCTGCCGGCGACGCGGCGGGCCACCAGATCGGCCCGATATTCGGCGCGGCGGCTGTCGGGCATCGCCACGCTGTCGACGAGCAGCTGCGCGGTCGCGCCGGCGACGTTCACCAGGGCGACGATCCCATGGACGATCATCCCGAAGAGGACGACGCCGGCGCCTCCCTCCACGGCCAGCGATTCGGTCGAGTGAATGGCCCGCCGCCACGGGTTCCGCCCGCCGGTCGCGGCTACCGCCCGGGCACCGAACGTTCTCGCCAGCAGGGTCCTGCGTACCCGCAGTGGATCGCCGTTGGCGAGGTGACCCAGTTCGTGGGCCAGAAGCGCAAGCCGGGCCGGCCGCGACAGCATCACCCACAGGGGAATCCCGATCACGAGCACCGACCGCTGGCGCCAGCCCAGCCGCGCCACACCGGCGTTGATGCCGAAGTCCGCACAGATCACGTCGGGAACCGGTGTGCCGGCGGCATCCGCGACCTCCCGGACCAGACGGTGCAACTGCGGGGCGTCGCCCTCGGCGATCACGCCGTGCCTGGGCACCCGCCCGAACGACGGCTTGACCAGCAGCAGGACGAGCACAGCGGGGACCGCCAGAGCCAGCCGCACCCCCGGCGGCAGGCCGCTCGCCACGACGAGCCAGACGAGGTAGCCCACCGCCGCCACGCCCAGCAGGCCCAGCGCCACGGAGACCGCCAACAGCCAGGCCTCACCCGGCGACGTCCCAGTCGGGCGCGCGTCCGGGTCGGCCAGCAGGTCCCGCTGCGTCGCCCGGTCCACCTCCAGCCCGCGCCGGAACCCCCACCGTCCGACAACCGTCGTGCCGCGCCACGGAGACAGGGCGGGGTCGTACACGTCCAGGTTCCAGAGACACGCAGGGCACCAGGCCTGCGTCAGCGCATCCAGCAGGACCAGCTCGCCAGCACAGGCCGGGCACCTGGTCGGCGTCGTCGTCGTGGTCGGCACGAGGGTGGAGTGTAGAGCGCCGTCGCTGGTTCACGGACGTGGTCCACACTCTGGGCGACGGCTATGGTTTGGGCATGCACGATCGACGCAGCCCTCGCCGCGTCGGCGAGCGGGCGCCGCTGCCGACGATGCTGCTGCTCGCCGTGCTCGTACTGGTGCTCTCGGCTACCCGGTCGATCGGGCTGTGCATCGTGTTCCGTTCCGCACGGCGGGCGACCCCCGGTTGTGTGCCCGCCTGGTCTGCGGATCGTGCTCCCCCGCGCCGTGCGCTGGGCCTCGCCTGATCCACTCGCCTCGGCACGCGCCGGTCCTTCTGGTGCCGCCCGGCCAGCCGCCATGGCCGGCCGCGCTGTCACCGTGCCCGCTGCGCGAATGTGCCGTCCTGCTCGCTGGAGTACCCATGATTGTCGAACTGACCCCGCTGCCCGGCATCGGGGTACGCCGCATGTTCACCACCGCCGACGGCCGCCGCGTGGGCGTGGTCACGCACCATCCGGGCGGCCGGCGAGATCTCGTGTACGAGTCACCTGACGACCCGGACGCCACCTGCTCCCTGACCCTGACCCGCTCCGAGGCCGTGACCCTTGCCGGATTCCTGGGAATCCTCGACGTCGTCACCGTGGCGGAGTCAGCTCCTGCGTGACGGCCCGGTGGGGCTGCCGTGCCCGGCGCGGCACGGCAGCCCCACCGCAGGTCAGCCGTTCTGCTTCGCTTGGCAGGACACGCAGTACTGCGCGTGCGGGAGGATTTCGAGCCGCTCAGCAGGGATGTTCTGGCGACACTTCGTGCAGGCACCGTAGGTGCCGTCGCTGATGCGGCTCAGCGCGGCGGTGATCTGCTCGATGTTGCGGCGGGTGGCCATCAGCAGTGCGGCCCGGTTGTGGGCCTCGCTCGGGTCGCCGGTGTCCGCGTTGAGCTCGGTCAGTTCCCGCAGCCGAGCCGTCTGCGTGGCAAAGTCTTCGGCCAGGGAGGCTCGTAGATCAGCCAGCCAGCCCTGGTTCACAGTTCGATGATCGACGCTCATGGTCTACCTCTGCCTTCGGGGAAAAAGAAAAGGGCCGAAGCTTGGAAGCTTCGCCCTGGCGGTCGTTTCGTGCTGCAACGATTCCGCGGGGGGCCTCGGCCGGTACGCGCCGGGCTCGACAGCCGGGACGTGGGCGTGATGTGCACCCGGACAACGGGCACCCGCAACCCCACCATCGGCAACGCCGCCGTCGCCTCGTGGGCAGCCGCGATTGCCGCCACACCGGTGACGGCAGGAGAGCGGAACGTCACGAGGGACATGTCCCCACCATAGGCGGCACCTGCGGCAATGCCAACGCCTGCGCCGAGGCCCCGCTCCTGCCACGATCGATCTCGGGTCACTCCCCCGGCGCGAGCAGCCGGTCGTCGGTGGCGTCGCGGACCGTGATCGCCTCCACCGGGCACGAGTCGGCCGCGTCGAGGACGACCTCGGCCGGGTCGACGACGTCGGCCAACGGCGCGGACAGGCCACCGACCAGGCGGAAGTACTCGGGCGCGGTACCGGCGCAGATGCTCGTGCCGATGCAGCGACCCGCGTCCACCCCGATCCGCCAGGCGGTGCTCACCACGCCACCGGCATGCCGAGCAGACCCCGCACCAACATGCCGCGCTTCCACTCCAGCTCGGCCTCCGGTACGGCGAGCCGCAGTCCGGGCAGACGGGTCACGAGGGTGGCGACGGCGACCTGCAACTCCATGCGGGCCAGCTGCGCGCCGACGCAGTGGTGTACGCCGTGCCCGAAGCCCAGGTGCGGATTGTGCTCGCGGCCGAAATCCAAGCGGTCCGGGTCGGCGAAGACGGTGCTGTCCCGATTCGCCGAGGACAGTGAGCCGAGAACCGGCTCACCGGCCTTGACCAGCACCCCGCCGACCTCGACGTCCTCCTTGGCGTACCGGGCGAAGGACGAACCGACACCGAGCGGCACGTACCGCAACAACTCCTCGACCGCGGCCGGGACCAGCGACGGATCGGCCCGCAGCCGAGCGAGCTGGTCCGGATTGTGCAGCAGGACGTAGACGAAGTTGGGGATCTGGGTCACCGTGGTCTCGTGGCCGGCCGCGAGCAGACCTCCGGCCAACTCCACCAGCTCGGTCTCGCTGAGCCGATCCTGATTCTCGTCGCGGGCCCGCACCAACGCTCCGAGCAGGTCGTCGATCCCCGGGTCGCGGCGGCGCTCGGCGACCAGACCACCGATGTAGCCCCAGAGACTGTTCAGGTATTCCTGGATCGTCTCCAAAGGCAGCGACGTGGTCGAGACGATCGCCTCCGACCAGGTGTGGAAACGGTCGCGGTCGGCGTACGGGACCCCGAGCAGCTCGCAGATCACCTGGATCGGCAGCGGCGTGGCGACGTGCTCCACCAGGTCGGCCGGTGGCCCGAGCTGGACCATGTCGTCCACCAGCGCGTTCGCGATCTCCTGCGCCCGGGGTCGTAGCGCCTCCACCCGACGCGCCGTGAACGCCTTCGCCACCAGTCGGCGCAGCCGGGTGTGGTCGGGCGGGTCCATGGTCAGCATGCCGCTGTACTGCTGGCGCTGGGTGAGCCTGGGCTCGTCGCGCTGGACGGCCGGGGCCCGGCCGAACCGCACGTCGCCGAGGACCGTACGGACGTCCTCGTACCGGGTCGCGAGCCACGCCTCCTCGCCGTAGGGGAGCTTGACCCGGGTCATCGGCTCTGTCTCGCGCAGCTCGCCGTAGGTGGGATCGACGACGAGGCGGTCGGGCACACTGAACGGGTACGCCCGCGCGGGCGGAACGGTTCGACTCTCGGTGGTCTGCGCGCTCTCGGTCATCCGGCTTCCCTTCGTCGAGGCGGCGCGATCCACAGGCCCGTGCCCGGTTCGTGGCGACGTCGGATCGCCGGCGTCCGGGGCCCGCTACCAGCACCTATTGACGCTCAGTAATTCAGCCATGTCGGATAGTAGCGATCGTCGTCGATGATCGCCAGGGCGGCCGCCTGGCCGGGTCCGCCTCGCCCGAACTCCGTCATGAGATCGAAAAGATGAGCCGTTAACCTCCCGGCCAGGAGGTGGTCGTGGCAGCTACAGGCATGGTGTGTCCCGAATTCAGCACCACCTGGGTCCCATCGGGCCAATACCTCAGCCTGGACTCCGGTCCGGTGCCGGACGAGGTCCTCGCCGCTGAGCGGCTGCCGGGTGTGCACCTGGTCCACGTGGCTCCGGACGTGCTCACGTCCCCCGCAGCGTTGGCCGCGCTGATGGCGCAGCCGCCAGCGGTCGTCGCGCAGATGGTGGAAGCGCCGTCGGCGGCGACCTCGGCCGGTCTGGACCTGGCCGGAGTGATCGCCCGTGCGGACGCGCTCGGTCTGCCCGTACGCCTGCCCGCCGCGGCGGTCGCCGGTAGCGACAGCGATCGGGTCGTTCGGATCGACGACCAGGGTCTCCGCGCCGCTCCGGGCACTGCGCAGTACGTCCTGGTGACACCGGCTCATCATCTCGCCACCGACCATTCGGCGGCCCGGCCGACGAACGTCGCCACGCCGTACCCCGTCGCGGCGGTCAGCACCGCTACGACCACCCATGACGATTCCGTGGCGCCGCCGTCGCCCGAGTGGTCCGACGCGCTGGCGGGCGTAGCCGCGACCCTCGCCTGGGAGGCGATCCGACCGACCACGCCGGGTGGGGGCCTCCCGGCTGCCTGGACGTCACTACACCCGTCCGACGACGGTCAACGTCCGCCAGCGCGGCGGCGGTACCGGGAGCGCAGGGCAGTTCGGATAGCCCGGACGGAGCTGACGCTCCTGCTCAACGCGCATCTGGAGACGTTGCAGGGTGTCGGCCTGGCCGGACCGGACACCGCAGGGAGGGTGGTCGAGGTCCCCGCCGGCTCGGTACCGCCATTGCTCCGGACACAAGCCCCGGAAGACCCGGCAGGTCTCTCCGAGCGCGGCTGGGAGATCCTGCGGTCCGCGGGAGTGGAGGCACTTGTCGCGCGGACGTCGACCCCGGGGCCGTCGGTGTCCCGGCTGGCACGATGGATAGCCACTGTGGAGCCCTCGGGAACACCATCGACGATGAGCGCCCCGGACCGCCTCGTCGCCGCCCTCGCCGTCTTCGCTGTCCTGCACGGTCGGGTCGCGAACGGGCCCATCCCCGCCGACTTCCTCGTTCGGCCCGATCCCGCCGGGCTGGCGACCGCGTTGGATGGCACGTTCACCCCGGTGGGCGACGCCGAGCTGATCTACCGGGCAGTCCACCGGGCGCCAGGATCGAGTGCCCTGTTTCGGGTGCCGGACGAGCCGGACCGGGTGTTCTGGCTGGTCACCGAGGACCGCGATGGCGTGGTCGTGCCCCGGTACGTCGACCCCGGCGTGGCCGGATCGATGCTCCGGCCCGCCGCTGCCCCGGGCGTGGGCGCGGACGCCTGGGCCCAGGCACTGGCCACGCCGGGCGCCCACGTGCTGCTGCTGGGTCCGGAGGGCCGGCCGACCACTTACGAGGCGCTGCTGACTGTCCCACCGACCGGGCGCGACGCGCTCGAGCCGGGCCGGCAGCCGGACCGGGGCCGCAGGCCCGCGCAGGCTCAACTCGATCCGGTCCGCACGAAACGACGACCGGCCACAATGGTTAGCACGCGTCCTGGTCTGCCGGCTCGCGCGTTCGCCGACGACATGCCGGCGCTGGGCCGCCCCCACCTCACACCGACACCGCCGACCCGAGCGCCGGCCGCCGTCGGCGAGGTCGCCACCCCGCCGGGCGACCTGGTCGGCGCGCAGGTGGGCACGGTCTCCGACGGCGCACCGCCCGGGCCCGACCCGATCTGGTCGTCGGTCGAGAAGGTCGACGCGGAGACGGCGGGCAGGGTCCGGAAGGTCGTCGCGCGCATCCCGCAGTTGCTCACCACCCCGGCCACGCCTGCCGACCCGGAGGCCTGGTCCACGGGACTGACGAGGGCGGCCACCGACGCGTTGACGAGACTCGGGCTGCGCGTGACGGAGAACGACCCGCTGCTGCGGGCATTGGGTGAGCAGCCGGCCACCTTCCTGCACTCCCACCGCGCGTTCGACCTCCAGGTCGCGGGGAGATCCTGGTGGCGCCGGAAGCAGTACCGAACGGTCTGGGTCGAGTTGGTGCCCACGCCGGTGATCACTGACGAGGTTCGTCGAGAGCAGGGCAACCAGATGACCCAGTCCCGCCGGGACCGGGTGACCAGCGACCGGAACCGGCAGTCTCGACAGCGTGGGCTGTGGCACGCGACGGTGCCGTTCGAGGTGGCGGGGGTTCCCGTGTCGCTGTCGGCCGGCGTCTTCGACGCCCGGCCCAGCCAGAGCGGCGGCACGTCGGGCACCGCTGTCGACTACCAGGTGGTGTACGGAGACTCCGAGGCCTACCTGACAGCCGCCGGAGTGACTCTCCGCCTGCGGCTGGATCAGCCGACCGCGACGCCGGTCGACGAGGATCTGGGGCCCCACTGGTTCCGGATCACCAGGAGATTCGCGCTGATGGAACTCGCGGATCAGGACGCCTCGACGCTCACCCTGGATGACGGGGGCCGGGCGTTGTTGTCGTCGAACCGGTTCCCGCTGCAGGTGGTGGGCGACGGCAACGCCGCCCAGCACGCGGTCGACCTGTTGCACGACGTACCGGTGGTCGAGCCGGGCAGCAGGACGCGGCAGGCGGTCCGCGACAAGTGGTCCCCGTCCGAACTGATCCGGCTGCTCATCGGCACCCGGGCACCGCAGACCGTGGCGAGCCGAGAGTGGATCGGTATGCCTGCCGCCGCCGCTGGCCTGGCCGCGAAGCCTCGCCTGACCTCGATGCGCCTGCTCGGCACACCGAACGGCGACGCCCGACTGCGACAACAGCCCACGTTCCTCGCCGAGTCCAACGGAACCAGCGAGACGACCTCCGGTCTACGCCTGCGGCCGGCGATCGGAATCCGGCTTCCCTTCACACGGGTGAACGTGGCGCCCGCGACGTTCACCCGTGCCAGCACCGCCACCACCGTCTCGTCGCTGATGACCAACGCCCGGGTGGGACAGGAACTCACGGTTCCGACGGTGTTGGTCGAGACCAGCTACGACATGACACTCTCCCGGGCCACGTACCGGGCTGGACTCCGCTTCTGGGTCACCCGTGGGAAGACGCCCCCGAGCCAGACGCTGACCGTCACAGCGCTCGAAGAGGTGCCCGCCGGCGTGTACCGGGCGGTTACCGCCGCAACGCCCACCCCCGTCACCGAGGGTATGGCGACAGCGGACCGCATGCCCGCGGCCGATCCGAGCGTCCTCGTGGGGGCGCAGCGACCGGACACACAGATGATCGCCCGGCTGCGGACCATGGTGGAGCGTAGCGAGATCCGGCACCTGCAGAAATACATGTGGGAGGGCGGCCGCCTACGGACCGGCCAAGCCACCATCTTCGGCGCCGAGATGATCGCAGACCGCGTCGGGGGGGAGGTACGGCGGATCCTCGCGCTGCCCGAGAACGCCGACGTACGCGCCGTGCTGCCGGACTGGAACGCGCCGCGAACCAAGAAGGCGATCATCCAGCAGGTGATGGACGCCCTGGTCAACGAGGAGAGCCTCGCCGTCGAAAGCGGATCGAGTCGCCTCGCCGCCGAATTCCTCAGCCTCACCGCCGGCCAGGTCGTGATTCGACTGGAGTTGCCGAAGAGCGGTCGGCGACTCAATCTGACCCTGATGATCCGGGCAGAACGGGTCCGGCCGGACGACGAGCCGGAATACCTCGGCGTGCGGGATGAGAACCGTACCGCCCAGGATCCTGCCGAGGAGCACCTCGACACGATCGTGGAGGAGTCGGCGGACGCGAAGATCGCAACGGAGACGCCCAAGCCGACTCCGCCGTCGCGGAGCGTGCTCCACCGGGCGCGCAAGCTTCCCCAGACCCCGGTGCGCCGACGTTACGCCATGGAGGCCGGAACCCGTGTCGTCACGGACATGTCCACGAGTCTCGGCCCGGACCTCGACGTCCGGGCCGCCCGGGTCGTCCACTCGGGTGTCCGCGCCCGATACGTGAGACGTCGCCGAACTCAACTGGGCAGCGGCAGCGAGGAGGTGTGGCTGGATCTGGGCGACAACGCGCAGGCCCTCTTCGCCGACGAACTCCGGTTCACCGTCGAGCTGCACGCGCTCGACGAGGCGACCGGCGCGCTCCGAAACCTGTGGCGCCGATCGAGGGACAGCACGCCCGGCACGCGGTCGCTGGTCCAGGGTGATCTGGGGACCTTCCAGCAGTGGCTGGCGTTCACCGTCTCCAAGGATCTGACGGTGGGCGTCGACCACGCCCACCTGGCCACGGAGCCTTCGCTACCGACGCCGGCGATCAGCGACCTCACGCTGACGCCGCAGGAGCTGGCCGGCCAGGTCGCCGAACTGCACGTGGATGGCCACCGCGTCCTCGACTGGGACAGCGTCTCCTACGTACACGGTTCCGAGGAACTGGTGCTGGCGATCCAGCAAGCCGTTGTGGAAGCTCGCCGGCTGATGGTCGAGGACGGCGCGTACGAGCGGGGCACCCGCGTAGGCGTCATCACGCCGGGCAGTCAGTCGCACCTGCAGCTGCATCGGCAGGTCAACCCGGACCGGTTGGCAGCCATCCTGCCCAGCATCTCCCGCCGGGCGATCCGTCTGCACGACCTCGGCGAGATCATCGGAAGCCCGACGGTCCACGGCGCGGTCTTTCTCCAGGCGGTCGTCGACCAGGCCCGCCCGGGTCCTCTGGGCGTGGTGAACCACGGTGGCGAGCACAGTGTCACCGGTCTGACCAGTGTCAGCGCGTCCCGTATGACAGGGGGTGAACTCGCCGCCTCCGCCGGCGTGGGCGGCAGTGGGGAGGTGGGCACCAGTTCCCTCGGAGGCCAGGCGGTCCGGCGAGTGACCAAGCGACGCACCCGCGCCAAGGCGGTGGCGTTCAGCGCCGGAGTGGAACGCGTCGACTCGTGGGACCCCGGGGCCGGATTGGCGGTGCCGCTGGTGGCGCGGGTCCGGTTCGTCGTGCATGCCGTGCTGATCAACCCGCAGGCAATCGGGCCGTCGAAGCGGTACGCGGCCAGCCGCCTGATCGTCGGCGGTGCCGCGCACGGCATGGTCATGGAGGACAACGCCCGACACAGCGGCGTTCTCGACCGGCCGCGAACGGCTACCGCCAGCGAACCGGCACTGCGGGCGCCGCTGTTGGCGAACAGCGAGTTCCAACCACCATTCACCCTGCCCGCGGGGCCACTTCCGGCGCCGCCCCGCAACCTCGGTGCGGGCCGGAACGTGGACCTCCCGCCGCTGGGCGCCACGATCATCAGATGGCTACGCGGGCTTCATCTCCCGCAGTTCGTCGAGTGGGGCGACGGGCTCCGGGTCATCCAGGACGACGAGGCCGGCCTGACGAACACCTCGGCGGTGTTGGACGAGACGAGCGTCGAATTCATGGCCGGCCACTGGGGAGCGGCCACCGACGGCTCCATCTCCGTCCTGCTCACCTACCCGGGCGTGGTCGGCCGCGACCACGTGCAGGTGCTGGTGCAGGTGCTGGCGTCGGATGACGACGGGTCGGTGACCGAGCCGTCGGTCCACCGGGTCCTGGCGAATCAGCGAAATCACGAGATGGACGTGGCCGGCGCCTACACGCACAGCAAGCTGTCCACCGTCGCCCACAGCCGAACCGGCCTGTACGGATTTCAGCCCGGGGGCCAGGGTGGAAGAGAGGGCGAGCGGAGCGGCACGGGCGACGTCGGCGGGTTGAGTGGTGCCTCGACCAGCGTGAACCAGATGGAGTCCCGCACCGACCAGCATCTGACCATCGTCGAACTGGTCGGTCCGTGGGCCGAGCTACGTCAACGGGTCACCATCGAGCTTCGCGCCTATCACGCCGGCAAGCAGTTGGGCGTACTACGGATCGGGCATGACCTGAAGGTCGAGAAGTTCGCCAGCCACCTGACAACGGTGGCCGCACCGCAGTGGCCGCTGCCGGATCCCACCATCGTGGCCCTGCCGCGCGCACCCGCACAGGCGGAACTGCTGCGCTGGCAGGCAGGGACGGCAGTGCTGATCCCCGGGGAACGCACCCCGATGACGCTTCCGGAGCAGTACCAGGTGGTCGATTTCCGCGGGGCGGCTCTGACTCAGGCCGCGGCGGCGCGGGCACTGCACCTCGCCGGCGCCCCCGGCCGGGTTACCAGGCTCGGTGGGAGCACCGCTCATCAGCTGGTCACCGCGCTCGGACAGACCGCGCTGTGGGGAATGACCCGTCGGCGGATCGCCAACCCCATCGAGATCCCGATCGAGGATCCGCACATCGCCGGGGGCCGCCTGACTCTCACGGTCTACAGCCGGGTGGGTCACGCCCGGCTCGCACACGTCGTCCCGCCGTACTACCGCGACGTACGACGCTTCCGGGTCAGCATGGACGGCGTCAGCGCCGCCACGAACCGGGTGGATTCCATCGCGGTCGCCGGAGCCGGCGCCCACCAGTTCGGCGCCGTGCAGGATGGCGCAGCCGAGGTCGGCACGAACACCCAGGACTCGGCGCCCAGACAGACGCCGACCGACAGGGAGCGGGTGGCCGAGGCGTTCGGAGCCGCCGACGTGCGGGATCCGACGTCGTACCGGATGGGCGGTGAGGCGGCGTGGTGGAGTGGCGGGCCGGCGGGGTCGTCTGCCGGCGCGGCGCACGGCGGCTCCAGCGAGACCGTCCTGTCGTACGGGCCTCCGCCGGGCGCGCTGATCGAGTGGACCGAGGAAATCGTCGTCGTGGCGAAGGTTCCGCACGCCTGGGGCGACAGCTACGCGGCGGTGAAGGTCACCCTGCCCGAGTCGACGCAGGTGCTGATGGATCTGCTGGACGCCGCCCGGCACCTCGGTGTCAGTGACGATGCCACGGTGCTGGCCCGGCTGTCCCAGGCGAACTCGGCCGCGCTCGCCGTGCATGAGGCGTTCCAGCAATGGCAGCAGGTCAGCCGTGAGCTGGAGTTGGAACGACTCGACCCGGAGGTGGAGCGGCGGCGCGACACCGGGCAGGTCGGGCCCGCGACGGTGCCCGCATGGCCCTCCGAGGAGGAGGTCGCGGACGCCCACAACACCACCGCTGGGGCCCGGTACGTGCGGGCCCAGCGCGAGTGGTACGAGCGGAAGCGGACGTTGGACACGATCGTGGCCGAGCTGGCCGAGTTGGTTCCCGACATGCTGCCGACGGTCGCTGGCGACGCGGGCGTCGACGCGGCCGCTGAGCAGGTCACCGACGCGACGGTGGCACAGCACGCGCTGGATGTCGTCGAGGCCGCCCCGCTCGCCGCGCCCCGGTGGTCGCTGCGGCTCCCCCACACCGTCGCCAGGCATGGCGACTTCTACGTCATCTCCGAGCACGGTGGGACGGCGTCACCATCGCTGCTCGCGGAACTGGAGGGCGCCGCCACCGGAGACCGCCCGGTGATTCTGCTGGACGGTCCACAGATCGGCCGGCCCGCGCTCGCCTCCGGGCTGGCCATCCTGAACAACCTCCTGGAGCAACTCGCCCAGCGTGACCTGCTACCGCTCGTGGTCACCCTCGCCTCGATCGACTCGGTGCTCGACGTGGTGGAGAGGTACGGCGCCGCGGTGCTGCACCCGACGCTGGATAAGACCGGCGACGTCGACGTTCATCTCGACTACCGGTGGAAGGCCACGACCGTACGGCCCGACGGCCAGACCGTCACGTCGGGTGAGATCTGGCCGGGTATTTCCGCCGCTGCCCTGGATGCCGCAGGCGCACTGGCCCGCCCCACGGACGCCGTCGCCCGGGTCGACGACGACCTCGGCGAGCTGATCTGGGCGGCCGATCTACGGGCGAGCCGCGACGTCTTCGGCCGGCTGCGGGAGCGCTGGTCGGCGGAGCAGATGGCCGCCAACCGCGCGCACGTCGAGCGGATGGTCCAACGGGTGCCTGATCAGCCGGCGCTGGGTGTGTTCGTTCCCGTCCTGGATCTCGGCGTTTCGGGTCACGCCGACATCGCCTTCGACTACGCCGCCGCCACCGAGGCGGATCGCCCAGCCACGTTGCTCGGCTCGGTAGGGCGGCTGGAGGCCGCGGGGCAGTTCGCGACGTCGGGCGATGGCGGCCTGAGCACCGGCCGGCTGACCGCGATGGTCACCGCGGTCGGCGGTGAACCGGACGCTGTGTCGGTGACCGTGCATCTGCTCGAACTGATCAACGACATCACAACCGGGCAGTTCGAAGACGCGCAGAAGTTCATCGAGACCAACAGGGGCAGAGTCAGCGTGGACCAGAAGGCTCAGTGGGTCAATGCCATCGCCGACCTGCAGCTCGTCCTGCCCGCACGTCACCTGCCGCACCTGAAGCTCCTGTCCGAGGCTGTCTACAACTGCCCTCCGCGGGGATCCGCCGTGCACGCTTCCTGAGCTCCGTGACCTGCCGTGCGTTCGCTGCCAAGCTCACGTCTGCCACGCGCTGGTCCGCTCGGGTACGGGCTGTGGACAGCGTTCGGTGACCTCGGTCCTGGCCGAGGAAGCACGACCGCAGTTGCCGGAACTCGTACGGATGCTCGATCGTGGTCGGCGGCGGAAAACTCCACGGGATCACGGCGTGCTCGCCTGACGTCGATCAGCGACGGCAGGCGCACGGCGGGGTGGTGCTACCGGTCCAGCCACGGTGCCGCCGGTTGACAGGGGTCGACGGCTTGCGGTCGGGACGACTCGGGCAGGCCCAGGGGTGCGAGGGTGGCTTTGAAGTTGTCCTGCCAGCTGTAATCCAGGTAGTCGGTGATCACCTTGCTGATTTCCCTGCAGAGCCGTGGCATGTTGTTCGGTATACCAACGGCGTATCTCTCCTGCCCGTACCCCAGGGAGATCGGTGGTTGCACGCCTACCGCTCGCGCGTATCCGGCGAGGACCGAACGGTCACCCGACACCGCATCAACCCTGGCGCTCGTGAATTTGCTGACACACTCGGCAATGGATTGCGCCTCGACCGGATTCCAGTTGATCTGCTCCAGCTTCCACAAGGTGGTCGAGCCCTTGATGGCACACACCTTGCCGATTGGAATTTCCGCGATGTTCTCGGCATCGCTCCGGCTCAGAAAGCCTTGAGTGTCGACGAAGTAGGGGCCGGCGAAGTCGATCGCCTGGGCCCGGGCCGGAGTCATGGAGAAATTGGAGATCACGAGCTTGACAGGCTCCTGGAGCGGACCCCGATCAGAAGCACGCCACTTCCCGCGTAGCGCGTTGATCCGGTTGTCCAGGGTGCCCAGGTCCACCCACGTGAGGTGAGCGTCCTCGAAATGCGACTGGATCTCGTTGGCCAGGGCGACATCGAACCCGGTCCGGGCGTTGCCTTCGGTGTGCCAGCCCTCGTACTGGAACGCGGTGTAACCGATGCGGACCTCACCGGACAGGTAGTCGAACGGGTCGGGCTCCCGTTGAAACCACCAGTACGCGGCACTGAGGACGAGGGCACCTGCGGTGAAGTAGACAGCGACCTTCATCCTCCACGACTTGCCACGTGGCCTGCGGAGGGCGGGGGTCTTGAAGGCGCCCCGATCGACCAGGATCGTCACCACGATCGCCGCGATGTTGATCGGAACGCTGATGATGGCCGCGGCATTTGCACCCCACGCCTCTTTCTGGAACAGCAACACGCAGATTCCCACCGAGGCGAGGGCGACGGGAAGCAGCCAGAAGAGTTGCCGGCTGAGCGAATGGCGTGCGGGAACGGGTTCGGTCGGGGCGCTGTTGTTCGTTGTCGTCTGGGTCATGATGATCATCCTCGTGCCGCTGGTGCACTACCCGGTCGAGTGGCCGCGATGCGTGTGGCCCCGTTCGGCAAACCGATGACGAACAGAATTCGCGTCCGCGTTTCCATGGGACGTGTCGGTCAGTGACAGCCCCGGTACGGCGAGTGAATTCTCGCATGACCGGATTTTGACGAACGAGATCGGTTATCCCAGCGAGAAGTCTGATAGGCGACTGATCTCGACCAACGAGGGCCACGCGCTTCACGGCGATAGAGCGTCCGGAAACGTCAGTAGTGGTATTCCCAGGAAAGATGCCGCCGATGGCTTCTCAGTGTGCTGCGCCGTTGGTACTGGATCGGATGGTGGCCATTCCGCCGACTCTGGCGGAGATGCCGTCCGTGGTGGCGGCGGCCGTGGCGAAGACCGACGAGGGACGACCGGCGGTGTGCCCCTGCACGACTTCGATGCCGCTGGGGCGGTTGGTCGCGACCAGGTGTGCGGCAAGGCAGCCGGTGCTGTTGGCGTTGACGACGTCCTCGCCGACTCCGATCGCTGGCGCGAACATGCGCGCGGCCGCAGCGTCGCCGGTCGGGGAAAGCGTGTAGACGAAGCAACCGAGGTAGCCGAGGCGACGGCACTCGGCGGCGAGTCGACCTGGGTCGGGCCGCATCGAGAGCAGGGTTGGCAGTGTCGTGACCGGCACGAGCAGGCGTGGTGTTCCCGGTGAGGCGACGCACGGGAAGTCGTCGGTGGATACGTCGTTCGATCTGATGCCGAGGGCGGCGAGGATGCGGCCGAGCCCTGCCGCAGTGCAGTCCCGGAGTTGCACCTCGCCCTGGTCGAACCAGACCTCGATACCGTCGTCGCGGTGGATCGCGGTGATGTCGAAGGTGCGGCCACCGGTCCGCTGACGGGCGTGGCGTTCTGCGGCCGGGCGGCGGTGCAGCAGGACCGCCTGCGCGGCGATGGTGCCGTGGCCGCAGTTGGTGAGCTCACCGCTGGCGGTGAAGAACCGCACCGTGGGCGTGGTTTCCGCCTCGGCGTCGACGAACGCCGCGTGCGAGGTGCCGGCTCGCCGGACGATCTCGCACCGGGCGCTGTCGCTGAGCGCACCGTCGTCGATCAGCACGGCGGTAGGGCTACCACCTCGCCCTCGGCGAGTGCAGGCGTCGACGATCGTCACGTCGTGGCCGATGCTTGCGGTCATCCCGGGCTCCCGCCTCGGCGGCCGGGTCGCCGTGCGGCCGACCTGCTGCGCAGCCCACCGCAGCGCTGCCTGGTCGTCGAGGACGCCGCAGCCGGAGTGGAGGCGCAACCTGACACAGCGATCAGTGGCTCTGGACCGGGTGGAGGAAGCACGACAGCAGATGCCGGAACTCGTGCGGGTGCTCGATCGCCGGTACGTGTCCACATCGGCCGAACACGTGCAGCCGGACGTCGGCCAGGTGTTCGAGCAGGGGCTGGGTCGCCGTACCGAGAGGCGTGACGCGGTCCTCGGCGCCATGCACGAGCAGCACGGGGGCGCGGATCGCCGCCAGCGTCTGCGCCGAGAGGGTGAGATCGTCGACCCAGCGCGCCCTGGGTGGAGGGAACAGTGCGGCGAATGCGGCCTCCCCCGCTCGCATCGCGGCCGCACGGGCCTCGACGGCCGCGTCGGTCACGAGCGCCTGGTCGCGGACGAGGCGACTCAGCATGTCTCGTGCCCCGAGCGGACCGGCGGGGGCGGCCCAGACCGCGTCGAGATCGGCAGACATCGGCGCTCCGGGGGCACCCATCGTCGAGACCGCCACGACACGGGTGACCTGCTCGGGGCGCGCGGCCGCCAACGCCAGCGCCACGGCACCGCCCATGGAGTGACCCACCACCGCGTAGGACTCGCTGCCGAGAGCATCCATCAGGCGCGCGGCCTGCTCCGTCCACAGCCGCAACCCACCCCTGGAGCCCGCCGGGACGGGCGTACGGCCGAAGCCCGCCTGGTCAGGAGCCACCAGGTGCCAGGACGCGCCCAGCGCCTGCGCCGTCGTCGCCCAGGCGCCGGACCCGGTCGTGCCGGGTCCGGAGCCGTGCAGCATCAGCACCGTGGGCCCGGCGCCGCTCTCCAGGACGTGTACGGGGGAACCGTCGACCGTGACGGTCCGAAGCGCTGTCACCGGGGCAGGCCAGGTGCACTCATGCCGATGCGGAGCTGACGGACTTCGTGAAGACCTCCATCATCGCCCTGCCGAACTGCGGCATGTCGGGCCACCCCCGGCAGGAGACGAGGTTGCCGTCCACGACGTCGGGTGCGTCGATGACCGTCGCGCCCGCGTTCTCCATGTCACCGGTGATGGGCGGGAAGCAGGCCGTCTTCCGACCCTTCAGCAGCCCGTACACCGCTGGCACCTGCGCGCCGTGGCACACCAGCGCGATGGGGAGGTTGCGCGCGAAGAAGTGCTCGGTGATGCGCCTGACGTCGGCGTCGACCCGGATCCACTCGGGGGCACGTCCCCCGGGGATGATGAGGGCGTCATAGCGCTCGACGTCGACCTCGGCCCAGGGCACGTCGACCGGCAGCTTCCGGCCGTTCTTCTCGACGTAGGCGTCGGAGTTGGGGTCGAACTCGTGGATGACCAGTTGCACGTCGCGCGTCGTCCGTGACGAGACGTCGACGTCCCAGCCGCCCTCCTGCACGCGGTAGTAGGGATACATGGTGTCGAGTTCCTCGGCGGCGTCGCCGGTCAGGAGCAGCGCTCTGGGCACCTGCTTCTCCTCGCGTATGGGGACGGGTGTGGTGGATCAGATACAATCCGATCTGATCGAGTTAGCATTCCTCGACCCAGCCCGCCCGTCAACCCTCCACATTGACTCCCTCCGCGTTCCTGACCTCGTCGAAGATCCGCCGGAAACGCTCGCCGGACCGCAGGATGTGCCGACGCATCGCGTAGGCCGCGCCGTCGGGGTCGCGTGCGGCGATCGCGGCCACGACCTCCTCGTGCTCGGCCATGGCCAGGTGGGTGACCTGGGTGTCGTGGTGGAGCCGGAAGAGGTGCACATGGCTGTGCAGTCGAGCGAGCGCTTCACGGATGACCTGGTTCTCCGCGCTCAGGGCGACGAGATCGTGGAAGGCGGCGTCGCGGAGCCCGAAGGCGCCATAGGCCAGCAGCCCGTTGCCCTCTTCCAGCTCCGCCATCTCCTCCAGCATCCGCCGCAGACCGGCCACCTGCTCGGAGGTTGCGCGCTCGGCGGATCTGCGCGCCGCTGCCGGCTCGAGGAGCAGGCGCACCTCGAGCATGTCCTCGAATCGCTGGCGGGTGATCTGGGGAGGGATGCGGTAGCCGGCATGCGGCACGCGCACGACCAGACCCTCGGCCTCCATGCGGTTGAGGGCGTCTCGGATCGGCGTCTGCGACACTCCCAGCTCCCGCGCCAGGACGTCGATCGTGACGCGCGAGCCGGGCTCGATCCGTAGTGACATCAGCTGTCCGAGCAGCGTGTCGTACACCTCGTCGGCAAGCCGGCCGCGAGATCTTCCCGGCGGCATCGCACCCGGCGTGGCCCTCCGGCCCCGCGCGATCATCGCATCGTCGTCCATCGTGACCTGACGTCCTCTCTTGCGCCTGCGGGAACCTGTTGACATCAGTCACAACGCTGCGGCATTCTGACGCCCCCACAGGATCGTATAGGAAAAGTGGCGGATGATCTTCATCCTCCACCATCGCGGAACGGCCGCCATCGCCACGTCGGTCATCCGGCTCCGCGACGGCCCGGCAACGCGCCTGGACAACCCAGCAACTGCTCGGCGAAGCACATAGCGAGGCCTAGAAGTCCCCACCCAGAGAGCAGGCGAGACGATGCGGATTCCGAAGCGAACAGGACGAACACCCACTCCCGGCCGGAAGGTGCGGCTGGCGACGGCTGCCCTGCTGCTCGTGGCCACGACCATGGCGGCCTGCGGCGACAGCAAGGACGACGACGAGAAGGCGAGCGCTCCCAAGGCGCCGGCGACCATCCCGAAACTCACCAAGGACCCGCTGACCCTCAGCTTCATCTGGTTCGACTGGCCGCCCGCCCACGCACTGGAGGACTTCGCGAACGCGGAGTACAAGAAGGAGCGGCCGAACGCGACCATCAAGGTCAACACCGTGCCGAACGCGAACTGGCACGACGCGATGTTCACCCAGTTCGCCGCCCGCAAGACCGACTTCGACATCGCGATCCTGGACTCGCAGCACATCGGCGAGGCCGTGACGAACGGCAACATCCTCGACATCACCGACTTCGTCAAGAACAACATCGAGGTCAACGCCTACAACCCGTACCTCCTGGCGGCCTACGGCCAGTTCCCCCAGGCGGAGACCGGCAAGCGCGACGAGAACGCCAGCCTGTACGGCCTGCCGCTGCTCGGCGACACCTGGACGATGATCTACCGCAAGGACCTGATCGGCGACAAGCCGCCGCAGACCTGGGACCAGATGATCGCGGCCGCCGCGAAGTGCCAGGCGGACAACCCCGGCGTCAGCGGACTGGCTTTCCACCAGGCCAACGGCTCCGACGCCGCGGCCGTCACCTACAACACGGTCAACGGCGTCTACGGCGGCAACCTCTGGGACGCCAAGAACCGCAAGATCGAGGGCATCCTCAACGACGCGGCGGGCCAGGAGGCGATGGACGTCCTGGTCAACAAGATGAAGCCGCTGACCGCCAAGGGCTCCGGCAACTGGTTCATCGACGAGGTGAACGCGGCCGTCGCCCAGGGCAAGGCGTGCATCGCGTTCAACTGGATCGCCGCGAGCGGCGGGCTGCTCGACCCGAAGCAGTCGACGCTCGGCACCACGCGGGCGCAGATTCTCGACAAGCTGGGCTTTGCCACCCTGCCCACCCAGAAGACCAACCTGGTCCCGCTCGGCGGCATGGGGATGCACGTGTCGGCCTACTCGTCCTCCGCCAACCAGGCCGAGGCCCTGAACTTCATGAAGTGGTTCGAGCGGGCCGACATCCAGAAGAAGTGGGCCGCGGCCGGCGGTGTGCCGTCGCGTACGGACGCCCTACAGTCGCCCGAGTTCCTCAACGCCGGGCCGTTCAACCAGGTGTACGCCGACTCGGTGCCGCGGATGCGGGACATGTGGAACGTGCCCGAGTACGCGCGCCTCGTCGACATCGAGAACACCAACGTGAACGCGGCCCTCAACGGCGCGAAGAAGCCGAAGGATGCGCTCGACGACATCGCCAAGGAGCAGCAGGGTGTGCTCGACTCGAGCGGCCGCAAGGGCGGCGGCGGACTGTGAGTGACGTCGCCCCTTCGACGACCGATCGCCCTGCGCAGGTGGCGTCCACGACGCCACCTGCGCGGGGTCGGTCCCGCCGGCTGAGCGACCGTTGGCTCGCCGTGACGTTCATATCCCCCGCGATGCTGCTGTTGCTGGCCATGTCGGTGTTCCCGTTGCTGTGGGCGTTGTACCTGTCCTTCACCGACTACTCGGCCACCCGCGGGGGGCCTGCCGACTTCATCGGGTTCGGCAACTACACCGCCATCCTGACGTCGGCCCAGGTCCACACGAGGGCCTTGACGACCTTGATCTACGTGGTCGGCGCGGTCGGCCTGCAGACCGTCCTCGGATTCGGCATCGCCTACCTGATCTCGCGGCGTACGCATGGGCGGGGAGTGCTGACCACGCTGTTCCTGGTGCCGATGATGCTGTCGCCGGTCGTGGTCGGGCTGTTCTGGCGATTCATGCTCGACGCGCAGTTCGGCGTGACCAACAGCATGCTCGGCTCGCTCGGCCTGGGGCAGGTGGAGTGGCTCACCCGACAGCGAACGGCACTGCTCTCCCTGATCGTCGTCGACACCTGGCAATGGACGCCGTTCATCATGCTCATCGCGCTCGCGGGCCTCACCGCCGTGCCCAAGTACCTGTACGAGGCCGCCTCGATCGACCGGGCGTCCGAGTGGTTCCGGTTCCGCACCATCACTCTTCCGCTGGTGTGGCCGCTGCTGCTCATCGCCGTGATGTTCCGGGCCATCGAGGCGTTCCGGCTGTTCGACCTCGTCTACATCCTGACCAACGGAGGGCCGGGCGTCTCCACCGAGACCTTGTCGTTCCACATCTACAAGGTCGCGTTCCTCGGCTTCAACACCGGAACCGCCTCGGCGTACGGAATCCTCATGGTCCTCGTCGTCATCGTCCTCACGCAGTTCTACCTGCGCTATCTGAACAAGCTCAAGGAGGGCTGATGGCCGTCTCCGTCGACGAGGCCGTATCGACGGGCCCCGCCCGGGGTCACACTCCCCCCGCGCGGCGCCTTGGCAGCCGGGGTCGCTCCGTGCTGGAGGTCGCGCTGTTGACCGCGCTGGCCGTCGTGATGCTCTTTCCGGTGCTCTGGATGATCGAGACGTCCATCAAGGAGAACCGGGACGTCTACGCCATCCCGGCCAAGTTCTTCGACTTCACGGTCACCCTGGATCACTACCGGGACGTGTTCGTCGACCCGGACGGCGGTCGCTCGGCCCTGTCCGTCTCGTTCCTCAACTCCGTCGTGGTCGCCGGGGTCTCCACGGTGCTGGCCACCGTGCTGGGTGTGCCGGCGGCCTGGGCCTACTCGCGCTTCGCCGTGAAGGCCAAGAAGGACCAGCTGTTCTTCATCCTGTCGACCCGCTTCATGCCGCCGGTCGTGGTCGTGATCCCGATCTTCCTCATGTACCGCCAGGTCGGGCTCATCGACAACAAGATCGGTCTGATCCTCATCTACACCGCGTTCAACGTGCCGTTCACGATCTGGATGATGAAGGGGTTCGTCGACGAGGTACCCGCGGAGTACGAGGATGCCGCCATGCTCGACGGCTACACCCGCTTGCAGTCGTTCTGGCGATTCACCCTTCCCCTGCTCGTACCCGGCATCGCCGCGACGGCGGTCTTCGCGCTCATCTTCTCGTGGAACGAGTTCGTGTTCGCCACCTTCCTCACCTCCAGCGACGACGTGCGGACGGCTCCACCCGCCATCGCCGGCCTCATCGGCGGCACCACGACGGACTGGGGGCTCGTCGCCGCCGCCTCGGTGGTGTTCGCCCTGCCGGTGCTCGTCTTCGCGTACCTGGTGCGCAAGCACCTCGTCGCCGGTGTGACGCTCGGGGCGGTGCGACGCTGATGGCGGGCATCGAGGTGACGGCCCTGCACAAGCGCTACCCGGACGGGACGGTCGCGGTCGACCACGTGGACCTGTCCATCGAGGACGGCGAGCTGTTCGTGATGCTCGGCCCCTCGGGCTGCGGCAAGACGACCACGCTGCGGGCCATCGCCGGCCTGGAGAGGCAGACGACCGGCGACATCCGGATCGGCGACACGCTGGTCAACGACCTGCCGCCCGCCGAGCGCGACATCGCCATGGTGTTCCAGTTCTACGCTCTCTATCCGCACCTCCGGACGCGCGACAACCTGGCGTTCCCACTGCGGGCCGAGGGGCTACCCAAGTCGGAGGTGCAGAAGCGGGTCGACGAGGCCGCCCGGCTGATGCGGCTCGGTCCGCTTCTGGACCGGCGACCGCGCCAACTGTCCGGCGGCGAGCAGCAGCGCGTCGCGCTTGCTCGCGCCCTGGTGCGACGACCGCGCGCGTTCCTCATGGACGAACCTCTCACCAATCTGGACGCCGAGCTGAGAGCCGACATGCGCACCGAGATCAAGCACCTGCAAGGGGAACTCGGCGCGACGATGGTCTACGTCACCCACGACCAGGTCGAGGCCATGTCACTCGGTCACCGGATCGCCATCCTCAACAAGGGCCGCGTGGAGCAGATCGGCACGCCACTGGAGGTCTACGACCGCCCGGCGAGTCTCTTCTGCGCCGCGTTCATCGGCTCCCCGCCGATGAACCTGATCGACGTGGAGGTGGCCGACGGCACGCTGCACAGTCAGGGCGGACTGGTCCTCACGCCGCCGCCGGGCCTGCCGCGTGACCGCCGCCTGGTCGCCGGCGTCCGGCCAGAGGCCCTGGAGGTCAGCGCGCCAGGGGCGGAGGGCTCGATCCCGGCCCGGGTGGTCTCGGTGGAGTGGCTGGGCGACGAGATCATCTACGTGGTCGACCACGGCGGCCAGCGCGACGTACGGGTCCGGATGCCACCGACTGTCCGTTTCGCCGCCGACGCGAAGGTCGGACTGCGGCACACCGGTGGAACCCCCGCTGTCTACGACGTGAGCACGGAAGAGCTGGTGGGCTGATGGGAACCCTGGCAGCGCAAGGGCTACGCAAGTCCTTCGGGAAGGTCCAAGCCCTGGACGGGGTGACCCTGGACGTGCCGGACGGCTCGTTCTTCGTCGTACTCGGGCCCTCCGGGGCGGGCAAGACGACGACCCTGCGAGCGATAGCGGGCCTGGAGAAGCTCGACGCCGGGTCGGTGCACCTGGACGGCAGGGACGCGACCGGCGACGCCCCGGCCGCACGCGACCTGGCCATGGTCTTCCAGAGCTACGCCCTCTACCCGCGGCACACCGCGTACGAGAACATCGCATCGCCGCTGCGGGCACGCCGCTGTTCGTCGAGCGAGATCGCCGCTGCCGTCGAGCAGATGTCGAGCCTGCTGCACATCGAACGTCTGCTGCAGCGTCGCCCGGCGCAGTTGTCGGGCGGTGAGATGCAGCGTGTCGCCCTGGCCCGGGCGCTGGTCCGTCGCCCGCGCGCGTTCCTCATGGACGAGCCGCTGACGAACCTCGACCTCAAGCTCCGCGTCGAGATGCGCACCGAACTCACCCGCATTCACCGGAGCCTCGGGGCAACCTTCGTCTACGTGACCAACGACCAGGTCGAGGCCCTGTCCATGGCCGACCAGGTGGCGGTCCTCAAGGAGGGGAAGGTGCAGCAGGTCGGCACGCCTACCGAGGTGTACGAGCGTCCCGCCAACCAGTGGGTCGCGGGATTCGTCGGGAGCCCGCCGATCAGCCTGCTCGCCTGTAAGGCCGAGGGAGACCGTCTGATCGGTACCGAGGGCTGGACGCTGCCGCGACCCCACTGGACCACGGCCGAGGACGGTCGGCCGCTGCTGCTGGGCCTGCGTGCGGAGGACCTGTCGGTCGAGCAGCGCGGGGACGCGTCGTTGTCGGGAGAGCTCTACGGGCTCGAGCCGCTCGGCGACCGAACGGTTGTCGACGTCCGGGTGGGGACGGCGATCCTCAAGGTCAAGGCACGGCCCACCGTCACGGGTACGCCGGGCGAACGCCTGCGTGTCACGGTCGACCTGGACCGTGCGCACCTGTTCGACGCGGACACCGGACTGTCGCTGTCCGCGGCGGGGCGGTAGTCGCGGCATCGCCAAGACGAGCACAGGAGGCGACGCAATGAACGACCCGATGAACGTCCTGGCCCCCGAGCACCGGCGGCTCCGGATCGGCGACGCCTGGGGCGACGCCGCGAGCGGAGCCACCTTCGCCGTCGAAGACCCGGCCACCGGCAAGACCATCGCCGAGGTGGCGGACGCCGACGTCGTCGACGGACTCGCCGCCCTGGACGCGGCGAGCACGGCCATGACGGAGTGGGCCGCGACCCCGCCACGGAAACGGTCGGAGTTGTTGACCGCGACGTACCGGGCGTTGACCGAGCGATCCGAGGAGGTCGCCCGGCTGATAACGCTCGAAATGGGCAAGCCGCTCGCCCAGGCTCGAGCCGAGGTGGCCTACGGCGCCGAATTCTTCCGTTGGTTCGCGGAGGAGGCGGTGCGCGTCGAGGGCCGGTACAACACCGCTCCCGGAGGTGGATACCGCATCCTCACCGTGCCGAAGCCGGTCGGACCGTGCGTCTTCGTGACGCCCTGGAACTTTCCGTTGGCCATGGGCGCCCGCAAGATCGCTCCCGCGCTAGCCGCAGGCTGCACGACGATCACCAAGCCAGCAGGCCAGACGCCACTCACCATGCTGCTCCTGGCCCGCATCATGGAGGAGGTAGGCGTTCCCCCGGGTGTCGTCAACGTCGTGACCACCAAGCGTTCCGGCACGGTCGTCTCCGCGCTGTTGGCCGACAGTCGGACCCGCAAGCTCTCGTTCACCGGGTCGACCGAGGTCGGACGCGTGCTGCTCCGGCAGGCCGCGGACAACGTACTGCGTACCTCGATGGAATTGGGTGGCAACGCGGCCCTGATCGTGTGCGCGGACGCCGACCTGGACGTCGCGCTCCACGGCGCGATGGTGGCCAAGATGCGCAACATCGGCGAGTCCTGCATCGCGGCCAACCGGATCTACGTCGAGGAGTCGGTGCGCGAGGAGTTCACGGCGCGTTTCGCCGAGCGGATGGGCGCGCTTGCCGTGGGCCACGGTCTCGACGACGGCGTCGACGTCGGGGCGTTGATCGACGACGCCTCGGTCACCACGATCGACGAGCTCGTCGCCGACGCGGTCGACCGCGGCGCCCGCGTCCTGGTGGGCGGTGAGCGTCCAGACGGGCCGGGCCACTTCTACCCGCCCACGGTCCTCGTCGACGTACCCGACGACGCGCGGATGCTCAAGACCGAGATCTTCGGTCCGGTGGCGCCGATCATGTCGTTCACGTCCGACGACGAGGTGCTGGCGAAGGCCAACGACACCGAGCACGGCCTGGTCGGGTACGTCTTCACCCGCGACCTCCAACGAGCCCTCCGGTTCGCCGAGGGCCTGCAGACCGGGATGCTCGGCATCAACCGTGGCCTGATATCGGACCCGTCAGCTCCGTTCGGAGGGGTCAAGCAGTCCGGGATCGGCAAGGAGGGGTCGCACGAGGGCATCCTCGAATACCTCGACCTCACCTACGCGGCGATCGACCTGCCGTGACCGGCCTGCCGCCCCGGGCTTGCGCCCCGTACATCGCCGTCGACGTTCTGGAGAGGCACCGACATGCTTGAGACCGTCCGCGGGCCACGCCAGCTGATAGTGGGCGAAGGGGTCGCACAGAACATCCCACGGGTGGTCGCCGAGAGTGGCTCGCGAGTCCTCATCGTGACCGACCAGGTTCTCCTGGGGCAGCCGGGCGTGGCCGACATCGTGGCCGCCGTGCGGGAGAAGGTCGCGGTCGTCGAGGTGTTCTCCGAGGCGACCTCGGACGTGCCGCTCTCCGATGTCGCCCGTGCCGTCTCGGCCGCCGCCGAGGTGGACGCCGACGTCATCCTCGCCATCGGGGGTGGCACGGTGATCGACCTGGCCAAGATCGTTGGCGTCATCCGACGGCACGGTGGGACGCCGCGCGACTTCTACGGCGAGTCGAAGGTGCCGGGGCCGACGCTTCCGCTCGTGGCGGTCCCGACGACGTCGGGCACCGGTTCCGAGCTCACGCCCGTCTCGGTGTTGACCGACCCGGACCGCGAGCTGAAGGTGGGGGTCTCCAGCGTCCACATCGTGCCCGACTTCGCCATCGTGGACCCCGAACTCACCTACACCTGCCCGGCGACCGTCACCGCCCACTCCGGCATCGACGCGTTCTGTCACGCCGTGGAGAGCTACACCGCGCGGTCCCGGCCCCACGGGCCGCGCGACCCGGTGGAGCAGGTGTTCCTCGGCCGCAACCCGATCACCGACCACTACGCGCTCCTGGCCGCGGAGCGGATCGCCCGCAGCCTGCGTCGCGCGGTCCGGGACGGAGACGACACGGACGCCCGCGCCGACATGTCCTACGGGTCGATGCTCGCCGGACTCGCCTTCTCCCACGCGGGCAACGCGGCCCCACACGCTCTCCAGTACCCCATCGGCGCAGCCACGCACACACCGCACGGTCTGGGCGTCGGGCTGCTACTCCCCTACGCTCTCGACGCGGCCAGGGATGCCATCAGCGACCGGTTGGCCATCCTCGCCGGGGTGTGCGGGCTCGACGTGACCGGCGCGTCCGACGCCGAGGCCGCGGACGCGTTCCTCAGCTGGCTCGACGGGCTCCTTGCCGACATCGGCATCCCTCCCACTCTGGCGGACATCGGCGTGGCTCGCGACGATCTGCCGCGCTTCGCGGAGATGGCCAGTGGCGTCACCCGCCTGATCCAGAACCACCCGGGCCCGACCGACACCGCCAGCCTGACCGCGATCCTGGAAGCGGCCTGGACCGGGGACCGGAGACGACTGTCCTGACTCCGAGCGGGGATCCGCCCCGAATGATCGTTCGTCCGACCATGCCTATGCTCGGTCGGCTCACGTCGGCGGGGGTCGAAGCGCTAGCCGGCGGTCGCCTCACGCTGGATCTGCTCGAACTGCGCGGCCATCGCGGCGGCCAGGGCCTGCGCGGCGGACAGCGGGCGAACCATCACCGTGAACTCGTCGATCAAGCCGCTCTCGTCCAGGTGCAGGAAGTCACAACCCTCGACGGCGACGTCGCCGATCCGCGCCTCGAAGACCAGCGCGTGATCACGACCGCCCTCGCCGCTCAGCTCACGGACGTACCGGAAGTCCTCGAACACCCGCAGCACACCCCGCAGGATCGCTGCGGTGATCGCCTTGCCCGGATAGGGCTTGAACGCCACCGGGCTCCGAAACAGCACGGTGTCGGCCAGGGTCGCCTCGATTGCATCGGCGTCGCCTGCCTCAACCGCCGCACGAAAATCGATCACCACCTCAGCGTACGGCTCCTTGGGCGTCGACCGGCCCGCCGCCCTCCTCAGGTCGATCCGCCGACGCCGCCACCGCGCCCGAGCGATGAGCAGCCAGCACGCCATGATCACGATCCCCGCCTGGGGTACTAGACTCGCCGGATGTCCGAGCACCGCCCCCTCCCACTGTGGGCGGGACGCACAGCGGCGCTGCTGGGCATCGTGCTCGTCGCACTCACCCTGCGCCAGGCTGTTGCGGCGATATCGCCGATCCTCGGCGACATCCGGGGGGACATCCCGATATCGGACATCGGCGTCGGGCTGCTCGGCACGTTGCCACCGATCCTGTTGGCGGCGTCCGGGTTCATCGCTCCGCGGGTCGCCCGCGGCTTCGGCCTCGACGGCGGCATCGTGCTCGCGCTGCTGCTCATGACCCTCGGCCATCTCGTGCGCGCGTTCGCCCCGGGCTTCGCGGTGCTGCTCGTCGGCAGTGTCGTCGCGCTCGCCGGTACGGGCATCGGCAACGTGCTGCTGCCGCCGATCGTGCGGCGCTACTTCCCCGACCGGGTGGCGCTGCTGACCGCCGTCTACGTCTGCATCGTGGGCGTGAGCACGGCCGTGCCCGCCGCTGCCGCCGCTCCGGTCGCCGAGCAGATCGGCTGGCGGTTCTCGCTCGGCATCTGGTCGGTCACCTCGGTGGTCGCGCTCGCTCCGTGGCTCGTCATCATCGCGCGGGAGCGCCGCCAGCGACTCTCGGATGCCGTCGCCGTCGAGTCCTCGCCTGCCGCCCTCGTCACGCGACTGTGGCGGTCACGCGTGGCCCTGTCGATCACCGTCGTGTTCTCAACCAGCACGATCTGCACCTACGCGGCCTTCGCCTGGCTGCCCGAGATCCTCGGCGACATCGCCGGCTCGACGCCGACCGAGGCCGGTGTGCTGCTCGCCGTCACCGGCATCGTCAGCGTGCCCGGCGCACTCGTCGCGCCCCTCCTCGTCGCGCGACTGCGCAACGTCGGCTGGCTGATCGCCGCCGGTATCGCGAGCTTCGTGCTCGGCTACCTCGGCCTGCTGCTCGCGCCCGCGACACTCACGCTGCTCTGGGTGCTGCTCATCGGCTCGGGGTCGATCCTGTTCCCGGCCTGCCTCGTGCTCATCAACGTCCGCACCCGAACGCAGGGCGGCACCGTCGCGCTGAGCGGCTTCGCCCAGGGGGTCGCGTACGCGTTCGGCGCACTCGGTCCGCTGCTGGTCGGTCTGCTGCACGACGTGAGCGACGGGTGGACCCTGCCGCTGCTGTTCCTGCTCGCCGTCGCCCTCGTGGCGGCCATCCCGGCGATCACGCTTGCGAGGCCCGCGTACGTCGAGGACGAGCTCGCCCGCTAGGCCGAGTGTCAAGGTCCTCGGTCGAGCCGAGGGGCGGACGGCGGACACCACAATGAGGGTGATGCCTGTGAGTCATCTTGATGACCCACAGGCATCACGCTCAATGGAGCGGGCGGCTCCGATCCGGCCGGACCACGGGCCCGCGAGCGGCGTTTCACCAGCGGCCGAAACGGCCGGTCCTCTCGGCCTCCGCAGGCCGGCCAGGGGCTTTTGACACAGGGCCTGGCGCACCGCTGGACGCGATCCTCGCCCGCGCCTTCCTCGCCGCCGCCCATGGCGGTCAGCCCGGCCCGGCCGGCCTGATCGCGCTGACCGTCGTCCAACTACGTCACCGGATCGCCGCTCCTCCGCCGAACGCGGGCGGGCTACTAGCATGCGGGCGTGGCTCATGTTGTCCAGGCCCGCAGGCCGTACCCGCTGCTTGTCGCCGCGGTGGTCCTGTTGGCCCTCGGCGCGGCAATGGCCTGGGCGGTCGGCGACACGCTGGGGTTGAGCCACGCCCCCGCCGTAGTCCCGCGCGAGGAGGCTGTCGCCGCGCCGACGCGGACGCCCGCGCCGCTCCCGCCGTTGGCGTCCCTCGTCGTGCCCGACGAGCCGCGCCTCACGAAGGCCGCGGCCGCCGTCGCCGACGCGGTCGTTCGCCGCGGCCTGCCCCGGCCGGCGCTCGTTCCGGCCGCACCGAACTCGGCCGGGTCCGCGACGGCCCCGCCGGGCACCGGCACGGCACGCCGCGCGGCCCCGGACCTGTCGGCGGTCCGCACGCTGCGGGCGAGCGTGCTGACCACCCTCGGCGGGACGCCCGAGTCGTACCGGCTCGACGTGCGCGACACCGAGCTGACCGTCCAGGGCGGCGACGTCGCGGGCGTGGCAGCCGGGATGTACCGGCTGGCCGACCGGATCAGCTCCGGTGCCGACGCGATCCCCGCAGCGGACGCGGGTCGGGTGGTCACCCCCCGGCTCGGGCTGCGGCTGACCGACGCCGGTTCGGTGGGGCGCGAGCCCGAACCGGCCGTCTTCGCCGCCGGCGACGACTACGGATTGAACACCGACGTGGTCGGGTCGGCGGTGCTGCCTCGCGCACCGTGGGTGGACGCGGGCGCGGTGGCCCGCATCGACGCACAGTTTCGGCAGTTCGTCGACCACTCGGTGGCACAGGGCTTCAACGGAGTCGTCGTACCCGGCTTCCTCGAGTACGTCACGTTCGCCGAGGTTGGTGACGGGCACGCGGTCTATCCACCCGGCGACCCGCACGTCGACCGCGCGCGGGCGCTGGTCGCGGCGTTCGGCCCCGTCTTCCGGTACGCCGAGGACATGGGCGTGCGGGTGTTCCTGCTGACCGACATGCTCGCGGTGTCGCCTCCACTGGAGGCGTACCTGACGCGGACGGTCGGCGGCCTCGACGTGGCCGACCCTCGACTGTGGTCGGTCTACCAGGCCGGCCTGGCCGAGCTGTTCGAGAGCATGCCGTTCGTCGACGGCCTGATGGTCCGCATCGGCGAGGGCGGCGAGGTGTACGCCGGGACCGGCTGGGACTACTCGTCGCGGCTCGCGGTCACCACGGAGGCGTCCGTGCGCGCGATGCTGCGGGCGCTGCTGGACACGGCGGGCACAGCCGGGAAGGACATCATCTTCCGCACCTGGACGGTGGGCGTCGGCGCCGTCGGCGATGTGCACACCAACCCGGATTCGTACGCGCGGGTCCTCGGCGGGCTCGACGACCCGCACCTGATCGTCTCCACCAAGTACACCCTGGGCGACTTCTACAGTCACCTACCGCTGAACACCACCCTGCTGGGCGGCCGACACCGCCGCATCGTCGAGTTCCAGGCCCGGCGCGAGTTCGAGGGGTTCGGCTCGTTGCCCAACGACCTCGGCCCGCTGCACCGCGAAGCGCTGCGCGCCTTCCTTGCCGCCAACCCGAACGTCGAGGGTGTCTGGAACTGGACCCAGGACGGCGGTCCACTGCGCGCCGGGCCCATGTCGCTGTACCTACGCACCGGGTTCTGGCAGCTCTACGACCTCAACACGTACGCCGTCGGCCGCCTGGCCTGGGACCCGCGGGCCGACCCGGCACAGGTCACGGCGGACTGGGCGTACCGCACGTTCTCCGGCGACCCGGCCACCGTCGCCGCGATCGGGCGGGCCATGGCGCTGTCCCGCCAAGCCGTCACGAAGGGCCTCTACATCGGTCCGTACGCGGACCGGTCGGTGCGGGCGCTCGGGCTGGAACCGCCGCCCATGATGTGGATCTTCGAGTGGGACATCCCTACCGGCGACTCGGCCGCGCTGGACAGCATCTACGCGGTGACCGGCGGCCGCGTCGACGAGGCGATCGAGGAGGGTACGCAGGCCGTCCTGCTGGCCCGGCAGATGCGGGATCTGGTCGCCGCAACCGAACCGGCGACCTGGCGGGACGCCGAACTGCGCGGACGCTTCACCGCGACGCTCGACTACCAGGTCGACCTGTTCGAGACGCTTGGCGCGTACCGGACCATGGTGCTGCGGCACGCGCAGTGGCTGGACACCGGTTCCCCGGCTGCCCGCCACGACTGGCGGATGGCGACGACGGCATACCACCATGCGCGCGACGCACACCGGCAGCGCTACGGCGCCGACCTGGACCTGCCCGCGTACAACTTCACCGCCGCGGACATCGGGGCGCGACGCGCCGACCGGGACCCGGCGATGGCTCGGGCGGCCCGGGCGCTGCTCGGGTCGATCCTGCTGGTGCTGCTGCTCGGCCTGCGCGGTCGCGGGTTCGGCGCGGCCGGCGCGCGCGGGTTGCTGCTCGGCGCGTTCCGGCCGTGGCGGGTCGCCACGCTGCCGACGCCCACGACACGGGCGGACCGGGTGGTGGTGTGGCTGGTCCCGACCGTGGTGCTGGTGGCGAGCCGGCTCGTGCTGACCTGGTTCGCCGCGCCGGCGCACCTGCTTGTCACCCTCGGCGGGTGGGCACTGTTCGCCCTCGTCGTACGCCTCGTCGTCGGCCGGCGGGACCCGTTCCACCTGTGGACCACGCTCGGCGGCGTCGCGCTGCTGCGCAGCGTGCTGCTGCTGGCGGCGCTCGCCGGGCGCGGACCAGGCGGATACTGGTTCGCCTTCTGGACGGTGCCCGGGCTGCGCGCCGCGTACGTCACCATCGCGTTCGCCGCGTTCTGCTGGCTGTTCGTGGTCAGCGCGGTGGTCCTGCGGGACCGGTACGGGCTGCGCGGTCGAAGCGCCGTCGGGCTGACCCTCACCGCCACGGGTGTGCCCCTCGGCGTGCTGTCCACCCTGGTCTCGGTGGTGGGCCTGGAACGAGCGCTGACGGTGTGGAACGACCAGCTCGCCCTGCTGCCCTGGGGCCTGTCCCGCATCCTCGGCATCACCGTCTACCTCGGCATCCCCACCCAACTCCCGGCGTACACCGCCGCCGCCGGAGCCGCCCTGGCCGCCGCCGGCCTACTCCTGTCACTCGGCCACCGTGGGATCGTGCGTCGTATCGTCTGAGCGCGCCCTCGCCGCCGGCGAGGTGGTCATCAACTCCCCCCGCTGACGGCCGCCATCATGATCAGGGTGCGCCGCCGCCGTCGACTCATCAGTGCGAAACAGGCGGTGAGCACCACCAGCTCCAGCTCGGCCCAGTCACCGGTGACCTCGACACGGATCGGCCCGCCGAATCGGCCGGGAAGGCGTACCGCGATGCGGTGTCCGTCGCGTACCAGCTCACCCCCACCGTGACCGGGCATCCAGCGGGCCACCCCGCCGGGCCCCGGCACGTGCGACCGGCCCGGGTCGAGCCGTACCGGCACGCCGTGCTCGCCCCGGGCGGTGAACCCGATGCGTCGGCGGCCGGTCGGTTCGACAGTCCAGCGCCCGGTGCCGGTGCGGATCTCACCGCACCGCCAGGTCCAGCCGGTACGCAGCGAGGCGTTCGCCGCAGAGTCGAGGACGAAGACCCCGTCCTGCTTGCGTACGGTCAGCGCGGTCATCGGTTCGCCCCCGCCGGGCGCGACCGGGGCAGGCCGAGGATGAGGATGAGGCCGACGCTCAGGTGCAGCAGCGCGAGGGTCGCCTTCGCTGCCGCACCGACACCACCGGTGGGGCCGACCACGAGCGACAGCAGCAGGACGGCCACCGCGATCGAGGTCCACCAGACCCGGGAGCGGTTGGTGGCGCGTTCCAGCGCCGCGAGCAGCGCCCAGCCGGCCAGTGCCGCCACCGCTGCGGCCACGACGACAGCGGCCACCGTGACCTGTCGGGTCGAGCTTCCGGAAGTGACCGCGACGTCGACGCCGGCCACCGAGTGCAGGAGCGCGAACTCGACCACCGCCACCACGATCGCGCTGGCCGTCACCGCGGCTCGGTTCACGAGAAGGTTGTTCGTCATGGCCTGAGTCTGCGGACTGGGCCGGGCCCGACGCGTCGTCCCAGACGCCGCGGCGGCTACGCCTCCCGGCGGCTCGGCGTACTACCAAAGGAGGTGGTCCGGCCCGCCACGAGCCCAGTAGCCTGCGCGATGTGGATGCCGCGACGTGCGAGGTCGAGCGGCCGCCGACGTGGCGTTCCGTCCCGGTGGCCGCGACGACCGTGGCGGTCGGCGTCCTCGTCGGGACCATGCTGTGGTCCGCCACCCGGTCCAGCTCCGCCGGCCTGGCCGGCGTCGACGTGGCGCTGGCGGTGGCCGCCCTGGCCCTCGTTCCGGTGGTCCTCCGCCGTCCGCAGGTCGGTGGCGTGCTGGCCGGCCTGCTCGTCGCGCTGTCCCCGGTGGCCACGCCGGTAGCCAGCTTCGCGGTGTTGTTCACCGCCCGCAACCGGCCGTTTCGGCACGCGGCGACGGTGGCGGCGGTCGGGGTCACGGGCGAGGCCGTGCAGGCGTTCTGGCGGCCGGTGCCCAGCCTGCCGTACGGGTGGCGGCTGGTGCTGATGACGATCGCCTACGCGGCCCTGCTCGGCTGGGGCACCTGGGCGCAGGCCCGCAACGCCCTGCTGGCGGCCCTGCGGGACCGGGCCCAGCGGGCCGAGCAGGAACAGGAACGGCGGGTCGGCGAGGCACGGGCCGCGGAGCGCAGCCGCATCGCACGGGAGATGCACGACGTGTTGGCCCACCGGCTGTCCCTGCTGGCAGCGGCCGCCGGCGCGATGGAGTACCGGCCGGACGCGCCGCCCGAACGGCTCAGCGCCGCCGCCGGGGTGATCCGGGCCAGCGCACACCACGCCCTCGACGAGCTGCGCGAGGTCATCACCCTGCTGCGCAGCGACGACGCCGAGTCCCCGACCGACACACCACCCGGGCAGACCCTCGCCGACCTGCCGCGTCTGGTCGACGAGGCGCGGGCCGCCGGGCAACAGATCGTGGTCGACGACCCGCTCGGGCCGCCGGTCGAGATCCCTGCCACGGTCGGCCGCACCGCGTACCGGATCGCGCAGGAGGCGTTGACGAACGCCCGCAAGCACGCGGCCGGCCAGCCGGTCCGGCTGGTGCTCGACGGCGCGCCCGGCACCGGCCTGAGCATCGCGGTGAGCAACCCGACCACGCCCGACAGTGGCGTCATCGGCGGTGCCGGCACCGGCCTCATCGGTCTCGCCGAACGCGCCGAGCTCACCGGCGGTCGGGTCACCCACCACATCGACGCCACGGGTCGGTTCCACCTCACCGCCTGGCTGCCATGGCCGACGTGACGGGCCCGATCCGGGTCGTCATCGTCGACGACGACCCTCTCGTACGGGGAATGCTCACGCTGATGCTCGACGGCGCCGACGGGATCGTCGTGGTGGGCGAGGCCGCCGACGGCGCCGCGGCGATCACGGCGGTGGACCGGCACCTGCCCGACGTGCTGCTGATGGACATCAGGATGCCCGGCGTCAACGGCATCACCGCCACCGAGCGTCTGCGCCGCCGCCGCCACCGGCCGCCCGAGATCATCGTGCTCACCACGTTCGACACCGACGAGCACGTGGTGCGGGCCCTCCGAGCGGGCGCGAGCGGCTTCCTGCTCAAGGACACCCCGCCCGAGCAGATCAGCCAGGCGGTACGCGCGGTCGCGGCCGGCAACCCGATGCTGTCCCCCGGCGTGACGCGTCGCCTCATGCAGCGGGTCGCCTCCGGGGCCGAGTCCCACGAGCGGGCGCACGATCGGCTGGCCCTGCTCACACCCCGCGAACGCGACGTCGTGCTGGCCATCGCGCAGGGCCGGTCAAACGCCGAAATCGCCAGCGAACTGCTGATGAGCGTGACGACGGTGAAGGCCCACGTCTCGCACATCCTGACCAAGCTGGATCTCGACAACCGTACCCAGATCGCCCTGCTCGCTCACGACGGCCGGCTCCTCTGATCCACCTCGCCGGCTCGCCGGCCTCGGCGGTGGTGCACGATCAGCGCGACCGCGCAGAGCGCCGCCACCAGACCGAACGCCGAGCTGACCCACGGGTTGACCGCCGCGGTCGACAGCACCATGTTGGCCGCCGCGCTGACGAAGAGCGCCAGCCAGAGCAGCGGGCGGAGCAGGTCACCCGGCTTCCTGGGCGCGGCGACCGGGGCATCGGTGATGCGGTACGGATCGGTCATGACTGCCTCCTTCGGCGAACGTTCCTCGACGCCGTCAACGCTAGGCAGGCGACGCGGCGGCGACGATGCCGCCAGCTCGACAACCCTGGTACAGCAGGCTGCACCTCCGCCGCTACCCCGGCCTCGCGGTGCTGGCTCTCGGTGCGCGCCGTCGGGTCGGGTTCTCTGTCGGAGGGCGGGCAGCGGTAGCGCCTGCTGTACCTGGATCCGCCAGCCCGCGGGATGGTTGCCGTTCGTGCAGGTCAATAGCGTTTCTGGTGCGCGCAGTTCTTGCCGATGACACCGAGAAAGGCCACCAGGATGCCGGACTATCCGGGACAGACCGATCAACCGGCGGTACGCGTCGAACACCTCACCCGCGTGTACGACGCCGGCCCCGCTCAGGTGACGGCGCTCGCCGACGTCGATGTCGGCTTCGACCGGGCTGCCGGCCGACGCGGCGCGGACGGTCCGCGAGTTGCCCGGGGTGCAGGCGGCCACCGGTGTGCACCGTACCCAGGTGGTGGTGCGGGCGCTGGACGGCATCGAGCCGATCAGCGCCCGGTCGGTCGACCCGGCGGGCATCACGTCGACGATGGACCTCGCCGTGCGCGAGGGTGACCTCGCCGACCTGCGCGCGGGCACGGTCGCCGTGTCCGCGCTGCAGGCGTCCTCGTCCGGCTGGGACATCGGCGACCAGGCCGAACTCTGGCTCGGCGACGGCACGCCTGTCACGTTGGACGTCGTCGCGATCTACGGCCGTGGCCTCGGCTTCGGCGACGTCACACTGGCTGCCGAGACGGTCGCCGGGCACACGGCGGGGAACACCGTCGACGAGGTCCTGGTCAGCGCCGGCCCGGAGGCCGACACCGTGTTGACCACCTGGTCGGCCGGGCAAACGGGGCGCCCAGGTGCTCGACGCCGCCACCCGTACGCGACTGGTCAGCACCGACCTGGCGCTCGGCGCCTGGCTGAACCGGCTGCTGATCGGCGTGATGGTGGGGTACGCGGCACTGGCGGCGGCCACCACGATGGTGATGGCCGCGCTGGCCCGCCGCCGCGAGTTGGCCTTGCTGCAACTGGTCGGAGTCACCCGCGGTCAGATTCGCGCGATGGTCCAGGCCGAACAGGCCGGGCTCCTCGGCACCGCCGTGCTGATCGGCACGACGATCGCGGTGCTGACCCTCAGCGCGATCGTCAACGGACTGACCGGCAGCCCGATCCCGTACGTCCCGCCGCTCGGTTGGGTGGCGGTGCTCGGGGGCACGACACTGCTGGCGTTGACAGCCACGGTCTGGCCCCTCCGACGGCTGCTCAACGCCCCTCCGATCGACGACATCGGTGTCAAGGAGTGAGCGTCGCGGTCGGGGCATCAGTGCGTCGGGCAATGCCTCCCCGCGGATGAGGTGGACGTGATCCACCTCGCAGCATTTGCCTCTAACGTCAACGTGAGGTTCTAGCGTGTTGGGTATGCGAATCAACGGCTCAACCGCTCTGGTGACCGGCGCCAACCGCGGCCTCGGCAAGGCCTTCGTCGAGGCACTCCTCGCCCGTGGCGCCACCGTCTATGCGACCGCCCGTCGCGTGGAAAGCATCGACATCCCCGGTGCCGTCCCCCTCCAGTTGGACATCACGGACCTGGCGTCCATCGAGGCAGCGGCGTCCCAGGTGGGCGACCTCGACATCCTCGTCAACAACGCCGGCACCTCCACACAAGCCCCGCTGCTCGGTCCCTCCACGGAGAACATCCGCAAAGACTTCGACACCAACTTCTGGGGCACCCTCAACGTCACCCGCGCCTTCGCGCCGAAGCTGGCCGGTGGCGCCATCCTCAACGTCATCTCGGCGCTGAGCTGGTACACCTTCTCTCCCGGCAGCAACGGCTACGCCGCCTCCAAGGCCGCAGAATGGTCCCTGACGAACGGCCTCCGACTCGAGCTGGCCGACCAGAAGACTCTGGTCACCGCCCTGGCGCTGGCGATCGCCGACACGGACATGATGGCCGGCATCGACATCCCCAAGCTCGCGCCCCACGAGGTGGTCACCCAGGCCCTCGACGGACTCGAAGCGGGCAGGATCGAAGTGATCGCCGACAAGCCCACCGCCAACGTCAAGGCCTCCCTCTCCGGCGACCCCGCCCTCTTCTACGCCGACATCACCGGCAACCTGTTCGGGTGATCTTGCCGGCAGGAGTGGGCGGCTTGACCAGAGGCGTACACCCGATGCCGCGGCCGGCTCCCCGGTGGAGCCGGCCGCCGCCTGAGCGCCGGCGGCCCGTGCGGTCGCCGCACCTCGTGGTCATGCCCCTCGCTCGCCGTAAGCAGTCGGTAATCCGGTCCTGCCTGGCGACAGCGAGGTCCTGCGGCTTGACTTGAACAGTGACTCGCCGTCTTCTCCGCACTCCCGTCACCTGGATCGTCGTGGCCACGTTCGGCATCGGTGTCGCAGGAGCCTTCTACTGGTTCCAGCCTTGGCGGTTGTTCACCGACACGGTCGTGGCGGACACCCTCTCCACCGTCCCGCAGCCGTCCCGATCCCCATCTCCATCCCCAGCTGCGGACATTCCGGCCTCGCCGACTGTCCTCGCCGAGGGTACGTTCGTCACACACGAGCACGACACCAGCGGCACGGTCCGGATGGTCCGCAACCCGGACGGCAGCCACCAGCTCGAAATCGAAGGGCTGGACACCAGCGACGGCCCTGACCTGCGGGTGTGGTTGTCCGATCAGCGGGTCCGTGCAGGCACCGCCGGCTGGCGGGTGTTCGACGACGGCCAGTACGCGGAATTGGGCAAGCTGAAAGGTAACCACGGCGATCAGGTGTACCGGTTGGCCGCTGGAGTCGATCCGACGGCGTTCCGCAGTGTCAGCATCTGGTGCAAGCGATTCGCTGTCTCGTTCGGCGCTGCGGAACTTGCCGCCGTCCCGTCCTAGGCGGACGCGGCTGGCCGCCCGCGGCACTGGCCCGATTCGCCGACGACCAGGATCCAGCGGTCCGACGACTCGTCTCCCGCGACCCACAGGCGGATCCGATCCTCGTCGACCGACTCACCCACGACCCCGACGCCGCGGTACGACACACGATGGCGGCATGCCCCCGACTACCGGTGGACCGAATCATCGAGCTGCTCGACCACACCGAGCTGGCCGAGTCCGCAGCGGCGAACGCGTCGCTGCCCGCGCACGTGATGCGAGACCGAATCGCCTCTTCGGCCCCCTGACGGTGATGACGCGGTAGCGGCGGACGACAATGCGCCGGTCGGTTCCGGCACAGCGGACAGGAGCAACCGGTGGAGCATTTCGCGGTCGTGGTCAGTGCCGGCTCGTTCAGATCAGTTGACGGTGGTGCGATCCGGTTCCCTCACCGCTGGACACCCGAGGGCGTCACGGTCGAGGCGGACTTCACCGGGGCTCACCTGTTGCACCTCGCTGCGGCTGGCTGCGTCCTGAACGACATATACCGGGAGGCAGGCGAACTCGGCATCCGGATCGACGGGGCACGCGTATCGGCCGAGGGAGGTTTCGACACGCAGACGTGGATATCGAGCGGCATCACCTACCACGTCGAGTTGAACTCCCCCGCGTCCAGCGACGAACTTGTCATGCTGCTGGATCGTGTCGACCATGTCGCCGAGATACCGCGGGCGATTCGAGCCGGAGCCACGGTACGAAGAAGCTGACTCGCCCTGTCGACTCCGGCGAGTGGGACGTCGAGGCCTGCGGTCGTAGACCCTTCCCCACGTCACGCGAGCGTGACGTGGGGAGAGGCCGGATCACCCAGGTGGGATCAGGTGGTGGGGCGGCACAGCGAGTTCAGGTTGGCACTACAGTCGGAAAGTTGCAGTGTGTCCACGTGCATGGTCAGGGTCGACGGTTGCGAACCACCGGCCGGTGCCACCACGGAGATCTGCACGCTGGCCGCGTTCGACGGTGCGACCGCCTCGTGGGACCACTCCCACCAGTTCGACGTCAGGGCAAACGGGCTGCTGGGCGACGTGGACAGCAGCGTGCCCGCGGAGTTGTACCACCGCATACGCAGCGCGGCGGTTCCGGAGTCGGCACGTAGCCGGACGAAGAACTTGTAGTTGTGCCCGGCCGTCACCGACGGCCTACGGCTCACGATGACCGACTTCTCGGCCGACTGCGGTGAGCTGACGAACTGCAACGAGCGACGGTTGTCGAAGTAGCGGGCGGAAACGCCGGCATACGAGCCCTGCGGTGTCACCGAGATGGCTGCCCCCGATCCGGAGGTGGCGAACCCGGTGGGGTTCGAGGTGCCCGGCGCCTGCGCCTCGATGGTCCGTTCCTGCGCGGTCAGCAGGTCGTTGTTGGCACCGACGTCGCAGCACACTGGCGAGGTGAGCAGCGGGTGAACCGCCGCATTGTTCGTCGTCGTCGACGGATAGTTGTCCACATAAAACCGCGCGCTGGTCTCGCTCGGGTCGTAGTTCTGGCGGTAGCCCATATCGAAGGCCCACCAGTCGCCAGCGCACATCATGATGTCGGGGCAGTACTGCTCGGCCTGCCAGTTTCCGTTGGAGTCCTGCCAGACGTGCTCGCTCATGTAGGCGTGACCGGCACCGAGCAGGTGCGCCATCTCGTGCCCGACGACCCCACTGTCCCATGCCTCGACGACGGAGATACAGCCGCTACCGCCACTGCTCGGACACCAGTGCGCCGACGCGGACGGCGCGGGGAACTCCGTCAGGACCACATGCCAGCGGTTGCTGTCGTCGTACCCCTTGGCCGAAAGCTCGTTCGCGATCGACCAGTAGTCGGTGTTCGTGGTGTCGATCTTCACCGGCGTCACCATCGCCTGCGCGTACTGGTTGTACGTGCTGGTGGTCGTCGACCGGCAGCTCACCTTCACGTGCTGGTCGTAGTTGCTGGCCTGGTCGAGCAGCCAGTCAACGCGATCCACGACACGGGCGGCATTCTCGACGTTCGTCGCGTACTGGTTCCCGGTGGAGTTGTTCCACGCGTAGATCACCTGCACCGCCGCCGGACTGCTGGCCGGCGGACTCGTCGGGTCGGTGGCGGTCGTGTCGCAGCCCGCTCTGGGCAGACTGGCGTTGTTCGGCTGCGCGTACGGCAGGGTCGGCTCGCTACCGAGGTTGGCGGCATAGACCGGCTGCCCGGACGACACCATCACCAACACACTCACGAGCAGGGAAGCCAACCCCAGACGGCGACCGCGCCCAGACCAGCGTCCTTTGCCAAGCATGCGAATCCTCCCTCGCGTAGGTCGTTGTCGCGGCGTGACGTCGGGGATCGGCCTGTCAGTTGCAGCAGACCGTGGCGCGAAGAAGAGAACCTTCGCGCCCCACACCACCCATCGATGAAGGCCGAAGCTAGCTCTCTTGGGATATCGACCTCAAGGCGACGGAGCCGTCGTTTCTGGTCCGAACGGTCCCGAACATGTCCCGAACAGGTCCCGGACAACCGTCGGACCGCCTATCGCCGTGGCAGGACCCCCGCCGCCCCGTGAAGCCGTTGAGGCATACCTGTGGAGTCAGATCAGACCGTGGCGCAGCGCCGTCGTGACCGCGGCCGTGCGGTCGGCGACGTTCAGCTTGCCGAAGACGCGGAGTAGGTAGATCTTCACGGTGGTCTCGCTGATGTAGAGCGCTCGCCCGATGTCGGCGTTCGTGAACCCCCGCGCGACCAGGCGCAGAACCTCGGTCTCGCGGGCCGAGAGGGCCGGCGGCGCGGGGTGCCGCACCTGCCGAACGAGCGTGGAGGCGACGCTCGGCGCGAGCACCGTCTCGCCCCGGGCCGCAGCCCGGACCGCCTCCGCCAGCTCCGCCGGTGTGGCGTCCTTGAGGAGATAGCCGCTGGCGCCGGCCTCGATCGCCCGCAGGATGTCCCGGTCCGATTCGTACGTCGTGAGCACCACCACGCAGACGCCGGGAACACGCGTGCGGATCTGGCCGGTGGCCTCGACCCCGTCACCGCCCGGCATGCGCAGGTCCATGAGCACGATGTCAGGCTGCTGCTCGGCGGCGAGCTGCACTCCCTTCGGCCCCGACGACGCCTCGCCGACCACCGTCAGGTCCTCCTCGGCGTCGAGCATGCCGCGCAATCGCTGTCATAGCGTGGACGGTGCCAGTCGCAGCCCTCCCTGCGGAACGACCGCTCGACGGTCAGCGACTGTCCATCGATCGGTGGACAACCGAAGGCTTCGTACGGCGCGACGGATGAGCCGGATTCACACCCGACCATTCCACCGATTCATCACCCCGTCCCGGAAATCCCGCCGCCGGGCACGCGCTGCGGCACTGTAGACCACCGTTCTCCGACTGCCGCCGCCTGCGACATCTGCCGTCCACAGTCACGATGCGCCTCGTATCCGGCTCCAGACCGAGGCGCGTGCTCGACGGCGAACAACTGACCCCACCTGCTCGACCTGCGCTGGTAGCGTGCGCCGAACACGAAGATCATGGGGGAAACATCGATGAACCGAACTCGACTCGTCCTGACCGGCTTGGCCGTAGCGGCGATGATCGCGACGTCCGGCTGCGATCCGCAGCCGGAATCTCAGGACGCCGCAACCTCGCCGTCACCGGCGGTCTCCAGCGCCACCCCGACCGTCGGTGCAGCCAGCACCGCGGCCAGCACCGCGGCCGACAACGCGGCCACGGTGAAGGCCTGCGCCGACATCAAGAAGGACATCAAGGACAACGCGTCTAAGATCGCCAAGGCCGAGAAGATCGGCCCGCCGGCCGGACACTTCGCGGTCAGTGCCCAGTGGGCCGCCGGCTCGGTCGCGATCCTGGCGCACGCGATTGGCGCCAACCAGGCGGTCACCGCCGCCTCCGAGAAGATCCAGAACGAGATGATGAGCCTGAGCGACGCGTACAACACGTCCGCCGACGCCAAGCCCAGCAAGAAGGCCCTGGAAGCTGCCATCAAGGAGCTGGACGCGGCCTGCTCGGCCGCCTGACCGGTTCGACCTCGCAATCGGCGGTGACCCTCACCCGGGGGTCACCGCCGATTCGCATGTCGGTCTGTCCCGCGGCCTGGGCCAGCGGCCGCTGATCGAGCCACGGTCAGCCTGCGTGACGTCCAACGAGCTACCGCGACGAGCGGCGAACCGTGCCCGGCAAGCCGCACATGCTCTGCGTCGGGGTCGGGCTGCGCCCTCGATGGTGCTGCTACTTCTGCGGACGTAGTGCGGTCAGAAGGCTGTCGAGTTGACCCCAGGCCCGCGCGCTGGCGAGGTGGTCAATGTAGTCCCGGGACTCGATGATGAGCCCATCGCGGATACGCATCACGAAGACGCACGGCACCGTGAATTCCTCCCCCGTCTCGGCGACATGCCCCTGATAGGCGAACTCGGCGACAATGACCTCCGGGTCTGCGGTTTCGTGAATCCGCACGTCGACCGGCTTACGGTTCAACGTCCGGTCGGTCGGGGGCGCCGCGGTGAAGTGCTCGTGCAGTTCGCTGCGGCTCCGCAACGGCGGCGGGTCGAGCGGGTGGAACGGATGCGTGACATGGGTCTGTTCGCCGTACAGGTCGGCCAGGTCTTCGTACGGACCGTCGCAGACACCGTTCACGAGTCGGAGGAAGGTCTCGCGTGGACTACTCATACCGGGCATCCTTCGATCGGTAGATGTCACTCACGTCATGCCGTGCGGTCGGGGACGGCCGGTACCCTACCCACCTCGGCCCCGATCCGACTGTCCTTGAGGGCCTTCGTGGGCCGTACCAGGTGCGTCTGGCCATCGTGCCCAGAGGACGTGCCGACTCGTCGGGCCGAGAAGCCGAGCGCCAGCGTTTCGATCATGTGAGCAGCAGTGCCGCATCCCAGGTGAGCGTGGTGGCCCCCGGAGGTGTACCGCGGAGCACGAGCGCGACGCCGGCCGCGCCGTCGAGCACGCCGGCCCAGTGCGCTGGAGCCGTTCGTACGTCGAATCTGCTCTCCGGGTCGACGAAGGTGTTCAGGTGGGCACGGACTCGCCTGGTCAGCGGGTCGATGGCTGTGGGCGAGGCGGCGTCGCGGGCCACGAGGCTCAGGATGTGCAGGACTCCGGCAGAGCCGTGGCAGAGGGAGGCGTCGCGAATGCCGGTCGTGGACCAGGGGCGGGCCAATGCCGCCGTGAGGGTGGTCAACGCAGCCCGCTCCCAGGCCGGTTCCGCATAGACGCGTGCCGCCAGTTGCAGGGCGCGCGCGATCCCCGGTGCGCCGTAGCACCAGGCCACTCGGCTCGGTGGCAATCCGCGCACCGAGCCACGCTCCTCGTACTCCAGCGGCACCACCGCCGGCCAGTACGGGCCGTACTCGTCGTAGCCGCGTCGGGCCAACAGCCATTCGGCGATCCGGGCCACCGCCACGCGCTGCCCCGCCACCTCGACGCCAGCCGTCGCCGCGAGGGCCAGCAGCGCCAGAGGCCCGGCGATGCCGTGTGCCAGTCCCGGATTGAGGTGTCCCCGCGCGGCGGCGACGGGGTCGTTGAGAACGGCCGGGTCCGGTGTCCACCAGCCGGGCACCGGCCGGCGACCAGGAGTGACGGGTTCGATGAGCCGTACCAGGTAGCGCAGCGTCCGTTCCAGCACGGCGCGGTGCTGTTCCACGTCCGCCAACAACACCCGGCCCAACCCCGCCAGGCCGAAGCTGACGTCGTAGTGATGCATTCGGACGCCCGAGCGGCCCGAAGCGAGACGTTCCTCCTCGGTCGCAAGCAGGCGTTCGGCGATCCGGATGGTTGCGTTGTCCGCCGAGCTGAGGAGTTTCGCGTAGTCACCGGGAGTTCGGGCGAGCATTCGCCCGGCGAGCGCCACCGCGGGCAGACCATCGAACACGCTCTCGTGGGCGGGACGCGCGGTGCGCACGCCGCGCAGGAGCAACCGGTGCGCGGTCGCGCGATCGGCCGGGTCGTCGCTTTCGGCGAAGACCAGCGCGAGCCCGACGTAGCCGTCGGCGATCGACATCGGATGCCACCGCCGTCCGCCGTCGGCGAGCGGTTCGGGGTCCGCCGCTGCGGCAGCCAACCGCGAGGTGATGTCCTGGAGCCAGCTCATCGTCGGGACTTCGCGCGGGCCTGGTGAGCACGCAGGGCGCCGCTGGCGAGCGCGTACACCAGGTGCTCGCTGTCCGGCTCGGTTCCCAGCCGACGGTTGCAGTGCATGTGCGCCAGCGCGGCGAGCGCGGTGTCGCGACGATCAGCCGCGAGATGTCTGCCGTACGCGGCGAGGCGATCGGCCCACTCCCGTTCGATCGGGTCCGTGGGTGTGGGCCAGTCGGGACCGATGGCGTTCAACGCGGCGACCCGATGCGGAGCGAAGAGGCGGCGCTCGGGGTAACCATCGGCGAATCGCGACAGCAACCACTGGTCGCCAATGGTGCTGGACCCGTGGAATGACCGGACGAGCGCGACCAGGTCCCGTGCGATCAGCACCGGATCGTCGGCACCCTGCAACCGGTGCAGTACGAACATGCTGTCCGCGGCGAAGACCCGCTCCGCGAGCGGCATCAGCAGGGTGCCACCGTAACGGCCGACCTCCGGGTGGTAGGGCGCCAGCGTCATCGCCCCAGCCAACCCGGATGCGGCCACCTCGGTCGCCAACTCGTACAGCGCGGGCAGTACCTCGCCGCGCACCACCCCGGGCTCGCCGTGCAGTCGGATCCGCAACTCGGGTGCGTCACGATCGTCGACGTACCGGAGGAAGAACCACCTGTCGATCCGGTCGGCCACCGCGGTGATCCAGGGCAGCAGATGACGGGTGAGGAATTGGTGTTGGCGCGGAGTATCACAGGGGATTCGCGCGTACAGCCACTCACCGCCGGGCAGAGCTGAGGGCACGTCGGCGACGACGGGACGGCCAGGAAAGGCCGCCGCGCGGGCCGCCGTGCGCGAGCGCAGCGACAACACCAATTCGCTTTCGTACGCGCCGTCGGCTCCCCGCAGCCAACCATGGTCCAGGTCGGGAAGTGGTTCGGCGCAGACGTCCACGGCCGATGACCGTGCGGCCGCGCGGAGCAGGCGCCGATGCACTGGCGATTCGAGGTCGAGCCCGATCCGATGGTCGGCATACGCCAGCCGTACGTGTCGTGGCACACCGATCCGCGAACGCCACGCGGCCAACGCTTCGTCGTCTGAGAGGTCCTCGGGAGTTGCCCGCCACCGGGCGGGACTGAGGACCGTGCGGCCGTAGCGGACGGTCGGCAGGAACGGCGCGTTCACGAGCGGACCCCAGCTCCACCCCTTGAAGGTGCGCACTCCCATGAACGTCACGCCCCGCAGGAGCCGGACGACCTGCGGAGCGAAGGTGTCGGTGTCGAGCACGTGCGGGATGATCACGTCGAGTTCGCGGCCGCGGCTCAACGAGTACAACCGCAGCCGTTCGGCGTCGGCGACGATCGCCACGTCGTTGAGACGCAGGTCGTTGTCCGACATCGGCGCCACCCCGACGACGAGGGCCGTCGGGAGCGTGCGAGACGAGGGCAGCACGTTGCCGTAGCGGGGCGGTATTACCGAATGGACGAGTTCGACGGGCAGTGTCGCGTCCGGGTCCCCGACGGGGCGTACCAGCTCGGTCAGGGCGATCCCGAGACCGGACAGATGACCGAAGCGCCCGAGCGAGGCGCCGGCCTGCTGCGTGCCGGTGAGCGGGGAGATGATCAACTCGAAGTCGCCGGCCTGTAGGGCCGCAGCGTCGCGAGACACCAGAGCGCAGAACAGGTCGATCGATGCGGGTGTGCTCCCGCCCGGGCGGTGCAGCTGGTCGATCGTGTCATCGTCGAGGACCACGTCGCGACCGCCGTGCAGGGTGGACTCGACGAGCAGTCGGGTGAGCACGGTGGTCCGGGCGACATCGTCGAAGTCGAGGCGACGGAGCCGCGGGTCGTCCTTGTGGCCGTCGGGGAGGCCGATCCCAAGGTCCGGGTCGATCACTTCGGTCAGCGGCACCGCACGGCCGAGGCCGTACCGGTCGAGAAAGCGGGCGTGGTAGTCCTGCATGGCCCGAGAGCGAGGCGTGTCGGGAATCGCCAAACGGTGCAGAGCGCTGGCAGCGCGCTCGGCCTCGACTGCGACCGAGCGGGGCAGTGTCACGTCGAGGTCCAAGCCGAGATCTACCTGGATCGCCTCATCTTCGCCGGCCAGGCACCGCGTCTCGGCGAGCGCCGCCGGCCGGCCCGCCGCGGGCGCGTCGGAGTAGGCGGTGATCGCCTGGCGGGCTGATTCGACCGTCTTGTGACCGGGCAGTGCCGCTTCCAGCATGTCCAGGGAACGCGTCCGCCCCAGCGGCGTCAACAGCACGCCGGCACCAACCATGTCGGTGACCAGTGCCAGGACGCGGTCACGTGGTGCGCCGGGAAACTCTACGACCAGGCAATCGACCATGGTCGACGCCAGGACCGGGCAAGCGGCGTGCTTCAGGATGGCCGCGACCAGGCGTGTACGGCGTAAGGTGCGGCGCACGACGCCCGACCGGCCTGCGCCGAACGGCTGTACGACCAGATCGCCCTCAACCCGCACCAGGTCGTCCACCACGACGACGCACCGCTCGACGATGACTGGATCTCGTTCGAGATCGCCGACGAGGGCGGCCAGCCACCCGTGGTCGGGCCGCACGTGCCGGCGATGGTCACGGCCGACCGAGGCCGACACCGCGTCGCCGAACGAGCCGAGGGCCACCCCCGCCATGAGTCCGAACGGCGTGGCCCGGCCCGCCATCCGCAGCAGATACCGGGTCAACGACTCGCCGGCCCGGTCCGTGCGGCGCTGCCCGAGATCCCGCCCGCCGCCGACCTTCGCGAAGGTCTCCGCCATGGAACGGCTCGCGAGCGTGACGGCTTCCACGATCGGCGCGGCCGCCGGGTCGACGAGCAGGTCCCGCGCGTCCACCTGCGCCACACGGGTTCTCTCAGCCGCGCGTCGCGGCAGTACGGCAGCTCTCACCACGAACTGCGCGGCGCAGCTGAAGACGATGTCCACATGGGTTCCCGGGGCTGGAACGGCTGGCCGGACGGCGTTGTGCCGTCCGGCCAGCCGAGGGGTTCAGCAGATGGCGCAGGTCGTGATCGTCCGGTCGAACGTCGGGACCACCGCAGCGCCGTTCTCCACCGTGTCGGTGGTGACGTCTGCTTCCTCGATCTCGATGTCAAACAGTTCGTTCAGCTCGTGAACCGACATAGTCGACCTCCTCTGCTCAGGCGGACGGTGTTACCCGCCGGCGAAATCCTCGCGAACACCTCTGGACAGAGTCTGGACAGCGGGTGGGTCGACAGCTCGGCATGACTCGTGAGCTGCCGAGACCTCCGACGGCACTGCCGCCCGGCGGGAGGTTGGTGAGCCGGTTTGCCGGGATCTCAGCCGCGGTCGTCATGCCAGGCGGCGACGGCGACTTCGTGTCGGTCCACGCCGCACTGACCCCGCTCACGCGCCATCTCATCGACAGCGCGGCGTTGCCCGGATGAAGCCGGGCGCGCGCCTGATCAACACCGCACGTGGGCCGCTCGTAGACGAGGCAGCCCTGGTCGAGGCGGTCCGGTCCGGCCGGCTGGCGGGCGCAGCCCTCGACGTGGTGGACGTGGAGCCGCTGCCCGCCGACAGCATCCTGCGCGGGGTGGCCGGCATCACTGTCTACTCGCGTATGGCCGGGCAGACTGCCGAGGCCCGGCTGGCCGCGGGGGTGGAGGGCGCCAAGGAACTCGTCGCCGCCCTCGACGGCCGGCCGGCCCACTCGCTCACCGAACCGAAGGAGCCGGCATGACCACCACAACAGCGGACGCGGACGTGATGGTGATCGGCGCTGGCCTCGCCGGACTGGTGGCCACCGCCGAACTCGTCAGCGCCGGCCGGTCCGTCCTGCTGCTCGACCAGGAGCCCGAGCAGAGCCTCGGCGGCCAGGCGTTCTGGTCGTTCGGCGGGCTGTTCCTGGTCGATTCGCCCGAGCAGCGCCGGATGGGGATCCGCGACTCGACCGAACTCGCCTGGCAGGACTGGCAGGGCAGCGCCGGTTTCGACCGCCCCGAGGACGCGTGGCCGCGGCGCTGGGCCGAGGCGTACGTCAACTTTGCCGCCGGCGAGAAACGCGCGTGGCTGCGGGGCCTCGGCGTCAAGATGTTCCCCGTCGTCGGCTGGGCCGAGCGCGGGGGCTACGACGCCACCGGACACGGCAACTCGGTGCCCCGCTTCCACGTCACCTGGGGTACCGGACCGGGCCTGCTCGAACCCTTCATCGCGATCGTCCGGGAGGCCGCCGCACGTGGCCTCGTCCGGTTCGCCTTCCGGCACCGGGTCGACGCGCTGACCGTCAGCGACGGCGCGGTGGTGGGTGCCACGGGCCGGGTCCTGGAGCCCAGCGAGGCCGCCCGCGGCACCGCCAGCTCGCGGGAGGAGATCGGCGACTTCGCGTACACCGCGCAGGCCGTCATCGTCACCTCCGGCGGCATCGGCGGCAACCACGACCTGGTCCGCCGCAACTGGCCGGCACGGCTCGGCACCCCGCCCACCCACATGATCAGCGGCGTGCCCGCCCATGTGGACGGCCGGATGCTGAGCATCACGCAGGACGCCGGCGGGGCCGTGATCAACCCTGATCGGATGTGGCACTACGTCGAGGGCATCCAGAACTGGAACCCGATCTGGGACGCCCACGGCATCCGGATCCTGCCCGGGCCGTCCTCCGTCTGGCTCGACGCGCGCGGACGACGGCTGCCGGTGCCGCTCTACCCCGGATTCGACACCCTCGGCACGCTCGCCCATCTGCGCACCACCGGCCACGACCACAGTTGGTTCATCCTCACCCAGAAGATCATCGAGAAGGAGTTCGCGCTCTCCGGCTCCGAGCAGAACCCGGACCTGACCGGTCGCAGCGTCAAACAGGTACTCGGCCGCCTCCGTGCCGGCGCACCGGCACCGGTGGAGGCATTCAAGCGCCAGGGTGCCGACTTCGTCGTCGCCAACCGGCTGGACGAGCTGGTGAAGGGCATGAACGCGCTCACCGACGAGCCTCTGCTCGACCCGCTCGACATCCAGCGCACCATCGAGGCACGCGACCGGCAACTGACCAACAGCTTCACCAAGGACATGCAGATCGCCGCCATCCGCAACTTCCGGAACTACCGGGGCGACCGGCTCATGCGGACCGCCGCGCCGCACCGGATCCTCGACCCGAAGGCCGGGCCGCTGATCGCCGTACGCCTGCACGTGCTCACCCGCAAGACCCTGGGCGGCCTGCACACCGACCTCGACGGTCGGGTGCTCGACGACGCCGGCCAGCCGGTACCCGGGCTCTACGCCGCCGGCGAGGCCAGTGGATTCGGCGGCGGCGGCATGCACGGCTACCGCGCGCTGGAAGGCACCTTCCTGGGCGGCTGTCTCTTCTCCGGCCGCCAGGCCGGCCGCGCCGTGGCCACCTCCGTCGGATGACCGGCTCGTACCCGCGAAATGAGGAAACCATGACCCGCGACCGCGTACGAATTCTCGTGTCCTCCGGCATGCTCGGCTCGGGATTCCCGCCCGAGATCGTCGACCGTGGGCCGGAACTCGGTGCCGACGTCATCGCCGTGGACGGAGGGTCCACCGACTCCGGGCCGTACTATCTGGGCACCGGCACGGCCAAGACCACCGCGGCGGCCGTGGCCCGCGACCTGCGCCTGCTGCTACGGGCGGCGGCGGGTTGATTGTGATCTTGGTAGGCATGGCACTCTCCTCGAATTGGGTCGCAACTAGCGCTGCGGATCTGAATTCAGCGGCCGTAGGTCTCCAACAGCCGCAGCCACACCTCACTGACGGTCGGGTAGACCGGTACCGCGTGCCAGAGCCGGTCCAGCGGGACCTCGCCGACGATGGCGATGGTCGCGGCGTGGATCAGCTCCGCGACGTCCGGGCCGGCGAGAGTGAGGCCGACGATCACCTTGCGGTCCTCGTCGACGACCATCCGGGCGTGTCCCCGGTAGCCATCGGCGTGCAGGGAAGCTCCGGCCACGGCTCCAAGGTCGTAGTCCACGACACGGATCCGTAGCCCAGCCGCCTCGGCCGCAGCCGCGGTCAGGCCCACCGACGCGATCTCCGGGTCGGTGAAGACCACCTGTGGCACCGCGCGTTCGTCGGCCGTCGCCACGTGCCGGCCCCACCGGCCGTCCTCGACCTTCGCACCCTTCGCCCGGGCCACGATCACGTCGCCCACCGCCCGGGCCTGGTACTTGCCCTGATGGGTCAACAGCACCCGCCGATTGACGTCGCCCGCCGCATAGAGCCACTCGCCGCCGCCGACGACACGCAAGGTGTCGTCGACCGCCAGCCAGGCGCCCGGCGCCAGCCCGACCCGGTCGAGGCCGATGTCCTGAGTGTTCGGTGTACGACCGACCGCCACCAGCACCTCGTCAGCTTCGACCCGCTCGCCGGAGGCGGTCCTGATGTGGACGGCTCCGCTGTCGTCGCGGTCGACGGCGACGGCCTCCGCGCCGAGGCGTACGGACACACCGGCCTCCTGCAACGACTCGGTGACCAGTTCACCGGCGAACGGCTCGGCCGACGGCAGCAGACCATCGCGAGCCAGCACCGTCACCGATGACCCGAGTGCGGCGAACGCGGTCGCCATCTCGGCTGCCACCACGCCACCGCCGATGATGGCGAGCCGACGGGGAACCGATCTGGCCGAGGCGGCCTCGCGGCTGGACCACGGCGCCGACTCGCGCAGCCCCGGGATGTCCGGCAACAGGGCGCTGCTGCCGGTCGTGACGACCACGGCGTGCCGCGCGGTCAGCGTCGTGGTGACACCGTCGACGCCGGTCACCTCGAGGACCCGGGCGGAACTGATCCGCCCCTGACCGCGGTGCAGTACGATGCCAGCCGACTCCAGCCAGGACACCTGCCCGTCGTCCTGCCAGTGCGACGCGAAGGAGTCCCGCCGGCCCAGCACCGCAGCCGCGTCCAGGTCTCCCGTCACCGCCTCTCGCGCACCCGGCAGTTGGCGAGCGGCCCGCAACGCGGATGCGCTGCGCAGCAACGCCTTGGTCGGCATGCAGGCCCAGTACGAGCATTCACCGCCGACCAACTCGCGCTCGACAATCGCGGCGGTCAGCCCGCCCCGGACGACCCGATCGGCAACGTTCTCCCCGACCGGACCGGCACCGATCACAACAACGTCGTACTCGATGGCGGTCATGTCAGTTGCCCTTGGCCGTACGGCCGAGACGGATGGCCGCGATGAGGAAGAAGATGGCGCCGGGAATGGCGTAGCCGGCAGCGTTGGTGAGCGACGGGTGATCCGCGGCAGCGCCGACGACGAAGGACCCACCAGCCAGAACCGAGATGCCGCCGCTGATGATCATCGGCCACTGGCCGCCCATCTTGCGACGGGTGACACCGACGACCAACTGGACCAGACCGGCGACGATCGCCCAGGCGCCCCACACCCGCAGAACGGCGGGGATACCGGACGCGCCTGCGACTCCCAGTCCGACCGCCGCGACCAGACTCACCACGACGTTCACGTACAGCAGGGCCGGCGAGCCGGTGGTCCGCGACGAACGAAGGTCGTAGATGGCGGCACCCACGTCGAACAGCGGGTAGAGCACGAACAGCGTCACCGCGAGCGGACCGATCTCCTTGGCGGTGGCGATCGTCACGAGTGCCCACACGATGGCGAACGCGAAGCGGACGAAGTACAGCCGCCGCAGTGCGGCCGCAGTCTGGGAGATGCCGGGCGAAGCAGCAATGGTGGTCACGGGTGACCCTTTCAGCGGAGGGGACGAAGAGACCGATCGTTCTGTCTGGTCGAGCATGACAGGCTCGGCTCGAATCGTCAATACCGAACGTTCTATCTACCTAAGACCGAACGTTCTATCCGCTAGAATGGGGGGTATGACGACGACCACACCCGGTGCCCGCCCCTCGGAGGCGCGCCAACGGCTCCTTGGCACGGCAACGAGGATCTTCTACTCGGAGGGCATCCATTCCGTCGGCGTCGATCGGATCATCGCCGAGGCGAAGGTGACCCGGGCCACCTTCTACCGGCACTTCCCCAGCAAGGACGATCTCATCCTCGCCTACCTGCGTGAGGTCCATGAGATCGATCGCGGCGCGGTCGACGCGGTCATCACCACCGATTCACCACCGGTCGCCCCGCTCCTGGCCATTGCCAACTCCATCGCCGAGCGCATCCAGTCCCCGGGGTTCCGTGGATGCGCATTTCTCAACGCTGCGGCGGAGTATCCCGACACGGAACATCCCGTACGTCAGGAGATCATCGCCCACCGGCAATGGTTCCTGGACACGCTCACCACGCTGATGGCACAGGTTCACGAGGAGACGGCAGAGTCCGCCGCGCGTCACTTCGTCATGCTCCGCGACGGTGCCATGGCAGCCGGATGCCTCTTCGACCCCGCGTTGGTGTCCGAGACCTTCCTTCGCGGCGTCGAAGGACTTCTCCGGATCACTGCCGAGCGTCGGTCGACCGAATCCGCGGGCTAGTCCGCCGTGGCCGCGCGCGGCCAGGCTTCCGAGTCGGCCTGGCGCCGCACCATGACGCGCACACGTCCGAGCTGAGCGTTGCCTCGGCCGCGCCCTCACGGCCGGATTTGCTCGCAGGACCTCAGGATCCGCGTCGCGCTGTTCGCGCTGGAGGAACTCGCCGACCGCGTCGCCGATGCCGTCGCCCTGACCGAGAAGCGCGTCACGGAGGATCTGCGCGACAACGGTGGGGATGTTCAGATCCGCAGTGACGACACGGCCCCATAGCCACGACTCCCGATGGCTGTGGCGGCGGACACGAATTCCTTGCTGCGCCCGCACTTTCGGGCCGCTGCGACGTAGCGTTGAGGGCCGCCCAGGGCGGATCCGCATGCCGCACGCCTGGTTGACGCTGATCCGCTAGGTGAAGATGGTGAACGCTCGGTGCCTGTGCTGACTGACCCACAGCTGGATGCGATTTCGCCGGAGGCGGTCGCCCCTGCGGTGTTCCGCTCCTCGTCGGCCCCGTCCCGCCGCACGCTGATCGACATTCTCGACGACTCCGTGCGCGCGCACGGCGAAGCCGCAGCTCTCGACAACGGTGCCACGACTATGACGTACCGCGAACTGGCCGACGCGGTCGAGGTCGTACGGATGTCGCTTGCTGGACATGGGATCGGTGTCGGCGACCGAGTGGGCGTCCGGATTTCATCCGGCACTGCCGAGCTGTACCTGGCGATCCTCGGCGTTCTCGCCGCGGGGGCCGCCTACGTGCCGGTCGACGCGGACGATCCTGAGGAACGCATTGAGCTCGTGTTCGCCGAGGCGGGGGTCGTCGCGGTCCTGGGTGACGGGCTGGCGGTGTCGCTGCGCCGTACGCCCACCGGTCGGACCGGTCGGCCCGGCCCGGACGACGACGCCTGGATCATCTTCACCTCCGGCTCGACGGGCACCCCGAAGGGCGTCGCGGTCAGCCACGGCGCTGCGGCGGCTTTCGTGGATGCCGAGGCGCAGTTGTTCCTCGTCGACGAGGCCAGCGAGTCGATCGGTCCGCAGGATCGGGTCCTGGCGGGCCTGTCGGTGGCGTTCGACGCGTCGTGCGAGGAGATGTGGCTGGCGTGGCGGCACGGCGCATGTCTGGTGCCGGCGGCGCGGTCCCTCGTGCGCAGTGGCGTCGACCTGGGTCCGTGGTTGGCCGAGCAGCGGATCTCGGTGGTGTCGACGGTGCCGACGCTCGCTGCGCTGTGGCCGGTCGAGGCGCTGGAGGAGGTCCGGCTGCTGATCTTTGGCGGGGAGGCCTGCCCGCCGGAGCTCGCACAGCGCCTGGCCGTCGAGGGCCGGGAGGTCTGGAACACGTACGGACCCACCGAGGCGACCGTGGTCGCCTGCGCCGCACGATTGACCGGCGAGGAACCCGTACGCATCGGGCTGCCGCTGGCTGGCTGGGAACTCGCCGTGGTCGACGCCTCCGGCGCTCCGGTGGCGATGGGTGAGACCGGGGAACTGGTGATCGGCGGGGTGGGACTCGCCCGCTATCTGGACCCGGGAAAGGACGCCGAGAAGTTCGCGCCGCTGCCGGCGCTCGGCTGGCAGCGGGCGTACCGCAGCGGTGACATCGTCCGGGCGGAGCCGGAAGGTCTGCTGTTTGTCGGCCGCGGCGACGAACAGGTGAAGCTCGGCGGACGCCGGATCGAGCTGGGCGAGATCGACGCCGCGCTGCAGGCGTTGCCCGACGTCGCCGGTGCCGCCGCGGCGGTGCAGCGCACTCCCGCCGGTAACCAACTGCTCGTGGGCTACGTGGTTCCGCACGACGGCGTCACCTTCGATGCCGCGACGGCGGCGCTGCTGATCCGTGAGCAGTTGCCCGCCGCGCTCGTGCCGCTGCTGGCCGTGGTGGACGCGCTGCCGACCCGGACGTCCGGCAAGGTGGACCGCGCCGCGCTGCCCTGGCCACTGGCCACCGTCGAGGAGGCCGCGGGTCAGCTGACCGCGACGGAAGAATGGCTCGCCGGCGGTTGGGCGGAGATCCTGGGCGTACGCCCCGCCGAGGCGGACGCGGACTTCTTCACCCATGGCGGTGGCAGCCTGAACGCGGCGCAACTGGTCGCGTGGATCCGGCGCCGGCACCCCGGGGTCTCGGTGGCCGACATCTACCTCCACCCACAACTGTCGCGGCTCGCGGCGGTGCTCGACGCGCTCGACACGACGGCGACGACGCGCCGGGAGGTTCGCCCGACGCCGAGGCGCTCCGGACTGATCCAGGCCGCGATGCTGGTGCCGATGCTCGCGTTGGTCGGGCTCCGCTGGTTGACCGTCGTGGCCGCCCTGGGCAACGTCTTTGCCCCACTCGCTGCGGCACCGTGGGCACCGACTGTGTCCTGGTGGTGGGTGGTGCTGGGCTGGCTTGTGCTGTTCAGCCCACTGGGTCGGATCGCCGTCGCCGCCGGTGGAGCGCGACTGCTGCTGCGCGGCGTACGCCCGGGCAGCTACCCGCGCGGTGGCGGCGTGCACCTGCGGCTGTGGGCCGCCGAACGCCTCGCCGAGCTGACCGGCGCCACCAGCGTCGCCGGAGCCTCCTGGATGATCACGTACGCCAGGGCCCTCGGCGCGCAGGTCGGGGCCGACGTCGACCTGCACTCGGCGCCCCCGGTGACGGGTCTGCTGAAGCTCGGCCGCGGGGCGGCCATCGAGCCGGAGGTCGACCTGTCCGGTCACTGGGTCGACGGCGATGTTGTCCGCATCGGCAGGGTTCGTGTCGGTGCCGACGCCCGGGTCGGGTCCCGCAGCACCCTGATGCCGGGCGCTCGGATCGGCAAGGGCGCCCGTGTCGCCGCAGGCTCGACGGTGACCGGAGCCGTACCGGCGAACCAACACTGGGCCGGCTCACCGGCCGCAGCCGCTGCCGCTGCCAAGGACTCGAGCGAGTGGCCCGGGCAGCGCCCCCTCCGATCACGGATGAGGGCTCGCCTCTGGCCGCTCGCGTACGGTGTGACAGCCCAACTGCTGGTGCTGGTTCCGGTCGTCGCCGCGCTGGGGGCGCTCGCCCCGCTCGGCTGGACGCTTGCCGTCCGACCGACGTTCGGCGCTGCGCTGGCCGCCGTCGCGGTAGCGGCTGTCGCCTACGTCGTGGGCTACGCGCTACTGGTGCTCGGGGCCGTCCGGGCGCTCAGCATCGGCCTGCGCGCCGGGTACCACCCTGTGCAGGGGCGGGTGGCGTGGCAGGTCTGGGCAACCGAACGGCTGATGGGGATGGCCCGGGTCGGGTTGTTCCCGCTCTACGCCAGCCTCTTCACGCCCGTGTGGTTGCGGCTGCTGGGCGCGAAGGTGGGGCGCGGGGTGGAGGCGTCCACCGTCCTCGCGGTGCCGGCGATGACCACCGTCGCCGACGGGGCCTTCCTGGCCGACGACACCATGGTCGCCACGTACGAGCTGAGCCATGGATGGCTGCGGGTCGCCCCGGCCCGCATCGGTAAGCAGGCATTCCTCGGCAACTCCGGAATGGCGGCTCCCGGGCGTTCGGTGCCCAAGCGGGGGCTTGTCGGGGTGTTGTCGTCGGCGCCGTTCAAGGCGAAGAAGGGCTCCTCGTGGCTCGGCGCGCCACCGATGCCGCTCCGCCGGACCGTCGAGGCGGCCGACACCAGCCGCACCTTCGACCCGCCGGTTCGGCTGAAGGTGGCCCGGGCTGCGATCGAGCTGTGCCGGATCGTTCCGGTGATGTGCGCCGGTGCCCTGGCGGTCGGTGTCCTGGCCGTACTCGTGTTCATCTGGCGGGCTGCCGGTTGGTGGGCTGCGGCGGCCGCCGCCGGGCCGGTGCTGCTGGGTGCGGCGATCGCCGCAGCCGCCGTCGCGACGGCCGCGAAGTGGCTGCTGGTCGGACGCTTCCGGGTCGCCGAGCGCGCGCTGTGGACCTCCTTCGTGTGGCGCAACGAGCTCGCCGACACGTTCGTCGAGGTTCTGGCCGCGCCGTGGCTGGTCCGTTTCGCGACCGGCACGCCGCTGCTCACGGCGTGGCTGCGCACGCTCGGTGCGAAGATCGGCCGGGGCGTCTGGTTGGAGACCTACTGGCTGCCCGAGTACGACCTGGTCCGCCTCGGCGACGGCGCGACGGTGAACCGCGGTTGTGTGGTGCAGACCCACCTGTTCCATGATCGTGTGATGAGCATGGACGAGGTGACACTGGACGCGGGGGCCGTACTGGGCCCGAACGGCATCGTCCTGCCGGGTGCGAGCATCGGTGCGCGGACCACCGTCGGGCCCGGTTCACTGGTGACCCGCGGCGACGCCGTGCCGAGCGACAGCCGATGGTTGGGTAACCCGATCACCGCCTGGCCGGCTCCAGCGGCACGGTCGGCATGAATCCAGAGGCGGCGTCGGGCGGCGCATCACCTGGCGCCGCCCGCTCCGGCGACTCCTACCTGCCCGAGCACGGCAACGGCGGCTACCAGGTGCGGCACTACGACCTCGACCTCGACTACCGGGTCGCGTCGAACCGGCTTGCGGGCCAGGCCGACATCACCGCGGTCGCCGTCCAGCCGCTCTCGCGGTTCACTCTCGACCTCGGTCGATTCCGCGTGCAGGACGTCCGGGTGAACGGGCGCCCGGCGAAGTACCTGCACCGTCCGGACAAGCTGCAGATCAAACCCGAGCGGCCGATCGGCGCCGGGGACACCTTCCGGGTGGAGATTCGGTACGCGGGTAAGCCGGTGCCCATCTCCGGCCGGTGGGGTGAACTCGGCTGGGAGGAACTCACCGACGGGGCGCTCGTGGCCAGCCAGCCGAACGGATCGCCGTCGTGGTTTCCGTGCGACGACCAGCCCGCCGCAAAGGCCACCTTCCGGGTGGCTGTCACGGCACCCTCTCCGTACACGGTCCTGGTGACCGGTGACCCCGTGCTGCAGCGGCGAGGCCCACACGGCACGAGCTGGGTGTACGAGCGCCGCGAACCTACCTCGCCGTACTTGATGAGCGTGCAGGTCGGACGCTACGACATGGTGGACCTGACTGTCGGTGCGGTGGTACAGCGGGCGGCGATCCCGCCCGCGCTACGCAGGAACGTGGCACACGACTTCGGCAGGCACGGCGAGATCATGTCGGCGCTGCAGCGGCTCTTCGGACCGTACCCCTTCCGGGAGTACGTGGTCGTGGTCGCCGACGACGTACTCGACGATCCCGTCGAGGCGCAGGGCATGGCCGTCTTCGGACGGAACCACGTCGACGGGCGGCGTACGCACGAGCGGCTCGTCGTGCACGAGCTGGCCCACCAGTGGTTCGGCAACAGCCTCACGGTGGCGGACTGGCGACACATCTGGCTCAACGAGGGCTTCGCCACCTACGCCGAGTGGCTGTGGTCCGGCGTCTGTGGCGACCTGCCAACCGACGCCGTGGCCGCGCAGTGGTACGCGTGGATCGCGGCTCGCCCGCGAAACGTCGTCGTCGCGGATCCCGGTGTCGACCGCATGTTCGACCCGCTGGTCTACAAGCGCGGCGCGCTCACCGTGCACGCCCTGCGCAAGAGGATCGGCGACGAGTCCTTCTTCGCGCTCCTGCGAGCCTGGGCCGCCGAGCACCGCCACGCGACGGTGACGACCGAGCAGTTTCGGCTGCACGCCCAGCGATTCTCCCGCGATCCGCTGGACGATCTGTTCGACGCCTGGATCGACCGTCGGACGCTGCCTCCACTACCTCGCTGACCAGGACGCCACGGGCTCGCGGAACCCAGAGCCGGTCCCGGAACTACCGAAGCAGCCGACGTCGGCTGGCTCGGGAGTTCCGGGACCGGCACCTCGGATGGCACATTCCTCCGTCGACAGGCCGCACCGAATCGTCACCGGGTCGCCTGTCCGTCAGCCGGCATGCGAGGCTCAAGCTCCGCAACCAACGGAGCCACGCCGCCCACTACCGCCACAGCCGCACAATCCCTGGCATGACACCCCGACCTCACACCCCTTGTGCCCGGAGGAACGCAGACGATGGACCACGCATCCCAGCTCATCCAGGAGCGGAGTGCCCCACCGGCCACGCTGGTGATCTTCGGTGCCTCCGGTGACCTCACCCGGCGCAAGCTGCTGCCCGCAGTGGAGAGCCTGGCTCGGCACGAGCGGCTCCCGGACCAGTTCGCGCTCGTCGGTGTCGCGCGCACGTCGATGACCGACGAGCAGTTCGTCGAGAGCGCCCTCGGCGAGAACGCCCTCGCCAGCAAGCGTCAACTCCAGGGCGGCGTGCGGTACGTGGCCGGCGGCTACGACGACCCGGAGACCTACAAACGGCTCGTGGAGACCCTCGACGAGCTCGACGCACAGCGGGGCACGTCCGGCAACCGGCTCTTCTACCTGTCCACCCCGGCTGGCGCCTTCGAGCCGGTGATCAACGGACTGGCCCGAGTCGGGCTCAACCAGCCACGCGAAGGCTCGTTCTCCCGCCTGGTCATCGAGAAGCCGTACGGGCGCGACGTGGTCACGGCCCGCGAACTCGACGGTGTCGTGCACAGCGCCTTCGACGAGCACCAGGTCTTTCGTATCGATCACTACCTGGGCAAGGACACCGTCCAGAACGTGCTGGCACTGCGCTTCGCGAACTCGATCTTCCAGCCCATCTGGGATCGCTCCTGGGTCGACCACGTGCAGATCACCGTCGCCGAGACCCTCGGCGTCGGCAGCCGCGGCGGCTTCTACGAGGACGCCGGCGCGATGCGCGACATCGTGCAGAACCACGTGCTCCAGGTCCTCGCGCTGGCACTGATGGAGCCGCCGGCCTCCTTCGAGGCCGAGGGCCTGCGCAACGAGAAAGTGAAGCTGCTGCAGGCGATCCGCCTCCCCACCGACCGGGACATCGCCGAGGCCGCGGTCCGGGGCCAGTACACCCGGGGCGGCACCCGTGAGGAGCTGATGGCCGGCTACCGCGAGGAGGCCGGCGTCGACCCCCTGTCGCGGACCGAGACCTACGCCGCCATGCGGCTCAACGTGGACAACTGGCGCTGGGCCGGGGTGCCGTTCTACGTTCGCACCGGCAAGCGCCTGCCGGCCCGGCTCACCGAGGTGGCACTGCAGTTCCAGCGGCCGCCGCACCTGCCGATCCCGACCGATCAGCTCACCGGCCTCGACGCTGACGCGCTGATCCTGCGGATCCAGCCGAACGAGGGCATCTCGCTGCGCTTCGGTGCCAAGGTGCCGGGCCACTCCTTCCGGGTCCGCACCGCCACGATGGAATTCTCCTACGACCAGACGTTCGTCGAGGAGTCCCCGGAGGCGTACGAGCGTCTGCTCCTGGACGCGCTGATCGGTGACGCGTCGCTGTTCATCCGCAGCGACGAGGTGCAGCAGTGCTGGCGGATCGTCGACCCGATCATCGACCACTGGGAGAAGGACAACTCGCCGATCCCCACCTACGAGGCCGCCTCCTGGGGCCCGACCGACGCCGACCGGCTCATCGGCCGACACGGCCGCAAGTGGCGCAACTCGGCGTGACCCAGCCACTACACGTACGACCGCGCTGCTTGAGCCCGATCACTTGGGCTCGAGCAGCGACGGACAGCGCGGTCCGCAGGCTCCGGTGCGTCGCCGGGCCGTGTGGCCGAGCCGTGTGGTGGCCCACAGTCGGCCTGAAACCGCCTCGGATCATCTGGAGATCGCGGCAACCGGGTGCGGGTAGCGCGTCCAGCTTTCCGGTTCACCGACCCGCTCGGGTGCGCACCTGCCGGACGGCCAGCACCAGCGTCGCCACGATCGGCGCGTAGACCAGCAGGGCCGTCACCAGACCCCACCACAGCCTCGCGCTGCCCACCCCGGCGGCGAACCCGTCGGCCGCCCAGTCGGCGGCGTAGCGCAGCAGCGGCAGGTAGAACAGCACGAAGTAGCCGGCGGCGAGCAGGCACCCGGCGAGCCAGACCCAGCGGAACCAGGCGCCCACCCGCACGTCGTGCGGGTCGGCCCGGTCCAGCTCGGCGCGCTGCCGCTCGTCGAGCCGGCCGAAGGCCCGCCGCAGCAGCAGGGACTTGACGCGCCACAGGTCGCGGCAGCCGATCGCGGTGACCAGGACGGCGTACAGGTCGGTGCGCAGGAACACCATGCACTGCCAGAGCGTGCTGGCCACCAGGACGAACACCAGCGCCGGGAGCGGGCGTACCGGCCCGAGGACGAGCTGCCCGACCAGTAGCGCCGCGAGCAGGACCATGTCGACGGCCAGCCCGGCGAGCTGTGGGCCGTAGCGTCGGCGGCGCGGCACGCTCCACAGTTGCGACAGGTCGGTCTCGAAGACCAGGAAGAACAGCCGCCGGTCGATGCCGAACCGGGTCCGCAGGTCGAGTGCGCGCGCGGCCAGCCAGTGCCACGCCTCGTGCACGGCGACCAGGGCGTACGTGACCGGCAACATGATCAGCAGGCTGGCGCCGAGGTCGTCGGTGAGCAGGAGGTCGGTCGGCCGGGGCCAGAGGTCCGGGCGTACCAGGAGGCACGCCACCACCCCGATCGCGGCGGCGGCGTAGACCACCCACGCCACCCGGGAGAACAGCGGCCGGACCAGTGCCGCCGGGGGGCCGGCGGTCCAGGAGCGTTGCTGTACGGCGGCGGTCCGCACCGGCGCGGATGCCTGGTCGCTGTCCACGAACCCCAGCTCGGTCAGGACGGCGACGAAGTCTTCCAGGTCCACCGGCTCGCCCGCGAACGCCGCGCCCCGCTCGGCGGCCTCGGCGAGCGGAGCGCCGTCCAGCAGCGCCCGGATGACGACGCCCCCGACCGCGGGCATCGCGACGTAGGTGCCCCGTTCCGGGTCACCGACGAGGACGTCCGTTCCCTCCTCGACGACCGTCAGCGGGCGCAGCCGTACGGTGCTCGTCGCGTCGGTCATGACGCGGTGGCGGCGGTGCGCGCGCCGGCCACCGCGCACATGGCACAGTCCGGGTCGCGTGGCCACGGCTCACGGTTGGGTTGGCAGCCCGCGGAGAGGTCCACCAGCACCTCGGCGCCCGCCGCGTACGGCGGTTCGTAGCCGGTCAGGTAGCGCAGCGCCTCGAACGCCACGAGGGACCCGACCAGCGCCGCCGACGGCCCGTTGGCCCGGTTGACGCGGGAGATGCGGGCGCTGAGCCGTTGCGCGGTCATGGCGGTCGGCTCCAGCACCGACGCCTGGACGCCCCGTCCGTCGCCGTAGGCGCGGACCCGGCATTCGTAGCAGGCACTGCGGCCCGGGTCGACGGAGAAGTAGATGAGCTGGGAGCCGACCATGCCGCCCCGGATCCAGGGCACCCCGACGCGCAGGCACGCCTCGTTGACCCAGTTGTCGATCCGTTCGCCCTGGTCCACGCCGGACACCACCAGGTCGACGCCGGGCAGCAGGTCCGCGATGTCGTCGGGGCCGCCGATCCAGCGGCGTACGGCCTCGACGGTGATGCCCGAGTGGAAGGCGCGCACCCAGTCGGCGGCGCGGTCGACCTTGGTGGTGCCGAGGTCCGCCTCCCGGTACAGGAACTGCCGGGCGAGGTTGCGTGGCTCCACCTCGTCGGCGTCGACCAGGGTGAGCCTGCCGACGCCGAGGCCGGCCAGGTTCTGCAGCACGTTGGAGCCGAGCCCGCCCGTGCCCAGTTGCAGGACGTGTGCGTCGCGCACCCGCCGCTGCAGGTCGGCCTCGCTGGCCCCCAGGGTCGCGTACAGCTCGAAGAAGGCGAGGTTGCTGAAGTCCCGGCCGGCCCGGGCTCGGTCGACGTGCCGGTCGAGGTCCCGCAGCAACCGCAGGTCGTCGAGCGCGTTCAGCGCGCCGCTGAGGTCGTCGGTGCTGACCTGGATCCCGTCGGTGGCCAGGGCGGCACGTAGCTCGGCGACCGTTCCGGGCTGGTCGGACAGCACGGTGAGCAGGCGTTCGACCTGGCCGTCCGGGTCGTCGAGCAGCACCGAGCGGCTCGGGTCGCAGACGACGACCAGACCGTCGCCGACGCGCTCCCACTCGCAGGGCTTGAGGCCGACGCGCATGACAAACCTCCGGTTCCGAGGATGGTTTCACCGGGGTGGGCGGCCGCCGGGGAACGACGGCCGCCCACCAGGCTTGATCAGGAATCGGGGTACTGCGTGGTCTTCACCGACTCCACGGTGCGAACGACGATCTTCATGGCTGCCTCCCTCCCTCTCGGCTCGACCGAACACCTCCGGACCCCCCGTGTGCCGTTCCGGTCGAGCACGAAGAGAATGGCAACCGACGATGGGCCGTACCGTTGTGGAATCGTTGCGACGCCGAAGGTGGCTGATGCTGTGCGGGTCTCGTGGTGAACGGGCGGGCCGAACCGGTCGGGTACCGGCTGCTCGGCCCGGTGCAGGTTCTCGCCGGGGCACGACCGGTCGACCCGGGGCCGCCGCGACAGCGGGCGGTGTTGGCAGCGTTGCTTGTCGACGCCGGCCGGGTCGTCGAACAGGCCGCGCTTGTCGACCGGGTGTGGGGCGAGCGGGCCCCCGTCGACGCACGGGGCAGCCTGCGGGCGCACGTCACCCGGATCCGGCAGGTGTTGCGCGAGGCCGCCGGTGACGCCGACCCGCCGCCGCTGGTGCACCGCTCCGGCGGGTACGTGCTGGAGATCGACGAGGAACTGGTCGACCTGCACCGGTTCCGCCGGTTGCTGCTGCGCGCCGGCGACACCGGAGACGACCGGGAACGGCTGGCCACCCTGCGCGCGGCGATCGGGCTCCGGCAGGGCGTACCGCTGGCCGGCATCGCCGGTGACTGGGCCGCCCGGATGCGGGAGAGCTGGACCCGGGAGCACCTGGACGCCGTGGTGGCGTGGGCGGACGCCGAGCTGGGTGCCCACAACCCGGGCGTCACCATCGGGCTGCTGGCCGATCTGGCGGCGGAACACCCGCTCGTGGAGTCGCTCACCGCCGCGCTGATGCGGGCCCAGCACGCGCTCGGGCGCACCGCCGACGCGTTGCGGGAGTACGCCGCACTGCGGACCCGGCTGGCCGAAGCGCTCGGCGTCGACCCGGAACCGAACCTCCAGATGCTCCACCAGGCGCTGTTGCAGGGCGCTTCCCCGCAACCCCGGGCCGCTCCGGCCGCCGGTACGCCGGCCCCGGTGCCGGCGGAGCTGCCCACGGACGTCCGCGGCTTCGTGGGGCGTACCGACGCCCTGGCCGGCCTCGACAAGCTGCTGGCCGAGCCCACCGGCGAGGCGACCGGCGGCGTGCTCGCGGTGATCTCCGGCACCGCCGGGGTCGGCAAGACCACCCTCGCCGTGCACTGGGCGCACCAGGTGGCCCACCGGTTTCCCGACGGCCAGCTCTACGCCGACCTGCGCGGCTTCGACCCCGCCGGGGTGCCGGTCCGACCGGCCGCCGCGCTGCGCGGCCTGCTCGAATCCCTCGGCCTACCGCCCGAGCGGATTCCCGCCGACCCGGACGTGCAGGCGGCGCGCTACCGCAGCCTGCTGGCCGGTAAGCGGATCCTCGTCGTGCTCGACAACGCCCGCGACGCCGACCAGGTCCGGCTCCTGCTGCCCGGCGCACCCACGTCGGCCACCGTGGTCACCAGCCGCGACCGGCTCGCTCCCCTGGTGACCGTGCACGGCGCCCACCCGCTCGCCGTCGACGTCCTCGACCCCGACGAGGCCCGGCTCCTGCTGGCCCGCCGCCTGGGCGTCGACCGGGTGACCGCCGAGCCGGCCGCCGTGCGGCAGATCATCACCGCCTGCGCGCGGCTGCCGCTCGCCCTCGCCATCGTCTGCGCCCGCGCGCAGCAGACCGCGTTCCCGCTGACCGCGATCGCCGCCGAACTCGACGACGTGCACGGCCGCCTGGACGCCCTCGACGCCGGCGATCCGACCACCCGGGTACGCGCCGTCTTCTCCTGGTCCGAGGCCGCGCTGAGCGCCGACGCGCGGCGGCTGTTCCACCTGACGAGCCTGCACCCGGGCCCGGACATCGGCGCGTACGCCGTGGCGAGCCTCGCCGGGCAACCGCTGGCCCCCACCCGCCGCCTGCTGGCCGAACTGGTCCGCGCCAACCTGGTCGCCGAACCGGCACCCGGCCGGTACGCCCTGCACGACCTCCTGCGCGCGTACGCCGCCGAGGAGGTTGCCCCCGACGACGGGCGGGCCGCGCGATCGCGCCTGGTCGGCCACTACACGCACGCCGCGCATGCCGCGAACCGGCTCGTGCACGCCCAGCGGGACCCCATTCCGCTCCCGCTCGACCCGCCGTTAGCCGCCGACACGCCGGAGCACCTGGCGGACCCGGGCCAGGCGACGGCCTGGTTCCACACCGAGCGCGCCGCTCTGCTCGCCACTCTGCGCCTCGCCGCCGAGTCCGGCCTCGACCGGGAGGCCTGGCAGCTCGCCTGGGCCCTCGACACGTACCTGGAACGCCGTGGGTACTGGTACGACCGCGCCGTCGCCTGGCGGACCGCGCTGGAGTGCGCGGACCGGCTCGCCATTCCGGCCGCGCGTGCCGGCGCCCACCTCAGCCTCGCGCACACCGACCTGCGGTTGCAGCGGCTCGACGACGCGCAGGAGCACCTGCACCGCGCCCTCGACCTCTATGTGGACAGCGACGACACGGCTGGGCAGGCGTTCATCCACCGCCTCTTCGCCTACCTGCACGAGCACCGGGAGGACCCGTCCGGCGCCCTGGAACACGCCCGCCGGGCCGTCCTGCTCTACCGCGCGGCCGGACACGAACGCGGGGAGGCGTTCGCACTCAACGCTGTCGGCTGGTGCCACACACTGCTCGGCGACCACGCCACCGCCGTCGAATACTGCGAACACGCGCTCAGCCTCCTGCGCCGGGTGGGCGACCGCGGCGGTACGGCCGCCACCTGGGACAGCCTCGGCCACGCCAGACACCACCTCGGCCAACACGATCGGGCCGTCGACTGTTACCGGCAGGCCCTCGGACTGTTCCGAGAACTCGGCTACCGCGCCCACGAGGCGGACACCCTCAGTCACCTCGGCGACACCCACCTTCGCGCGGGAGACGCGGGCGCCGCGCGGGCGGTGTGGCAGCAGGCCCTGAGCATCCTCACCGACCTCGACCATCCGTCGAGTGAGTCGGTCCGCGCCCGCCTCGACGCCCTGCCGCCCTCGGCATAGTCCGAGCTCCGCGCCACCCTCGACGCCGGAGCCGATCCGGCGGTCGTCACCGGGTCTGTCGCGCAGATCGAGGCCGAACGCGCACGCGCGGAAGCGTCCGTCCCGGTTTCCACCCAGCGTCTTCCACGCGAGGTGCGAGATCCCTGCGTCAGTCGTCGTTGGTGACCGTGAAGGGCGCGTAGCCCTCCCCCACCTCCGTCACCTCGAGGTCACTGAAGACGAGAGCCAGGGTGTGCGCGTTCATCTCGAAGCGGACCTCGTGAAAGGGGATGCCGATCTCGTCCGACCACGACCGTGCACGCTCGGAGTCCGTCACCACCTCCGCACCTGGGTAGAGCGGCTGCCAGCGCACCGCCCACACGAAACCGTCCAGATCCGGACCGATTTCCGGGTCGGTCAGCCGCTCGTCGAGGGAGCGCCGCCAGGTGTCGGGACTCACCGCCGTCCGCACCTCTGCTGCGACGCAGTACCTGAAGAGGTAGCGGAGGTGAACGGACGGGATGCCGGTACGCGGGTCTGCGGTGACGTGGACGATGACCTCGTAGTCGCGAAGGTAGTCGGTGTAGCCGTGATGCACGACCGCGCCGTCGAAGATCTCTTCCAACGCCTGGCTGAGCCGCCCGATCTCCACACACCGTTCTACCACCCGCCGGCACCGTGCCCGCGGCGGAGCGCTCGGGCACCGGCAACCGATTCGCGCCAGGGGTAGCCATTCGAGCGATGTCGTCACCTCGGCGAGGATCTCCGGCACCGGAGTCACACCGATGCCGAAGCAGATGGGAGTGCGGCGCCCCACCGCTCCGTAGAGTATTTCCGCAGTGGTCACGTCAGATGACGTCGGGAGCCAAGAGGACGTGGTGATTCGGATGCTCGTTGGCGTCGTCGTACACCCGACCAGGCCGCAGGCCGCCGAGACGGCGGACCTGGTGTCGCGGATCTGCGCCGAACACGGCGCCACGGCGCGGACCCTGGACGTCTGGCGGGACGAGCAGAGCCCCGCCGATGTGCTGGCCGACCTGCCGCAGCGACCGCAGCTCGTCGTCACCATCGGCGGCGATGGCACTCTCCTGCGCGGACTCGCCGTCGCGGTCGAGGCCGACGCACCCGTTCTCGGCGTGAAGGCCGGCCGGGTCGGCTTCCTCACCCCGTTCGCCGCGACGGACCTGCCGAGGGTGCTGGGCGCCGCCCTGACCGGCCGCGCAACCATCCAGCAACGCATGCTGCTCACCCTGCGGGCGTCGCGCCCGCTACAGGTCCCACCGGAGCTTCGGACCCTGCTGCGCTACGGCCGCGGTCCCGCGCCCGCCCCGCCCATCCCCCGACGGGGTACGCCCGACCAGGTGGGCTGGGGTGTCCCGCTGGGCCTCAGCGGCCTCAACGACGTCGTGTTCGAGAAGCTCGGCCGGGACCGGCAGACCAGCGTGGCGGTGTACCTGTCCGGGCGGCTGTTCGCCACCTACTCCGCCGACGGCGTCATGGTCGCCTCACCGACCGGCTCCACCGCCTACTCCTTCGCCGCAGGCGGACCGGTCCTGTCGCCGCGCCTCAACGCCCTCGTCTTCACCCCGGTCGCCCCGCACATGGCGTTCAACCGAAGCATGGTCACCGCCCCGGACGAACCCGTGGGTGTCCAGGTGCTCCCTCGCTCGGGCCAGGTCACCGTCGTCGTCGACGGACGCGTACACGGAATCCTCGACCCCGGCGACTGGGTCGCCGTCTACCCCGCCCGACGCCGCGCGAAGCTCATCGTCGCCGACGTCGACGACTTCTTCGGCCGACTCCGCGACCAGTTCTCCCTCGCCGACGCTCCCGCCGCCCGCGCCGACACCGACAGCCAGCCCCCACTGCTGATCTACCGGCCGGACCTACCGGTACCGGAGGACCTGCAACACCTGCACCTGCCAGCCGAGGGGTCCGAGTCCGGCTGAGCCGCACGTCCCACGCCTCCGAACGCCGGAGCGGGGAAGCAATCAGGGCGTGTAGACGATCGCCATGCGGGTGATGACGCCGAGCTCGGTGGCGACCGCGACCATGGCCTCCTTGTTGGACGCGAACCACGCGGCGAACTGTTTGCCCGTCATGGGACACGTGCCCCCCTTCTCCGGGGCGTCCATACACACGTCCCCCTGGGCGTCCTCCCACGTGAAGTAGTCGACGTCGTCGGCGAGCGGTACGGTGACCTTGGTATGGCTCTCCTCCGTGATGTACGCCAGGTGCGTACACCGGCCGTCCGATCGTTCGATCTTGAATGCCCGGCAGTACGCGTCGCTGGTCATGAAGAGGATCGGTTCCACGACGGCGGATGCGTTCGCCGGGTCGTAGGAGTGCAGCGTCACCACCGACGTGGTGCTGCCCTGGGTGAGGTCGGCGAATCGGGGCTGCGGCACGGTTGCGCTGCTTGACGTACCTGTGGGGGTGCCCGGCTGGTCGCTCGCGGGCCCGCCGAGGCCCGAGACGGCCGACGGTGACGCGGTGGCGGCGGAGGAGGTGTCCGGCGAGCCGGTGCCGCAACCGCCGATCACCACGACCAACAGCAGCGCGGCGAGCAGCTTGTGTCTCACAGCTTCGTGACCTCCACACGGGCGAACGCGGCGCGCGCGTCGCCACTGATGACGTCATCGATGACGCCCAATGTCACCCGGCCGGCCGTCAGGGACGGCGGCCCGAGCGTGGTGGTGATCAGTGGCGCATCGTCGACCTCGACGGTCGCCGTGTCGCCCTGCACGACGACTCCCACCCGGCGTGCATGTCCCAGGACGGCTCCGGCAACTGCGGCCCGCGCCTCCTGGGTGACGCCGTCGTCGGTGTCCACGCCCAGTCGGACCTCGGTCTCGCAGAGCGACACCAGGTAGGCGTTCGCACCGGCCACCCGGAACCAGATCGCCGCACACGCTCCCGGGGTGAGGAGCGTCGCGTCGACACTGACCGTCTGATCCTTGAAGGAGTCCTGCGGACCGTGGCAGCGGTACACCGGCGACATCCCGGTCCGGGCCTCGAACCGCCCGTCGCCGAAGACGCACCGGCCCTCGGCCTCGTCGCGGCTGTCCGTCCACTGGCCAGGCCGGTCCAGCCGGTCGATGATCGCCGGACGTCCCGCGACCCGGCTCGACGACGAGGTCGGCCCGGGTGTGCCCGCGCCACCCGTCGGAACCGGAGTGCCGCCCTGCCCATTCCCGGCCACTCCCAGCCCGGGCAGCAGCTGAGTGGTGAGGACCCCGGTCACGCCCAGCGCCAGCACTGCCCCACCGGCCAGGACCATCCGCCGCACCCGGCCCGCCCGCCGGCGGCCGAAGCCGAACCTGCTGGCCCTCCGGGCCGCCGTGGCTGCCCGGAGCAGCTCCGGGCGGATCAGCTCGGTCTTGACGTCGGTATCCAGGTCCAGCAGCAGGTCGAGCAGTTCGTGCGCGGTGGGCCGCTCCGTCGGGTCCTTGGCCAGCGTGCGGGCCACCACCTCGCGCAACCGGTCCGGCAACCCGGAAAGCTCCGGCGGCTGGGTCAGGATCCGGGCCGCGGTCGCCGCCGGCGAGTCGGCCCGGAACGGGGTACGCCCGGTGCCGGCGTACGTGACGACCGCGCCCCAGGCGAACACGTCCGCGGCCGGGCCGACCAGGGCACGGTGTTCGGTGTCGAAGCGCTCCGGCGCCATGTAGGCGACCGTCCCGACCATCTGATCGGTACGGGTGTGCTGACTGGTCACCTCGAAGGCCCGGGCGATGCCGAAGTCGATGACCTTGGGGGTGCCCAGCGCGAACAACACGTTGGCCGGCTTGAGGTCCCGGTGGATCACCCCGGCGCCGTGGATGGCGGCCAGCGCTGTCGCCACCCCGACCGCGACGCTGTGCAGGCTACCCCCGCCCAGCGGGCCGTTGCGGGTGATCACCTCGGCCAGGCTGGGCCCGTCCACGTACTCGACCACCAGGTAGGGCGTGGGATGGTCGGGGTCGGCGTCGAGCACCTCGGCCGTGCAGAACGGCGGGACTTGCCGGGCCCGGTTGACCTCACTGCGGAACCGGCCGCGGAACTCGGTGTCGTCGGCGTACTCGGGCCGGATCATCTTGACCGCGACCCGCCGGCCGTTGGCGTCCTGTCCGAGATAGACCGCGCCCATACCGCCCTGACCGAGCCGTCCGAGTAACCGGTAGCCCCCCAGGTCCACTGGATCACTCGGCAGGAGTGGATCAGTCACGCGCAGGACCTTACATCGAGGCGCGCACGCCCTCCTGGCGGCTACCACCGCCGGCACCGGATCACTGACCGCAGCGCGGTGACGTCACTACAGTGGCCTCCATGACCGCACGTCCGCCTCTTGCCGAGCAGTTCGATCTGCAGCCGCATCCGGAAGGTGGCTGGTTCCGGGAGACCTATCGCTCTGCTGTCGCGTTCGAGCCGGACGGCTACCCGGGCAGCCGTGCCGCCGCGACGGCGATCCTCTTCCTTCTGACACCGGGTGACACGTCGGCCTGGCACACCGTGCGGTCGGACGAGATCTGGTTCTGGCACTCGGGTGGCCCGTTGGCGCTCACCATCGGCAGGGACTCCGAGCCGACGATCCTGAGTGCCGAGTGTCCGCAGATCCTGGTGCCGGCGGGCCAGTGGCAGTCCGCGCGCCCGGCGGGCGACCAGCACGTTCTCGTCAGCTGCGTGGTGAGCCCGGGCTTCGAGTTCGCCGACTTCCACATGCTGTGAGCAGCAGCACCCGCCTCGTCGGTGCCGGTCAACGGCGCCTACTACGGCAGACCAGCGTAGCGGTGCACCTGTCCGCGGGCTGTTCTGAGGGCGCAGATGCCCGGCGGCCACGAGTTGCCGTGGCCACCGGGCATCTGGTGTGACGGGTGTTACTTGGTGCCGCCGGTCAGCGCGACCAGTGCGCTGGCGGTGCGGAAGTACGGGTTGCGTCCGAGGTCGCCGACGGTGGTGATGTTGAAGGCGTCCTTGAGGAGCTTGGCGTCGCCGTCGCTGACCCCCGCGAGGGCCGCGACCGGGGCGTCGACCAGCTCGGTGAGGGACTTGTCCTGGTAGGCCTTGTCGACCAGCTTGGTGAAGTCGGCGGTGACGGGCATGCACACTCCTTCTCGATCCCGGTCGGACAATCCGACCGGAGATGGACGATCCTCGCGAATTAGATCACTGCTGCGGCAGCAATGTCTAATGTGGATGCTCAGCCCCCGCCGACGAGCAGCGCGGCAACCCAGCCGAAGTTGACGTTCTCCGCACCGATACCGAGGAGGAAGCCGAGGCTCGCCGCGACGGCGACCAGGAACTCGCTGGTGTCGATCGGGTAGCCGGTGTGCTGTCGGAGGTGATCACCCACCGTCGAGCCGGCCGGCACCCTTCCGGTGCCGGCCGGTCCCGACGTGATTCCAGCCCTCCACGCGCGCCGCGAGGATGAGGTGGCCCGCCCCGCCGCCCGGAGGGGAGTCGTTCGCCCACGAGGCGAGGATCCACAACGGCCACCGAACACGCGGTGGACGTTCGTGGACGCCGCATTAGCGGACGCGAAGCCCGGCGACGAGGAGGTCGACCAGGCGGCGTGCGTCGTAGAGGGGATCGCTGCCCGCGCCGATGCAGAGATTGCCGACACCGCGCAGCAGTCCGTAGGCATCCATATCGGGGCGGATCTCGTCGGCGGCGACGGCGGCGTCGAGGAGCTGGTCGCAGACCGGGACGAGCCGGTCGAGAAAGTAGGCGTGCAGGGCCTGGAAGGCGGCGTCGTCGGACTGTAGCGCTGCGGCCAGACCGTGCTTGGTGACCAGGAAGTCGACGAACAAGTCGATCCACTGCGCCAGGGCGGCGTGCGGCGTGTCACTGTCGGCCAGCAGGGCCGGTCCTGCCTCGGCGCACGCCTCGATCTGGTGTCGGTAGACGGCGACGATGAGGTCGGCTCGGGTGGGGAAATGGCGGTAGATCGTTCCCACGCCGACGCCCGCCCGGACGGCGATGTTCCGCACGGGTACGTCGACGCCGGAGGTGACGAACGCTGCGGCGGCAGCGTCGAGCAGGGCTTTCTCGTTGCGCCGGGCGTCGGCCCGCTTGCGCGGCACCAGCTGCTCCGAACCGCTGTCGATGTCGGCCACGTCGCGTTACCTCCGTCACTCCACTTGGTAAACGGAACGTGGTTCCGTATCGTTCGTACCGGAACATTGCTCCGCTTACCCAGCATAATCAGCCGGCGGGTCGCCACCAAACCGTGGACCGCCGGACGTCTGAAGGAGAGACAGTCATGCAGTACCGCACCTTGGGTCGCACTGGTGTGCAGGTCAGCACCCTCGTACTTGGCGCGATGAACTTCGGCAAGATCGGCAATACCACCCAGGAGGACGCCACCGCCATCGTCGACGGCGCGCTCGATGCGGGAATCAACCTCATCGACACCGCCGACGCCTACAGCGGCGGCCAGTCCGAGGAGATGGTCGGTAGGGCCATCGCCGGACGCCGCGACGACGTCGTCCTGGCCACCAAGGCGACCCTGCCCATGGGGGACGAGCGCAACCAGCGGGGCGGCTCACGCCGGTGGCTGGTCACCGCGCTGGAGAACAGCCTGCGCCGCCTCGGCGTCGACCACGTCGACCTCTACCAGATGCACCGGTGGGATCCGACGACCAGCGACGACGAGACGCTGTCGGCGCTGACGGACCTGCAGCGCGCGGGCAAGATCCGCTACTTCGGCTCCTCGACCTTCCCGGCCTACCGCGTCGTGCAGGCGCAGTGGGCCGCGCGCGAGGGGCGGTTGAGCCGCTATGTGACCGAGCAGCCGAACTACTCGATCCTGCAGCGTGGCATCGAGACCCACGTACTGCCCGCGACGCAGGAGTACGGCATGGGCGTACTGGCCTGGAGCCCGCTGGCGTCGGGCTGGCTCTCCGGGGCGATCCGCGCCGGACAGGGAATCAGCACGAACCGCGCGGGCTTCATGCAGCAACGCTTCGACGTCAGCATCCCCGCCAACCGCGCCAAGCTCGACGCCGTCGAGCAGCTCGCCAAGGTTGCCGACGAGGCTGGCCTCAGCATGATCCAGCTCGCGCTCGGCTTCGTCACCGCGCACCCGGGCGTGACCAGCGCGATCATCGGCCCCCGCACGATGGACCACCTCAGCTCGCAGCTCGCCGCCGCGGACACGGTGCTCTCGGCCGACGTGCTGGACGCGATCGACACGATTGTGGCTCCCGGCGTCGACCTGGCCGCCCACGAGAAGAACGACACCCCGCCCGCTCTGCTCGATCCGGCGCTGCGCCGCCGCTGATCACTCGGCACGTCACTGACCAGGCGGCGACAGACGGACGTGCGCCTGCGCGTCCGCCTGGTCACACAGCCAGACCTTCCAGGCTCGCGCCGAAAGCAGGAACAGACCCATGCCAAGCAAGCCATCGCCCAGTTTCGGGCTCATGACCGCCCCGATGCAGGTCGACTACCACGACATCCTGCGGGTGTGGCGTGAAGCGGACGCCATCGCTGAGATCGAGCACGCATGGCTGTTCGACCACCTCATGCCCATCGGTGGAGACCCGGGCGGACCGGCGTACGAAGGCTGGACCCTGCTCTCCGCCCTCGCCGCGCAGACCGAGCGGCTGCGCCTGGGCGTCATGGTGACCAGCAACCGCTTCCGGCCTCCCGCGATGCTCGCCAAGATCGCCACGGTCGTCGACATCGTCTCCGGCGGGCGCCTCGACTTCGGCATCGGCGTCGGGTCGCGGCCCGATCATCCCCTCGCGCGGCGGGAGTACGCCGCGCACGGCCTGCCCTTCGCCGACACGGCCGACGCCGTGGGCAGCCTCGCCGAGGCGCTCACGGTCATCCGGCGGCTCTGGACCAGCAACGACCCGTTCGACTTCCACGGCACGTACGTCGACCTCACCGGAGCGTTTGCCAGCCCCAAACCCGTGCAGCGCCCGCATCCGCCGATCGTGATCGGTGGCCGCTCCGCCGCCACGTTGCGGGTGGTCGCCGAGCACGCGGACATCTGGAACATCGCCAGCGGCGACGTCGACGCCGCCGTCAGCCGCGGTGCCCTGCTGGAACGCTACTGCGCGGCGATCGGCCGCGACCCGGCGTCGATCACCCACTCGATCAACCTGCCTGTCTCCTACGACCAGCCCCGGCTCACCCGCGACGCCATCGACAGGGCGATCGGCGCCGGCATCGGACACATCGTGCTCACACTGCCGGCGCCCTACCCGGCTGGTGTCGCGCGTTGGGTCGCCAATGAGCTCATCACCCCGTCGACCGCATAGCCCCCTGGGCGGGTCGGTGTGGTCGGCCAGTCGTCGAACTGGGAATTCTCGCTCGCCGAGCGATGGCCGGTAGAACCTGAGTACCAACGGCGGGCCGAAAGAGTCGACCGCGGTACCACGATGAGGGCTGTGCCCGAACCTAGCGTGGTGAGCATGATTCAGGTACGTGAAGTAACCAAGCGGTACGGCGCGAAGACGGTCGTCGACCACCTGTCGTTCACGGCGAAGCCCGGACAGGTCACCGGCTTCCTCGGCCCCAACGGTGCCGGCAAGTCGACGACCATGCGGATGATCGTCGGTCTCGACGCGCCGACCTCGGGCGACGTGCTGGTCAACGGCGAGCCCTACGCGTCGTCGACAGCGCCACTGCACGAGATCGGCGTGTTGCTCGAAGCCAAGGCCGTGCACCCGGGGCGCACTGCGGTCAGCCACCTGCTGGCCATGGCCCGCGCGAACGGCATTCGGCGCTCCCGCGTCGACGAGGTGCTCGACCTGGTCGGTCTCTCGGCCGTCGCCCACAAACGGGTCGGCGCCTTCTCCCTCGGCATGGGCCAGCGGCTCGGCATCGCCGCCGCGCTGCGGTCGATATGGCGAAGCTGCCACGAGCGACTGTGCGATAGGTCGTGTCGGCAGTTGAGGCGACCAGCACGACAGAGAGCGCGAGGAAAGTAAGAGCACCCCAGATCGGCTCCAGGCCAGCGAGCGTGAGGGACACGATGAGCGGGATGGCCGAGACCAAGAAGATCCACCGCACCCCCGAGCGCATGTAGCGGTCGGCTGCAGCTGAACCCCGGCGGGTCCTGTGCAGGTCGGAGTCGAGGTAGAAGAAGACTCCGACAAGAAGTGTGCCGACAAGAGCACCAGACACTTCTGCCATAGTCAAGAAGAATTCGTCGCTGATTGCTCGCATTGCGACCAACTCCCCTTCAGCATGGAGGATGTCCGAACGGCAGTCTCTCTATCACCACACGTCCGAGCGAGGAGGGCATGTGCGTATTCGCAGTCGCGGCATTATGAGGTGCCAACTCCGTGCGTTCAGCCGCGAGTTATCCGACCGCGGAAGGCACCGTGAGCACCGTCAGCACACTGAGAGCGCCTTTCGCATTTGTGTCAATCGGCTGTGTTGACGGTGCAACGCTGTTGGCGCGGGTTTGCCTCGAATGAGAGCGCAGCATGCCGCCGAGAGCGGCCCATCGAAACATGGCCGCTGATGTGGGCGTGGTAGCCGCCGATCCGATGGCATGCCTGACAGGCGTGATCGATTCCGTTCGGTCAGCCGCGAAGATAGGTGAGAACGGCCGACACCCGGCGGTCCGAGTGCGGGTCGAGCGGAAGCTTGGCGAAGATGTTGCCGATGTGCTTGCGCACCGCGGCCTCGCTGACGAACAGCTTGCCGGCAATCGCGTGGTTGGTGTGGCCTTCGGCCATGAGCGCCAGCACCTCCCGTTCGCGTTCGGTGAGGCTGGCGAGGGGACCGTCGGTGTGCCGGCGGACGACGAGCTGACGGACGACCTCGGCGTCGATGACCGTGCCGCCCGAGGCGACACGGTCGACGCTGTCGAGGAAGTCGCGTACGTGGCCGACCCGGTCCTTGAGCAGATAGCCGATGCCGCCGCCGGGGGCGGAGTCGAGCAGCTCGCCGACGTAGGCGTCGGCGACGTAGGCGGACAGCAGCAGGATCGCGATGCCGGGATGGGCGGCTCGGATGGTGGCCGCCGCGCGCAGGCCCTCGTCGGTGTGGGTGGGTGGCATGCGAATGTCGGTGACGACGAGGTCGGGGCGGCAGTTGGCCGCGTACGTGAGCAGAGCCGGCGCGTCTGCGACCGCCGCGACGATGTCGTGGCCAGCGCGTTCGAGGATTCGCACCAACCCTTCGCGGAGCAGGGCCGCGTCCTCGGCGACCACGATGCGCAGTGCCTTCGGCAGCGGCGTCACTGGATTGGGCACCTCATCCTCACCTGGGTCGGGCCGCCGACGGGGCTGGTGATGTGCAGGTCGCCGTCGAGGGCGTCGAGCCGGGCGCGCAGTCCGGCGAGGCCGGTGCCGGCCTGCGGGTCAGCGCCGCCGACGCCGTCGTCGACCACCGAGACGATCAGCGCGTGGTCCTCGGTCCAGGCGTGCACCTGCGCCGATCGGGCCCGGGCGTGGCGGGCGACGTTGGTGAGGTTTTCGCTGACGAAGAAGTAGGCCGCGGCCTCGATGGCCGGGGGGAGCCGGCCGTCGAGGGCGAGATCGAGGTGGACCGGGACCGGTGACCGATCGGCGATCTCGTGCACGGCCGCGGCGAGACCATGGTCGGTCAGTACCTGGGGGTGGATGCCCCGGATCGTGGTGCGCAGGTCGGCGAGGGCCTGCTCGGCCTGCTGATGGGCCTCGCGCACGAGATTGAGGCCGGGACCGTCGGTCAGGTCCAGTTCGGCGCTGCCCAGTGTCATGGTCAGCGCGACGAGGCGCTGTTGGACGCCGTCGTGCAGGTCGCGCTCGATCCGGCGACGTTCGATTTCGAACGCGTCGACCAGCCCGCTTCGGGAGCGGCGTAGCTGCTGGACCGCTTCGGCCAGTTGGGCTTCGGGCGGGTCCAGCAGGTGCCGCACCAGGGCCGCCTGGCCGCAGGCCAGCGCGGTGACCGCGTACGCCAGCAGCACGAGTGTGAGGATGCCGGCGGGCACCGCCAACCACGCCTCACCGGTGTCGTCCACCCGCCAGCCGGCGACCTCGACCACGTCGTGACGGACCAGCACCGGAGCGAGGATCAGCAGGACCGGGGCCGTCAGCAGCACGACCACCACGGCGTCCACGAGCCAGAACAGCGTCACCAGCAGGACCGTGACGCCCGTCTCCGGCCAGGCCACGCGGCCGTGGTCCCGATCGCGCGGAGCGGGTAACCGGCTCACCGGCCGCCCGGGGAAGATCAGCCGGAGCCGGTGCCGCTCGCCAGCGGCGGCGAGGTGCGCGAGCGTCGGAAGGCCGGCAAGCACGAACAGTCCTGCGATCACCACGATCGTGGCCACGCCCACCGTGAGCACCACGAGCAGGAGGATCAGCCAACCGAGACCGATGGGCACGGTGCTGGCCACGTACGCGAGTGAACGCCACGGCCACACCGACGCCAGGAACCGCGTGGGGCGTCCCCGCACGGCTGTCCAGGCATCATTCACCTGCCCAACCCTACGGTTCGCGCCGGCCGGGCGGGGTAGCGTGCGCGCTACCCCGAAGTCGCGTCCAAGCCCGTGTGGTGGGCCGCGCCGGCCGGCACAGTGAGGGCATGAACCAGGCATCCCCGGCGGCCGTCACGCTCGACGGCCTCACCCGCACCTACCGCTCGCGCGCCGGCACGGTGCAGGCGCTGCGCGGCGTCACCCATGTGTTCCAACGCGGCACGTTCACCGCGATCATGGGACCGTCCGGCTCCGGAAAATCCACGCTGCTGCAGCTCGCCGCGGGCCTCGACCGGCCGACCGGCGGGCGGGTGCTCGTCGGCGACACTCAGCTCGACAAGCTGGGCGAGACCGCGCTGACCCGCTTCCGGCGCACGTCGATGGCGTTCGTCTTCCAGTCCTACAACCTTCTCGACGCGCTCACTGCGTTCGAAAACGTCGCGCTTCCCGCCCGCCTGGCCGGACGCCGTGTCGACCCGGCAGCCGTGCAGACCGCCCTGGCTCACGTCGGCCTTGCCGAACAGGCCGGGCGCCGGCCATCGGAGCTGTCCGGCGGCCAGCAACAGCGGGTCGCGATCGCTCGGGCGCTGCACGGTCGGCCCGACGTCCTGTTCGCCGATGAACCCACCGGCGCCCTGGACCGCGGCACCGGACGCGACGTGCTGGAACTCCTGCGCTCGCTGGCCGACGGCGGCCAGAGCGTCGTCATGGTGACCCACGATCCACTGGCTGCCTCGTACGCGGACGCGGTGTTGTTCCTCGCCGACGGGCAGATCGTCGGTCGCCTCACGGACGCCGACGCTGGTCAGATCGCCGCGACGATGACCGACCTGGAGCGATGATGCTGACTTTGAGCCGGCAGACCGTGCGCAGCTCATGGCGCGGCTACCTGGGCGCCTTCGTCGCGCTGCTGTTCGGCGTCGTCCTGATCGCCGTTACCGTGACCCTCATCGGGAGCGTCGACGCCACCGGCGGCCGGCCCGGCGTCACCGCCGACCAGCGCGCCCAACTCGACGACCTGGCCGCGATTTTTGGGATGATGTCGGCGGTATCGGCGTTCATGGCGCTGTTCGTGGTCGGCAGCACGTTCGGCTTCGTCGTGGCCGGCCGCCGGCGCGAGCTCGGCCTGCTGCGCCTGGTCGGCGCGACGCCAGGGCAGGTGCGCCGGCTTCTGCTGGGCGAGTCCCTCGTCGTCGCGGCCGCGGCCACCACGGTTGGCGGTCTGCTCGGCACGGCGCTGACCCCCGCCGTTCTCTGGCTGGTGGAGGCCATCGGGATCACCACGCTCGACCTTCGGGCACCGCGCCCGTGGATCGCCTGGGCGGTCGCCGTGCCCACCGGTGCGGTGATCGCGCTTCTCGGGGTCTGGCGATCCTCACGCCGCGCCGCCCGGATCGCCCCGAGCGCCGCCCTGCGGGAGGCCACGATCGAGCGAACCCGGCCGAGCATTCTCCAGCTCGCCGTCGCGACGCTGTCTTTCGGTGGCCTGGTGGTTGTCGTCGCCGCCGACATGCCGCCGCTGTTCGCCCTGGTCGCCTCCATCCTGCTGCCAGAGGTGGTCGTGATTGGCCTGATGAGCATCGGCTACGCCCTCATTCCGCGGCTCGCCGCCCTGCTCGCCCGCCCGTTCGTCGCCCGGGACGTCACGGCCCGGATTGCCCGCGACGAGGTACGTGCGGCCGCCCGCACCACCGCCGCGGTCGCCGCCCCGGTCGTGGCCATCTCCGCCATCGCCGGGTCGCTGCTGCTGTCCCTCAGCTTCACCGCCGACTGGACGAACGCGCAGGATCGGGCCCGGCTGCGCGCACCGCTCGTCGTCGAGGCGGCCAGTCCGGCCACAGCGGCGGCGGTCGCGTCCGACAAGGCCGTCGCGATCGCCGACGTACGCCGGCAGGCCATGCTCCAGCGTGACGAGGAGGGCCGTCCCGGCGTGCGCGATCAGGTCGAGATCCTCGACCCCGTCACCGCCTCCGCCGCCCGGGGCCTGACCGCCACCCGCGGCACTCTCGACGACTTCCACGGACGCGTGGTGGCGGTCACCGCCACAGAGGCCAGCGACGCCGGCATCGGCCTGGGCGGCACTGTGCCGGTCTGGATCGCCAGCGAGCGGGTCCCGTTGCGGGTCGTCGCCGTCATCCCCGACGCACCCGACCTGTACGGCGACCTCCTCATCCCGGCCGGCCTGCTCCCGCCCGCAAGCGAACGTGCCACCGGGACGGTCTTCGTCCTACCGCGCGCCGACGCTGCGGCGGCGCGCGTCTCCCTTGAGCGCACCCTCGCCGGCACCCACAGCCGGATCTTCGACTCCGGCGACTGGATCGACGCCACCACGGCCCAGACCCGCGAGGCCAACAAGCTCGGCCTTACCATCCTGCTCGGACCGGCCGGCCTCTACGCCGCCATCGCGATCGTCAACGCCACCCTCATCGGCGGATCCCAGCGGCGTCGGCAACGCGACCTGGTTCAGTTCCTCGGCGCGACCCCCGATCAGGTCCGGCGAGCTGCCATCTGGCAGGCCGCCCTCGTCGGCGGCACCGGCCTGCTCCTGGGCGGTGCCACCACCGTGCTGCTCGGCTGGCTCGTACGCCGCGCCATCACCGCCGACCTGGTCGGCATCGCCGTGCCCATCACCATCCCATGGCTCCCGCTGCTCGGCATCGGCGTCACCTGCCTGCTGCTCACCGTGGCCGCAGCAGCGGCCGGTATCCGTACGCGCAAGGCTCCACATCCAGCCGGGAACACGCCATGAGCGTGGATCCCGAAAGATCTCACGGTGTTGAATCGTTCCGACAGGAGGTCCGATGTCAGTGGCGGAAGGTCGGTTCTCGCTGAAGCTGCCGCGCGAGTTGTTGGCCCGTCCTACTGGTGAGAGCGCCTATTCAACTGTCGCGAGTTCTCGGCGCGGAAACCCGCTTCAGCTACTCGTCGTAGTCGAGCCGGGATCTTCGAGAAGGCATCTTGCGGAGGATCTCGCGGTCGGCGGTGGCACTGCGACGTAGGCGACCTCGTCAAAACCCTCGACCCGAAGCTCGTCGCCGCCGCACTCGGCCTTGACCCGCAAGCTTCGCTGATTCACCTCGCGCACCGGATCGTCCCGGACCGACTTCAGAGCTTCCGCGGTCCATCACAGTTGAGGGGTAGATGCGGTCGCTGGCTCTTTCTACGTCTCCAACCATCGACAACTGGGCTTACAGCTCGGCGGGAGCTCGGCGTTCATGTAACGCGTTCCGCCGTCTCCACCCGCCGGCCGAGGACCCAAACGCATCCTGCCGTTCCAGCCGTCAACAGCACCGATCCGCTGACGAAGTCGGCCACCCGGTTCGGCCAGGGCAGGATCGCGGGAGTGGTGAACCGACCGAGGACGAATGGTTCGAGCACGGCTCCGGCCGGGACGGCAAGGCGGGCCGCCATCCCCCACGGATCCAACCGCCGAGCAATTGCGCCCACCAGGCCGAGTGGTCCGCCAGCGAGCATCGCGGCCATGAGCCAGTGCAAATTCGCCGTAAAGACATCTGGATCGAACATTCCGAAGGCTGTCCCCACCCCGTAGTGCACGATGCAAGCGGTGAGCAGGGCGACGACTCCGGCGGCAACAGCCGGGGCAGCGCGGCGGACGAGCCACCCGGATACCACCGCCAGCCCGGCCCAGACCGTACCGGCATTGACCAGTTGGCTGAAGGTCAGCCGAGCGACCAGCAGCGTGTTCACCTTGCCTTCGAGCTGGTTCAGGGTCGTCACATTTGAGGCAAGCGATACCAGAGCCAACACACTGGCGGCGGCAATGACCAGCCACCATCCCCGTCGATCCACAGCAGAAGGTTACGCACCACAGGATCAACACCGCGCTGCAGGCCGTTGTGGAGTTCCGCGATGCCGATGGAGGGCGTTTCGAGGCCGATACCGTCACCGCCGCCGAAGTCATTCTCGAGCTTGAGGTCAGCCCTGGCCCTGAGCCCTGCTCGGTCACGATCATCGCATGAGCTACTTGCCGCGGCGTGTGACGTAGTTCGCCCAGGTGGTGCCGGATTCGGCAGCAAATCGGGCAGTGGTGACCTGGTGGTAGCCGAGCGCGGTGGCGACGATCGGGGCGGGCAGGTCGAGGACGTGCTGGCGGATCGCCGCCGCGCGAGAGGCGGTCGCCGGGACGCCGAGGCCGTGGACCAGCGCGGACAGTGTGTCGGAGCGCAGTGGTTGGCCGGCGCGGCGGCCCGGGAAGAGCCAGCGCGATTCGCGGTTCGTGGCGGTGGCCATGTTGCTGCGCTGGCCGAGGTACTCGAGCAGCAGCGCGGCGACCGGCCCGGGCGCCGGTGATGGAATTCGGGTGGTGAGTTTGTGGCGACTCAGGATGTGTTTTCGGCGGAGGAACTGGCGCGGCTTCGGGGCTTCCCGAAAATCGGACGGCCCGCACCTCGGAACATCCCGACGGACCAAGCCGCAGGCAGCCCTCGATTCGACGCGAGCGGAACTGTTCCGCACAGCTCAGACCCTGTTCCGCCTTACCACCCGCAGGTCAGGCTTAGCGCCAGATTGATGCGTCCGACAGCGGGGCCGAAAGCGTCGACGCGTTTGCCCAGCCGTCCGGCCGCGTCGGCCAGGGCCCAGTCGGATGCTCAGCAACCGCCGGTTTCCGACCAGGAATCCGCTACCACATCAGAGAAGTGCCAGGCACACCACACAAGGAGGAGAAGGGTATGAAGCGCAAGCTCTCTGCTGTCGCCGCTGCGGGGCTGACCCGGCTGCCGGACAGATCGGGCCACTCAGGTACTTCGATAGCTACCGTTTTCCCAGACCATGTAACCACCGGGGGGGCAACCATGAAGAAAGTCATGCCACGGGTAACCAGCTTGATCGCCGGAGCCATCCTCGCCGGCGGGACCGTGCTGGCAGGCGTTTCACCGGCCTCTGCTGACCAAGGCGCCATGCACGCCTCGGCTACCGCAGACTCCTCGCGCTCGGCCGTAGCCTGCTACCTCTATGTGTGGGATCGGTTTGGGTACTACAACGTACGCACCTCGAAGTCTCCCACTGCCTCGCTGATCGTCAAGTACACCGGCACGCGGTTGCCCGTCTGGGATCGCTGCGGAGAAGAAGTCGGGCAGAACTACCGTTGTACGAGCAGCGACCCGGTCGACAACTCCTGGGTTGCGGTCAACTACAAGGGGCGCAAGGGGTACGTCGCCGCGTACTGCGCGGGCGGGCTCGGCACTTGAACCTGAGCCCGTAAAGCGCGCCTTTCGGGCCCGGTCCGATCAATCAGCGCGGATCCGTCGATCGGGCCGGGTGACCGCTGACGTAAAGCCCAGGTGTAGTTCTCAGCCCGGAATCAGCGGTTAGGCTGGTCAACTGGCCGTCGGAACGAGCGGCTGCGCCGTCGGCGACCGACAGCCGTGCCGTATCTGCAAGTCCGGCGCCTTAACCCGGGACCAGGACGGCAGGCCTGCCACAAGACCTGCGCCGAGGACGAGGCGACCGAACGGGCGGCCCGCGCACGAGGCTGAGCCGGCGGTGGACAGGCAGAGAGGCCCGGAAACTCCGGGCCTCTCTGGGGCTTGAATCAGCTTGAGGAACACCTGGCTTACCGGATCGCCCCGGGCGCGCGTAGCCCCGTCCTGGCACGATGAGCCTCATCCGCAACTTTCCCGGGTACGCCGACCACGCTATGTCTCTTCAGGACGCAGCGCACCGGCTCGCCAAGCTCCTCGAAGGCGACGTGGAGGTCGGGGAGCCGGACGCACTCATCGCCGTGCTGCGCAGCGCGGTCATCGGGCTGGGCAAGGGCCTCGGTGAGCTGGCCGTGGCGGCGGATGCTGCCGGCCAGGGCGGGACAGCGGCGTAACTGCGCAGGGCCCTGGCCGGGCAGCAAGAGTGGGCGCAGGCGTTGGCCAGAGCGGTGCGGGCCCTGACCGCGCCCCGGGTGCTGGGCGGCTAGTTCTGCAAGGTCTCCGCTACGACATTGCTGAGTGACCAGCGGGGGCTTGGTGTAGAGGACGTAGACCCGGGTGAAGCCGTACGGCCAGCGGGCGACGGCGTCGTCCTGCATGAGGTGCATCAGTGTTCGCGAGGCGTCGGTGGGCCCGATTTCCAGAGGATGTTCTCCCATACGTCGGCCGGCCGACCCGAGCGGCCGGGGTCAGCGTCGTCCACCATGGTGAGCCCTTCGGGGATGGTGAACCACGCGTCGCCGTCGAAACCGTTGCCGTCGAACAGTTCCGCGGTGATGCCGAGGGGCACGCTAGTCAGTTTGGCCTGACTTCCCGCCCGATCGGCGTTCCGTCCCGGCGTGTCACCGACCTCGAAGTACGACAGCTCGTACCGGCCGTTGCGGCCGTAGTGGAGCAGTTGGGACAGTGCCTCACTTGGCAAGGTGTCCAGCCGCGGGAGGGCCGGCCGAGGATGTCTCGGAGTATCGCGTTGTCGTCGTTTCGGAGCCAGGCTTGGGTGTGCTCGAAGACAGTCGCGGAGTTTGTGCCGCCGTGTTTGCGTATCCGCGAGTCGCCGAGACGGTCCTCTTGGACGTCGACGACGTTCCGCTCGGTCACACCGGTGTCATGCGGTGGAACCCGCGGGACAAGTGGGTGGTCTCCAACGAGATCACCCACCCACCGATCATCGATGAGGCCACCTTCGAACAGGCGCAGACGCTGCTCGCTCGACACCGGTTGGGTCTGGACCTGCCGCAACGGCAACGCCGCGCCCGCAACCCGTACGTCTTTCGCGGCCTGATCTACTGCACCGCGTGTAAGACGTCACCCATCCCCGCAACGTCCACCTCCGCGAGGAGACCCTCACCGATCCGGTCGACACCTGGCTCGCCACCGCGTTCCACCCTGACCGCATCGAGAACACGATCACCGCGATGGCAGACGCCCAGCTGGGCGACCACCCATCCCCCACCATCACCGCCGCCCGCGCGACCATCAACGACTGCGACACGAAACTCAGCGCTACCGGGCGGCCCTCGACGCCCGAGCCGACCCCTCAGAGGGCGTTTCACATTGCTGTCAGTCGGGTGTGTCGAAGGTGAGGCGTTGTTGGCGGGTGGCGGGTTCGCCTCGGGCGAGGCGGCGGAGCATGC